>JBKPTD010000247.1:0-13868 GCA_046735375.1 Actinomycetota bacterium | reverse complement strand
CGCGATCAGCTCGGCGGCCAAGGGCGAAGCGAAGCCGCCGGAGATGTCGAGATACCAGGGATTGCCGTTGAACAACCCCTTCACGACGGCGCTGGTCGCAAGCAGCGCACCGACCCGCTCGGCGAGCAGTTCAAGCTGCCGCCGCGCGTCCGCCACCCGGGCGCCACGTCCGGCGATGAAGACCGGCCGGCGAGCGCGGGTCAGGAGGTCGGTGAGCTCGGCGACCGCCGATGGGGCCGGAGCCGGCCGGTGTACGGGAAGCGGCGTTGGCGCGGTCGGATCGGGACACTCGGCGGCCTGAACATCCAGCGGCATGGACAGCACAACGGTCCGCCGCTCGACGGTTGCGCGGCGAAAGGCGCGCACAGTGTCAGCGACTGCGCTGGCGGGAGAATGGATCCGCTCAGCGATCGCGCCGACGGCGGTGGCGAGGCCATCCTGATCGATCCTGAAGTTCGAGCGCACGGCCGAGCCAGCGGTGTCGGCCGCCAGCACGAGCAGTGGCGTACGACTCTTGGCGGCTTCAGTGATGCCGGTCATGGCGTTGGTCAGGCCAGGTCCTTGATGCACTGTGACGGCGGCGACTTCTCGGCTGACCCGTGCGTAAGCATCGGCCATCGTCGCCGCGCCGGCCTCATGGCGGGCGGCCACGAACCGGGCACCCGCATCGATCAGCGCATTGGTGACATGGAAGTTGCCGCTGCCGACGACTCCGAACACCTGGCGTACGCCCAGTTGGGCGAGGGCGTGTCCGACCGCCTCAGCGACCTTCATGTCATCACCTCCTCGCGTCTGAACGGTGGTTGGCGAGGCGGCTGCGTCCGCGCTCATGGTCACTGGCGCTTGTGGGGAGGCGGGTTCCGCTGGATGGACAACACATGGCGGGCGGTCGGCGAATTCGCCGACACGCTCTCCGTCGGCTTGGCCAACGAGCTCGGTGCCCGGTTCCGCCACCAGTGATCAAGTCCGCCGCCCGGTTTGGCCGGTGTCCCGCGCACGGAAGCGCTCTCCACCCTCGGGCGTGGCCGGTTCGGCTCATGAGCGCTCGACAAGGGCAAGCACCCGGGCGGGGCTGCCGGAACCGCGGACGATCGGCAGCGGCCCGATGACGAGCACCGCGCCGGTCGGCGGCAGTTGGGCAAGGTTCTGCAACTGCGTCAGGCCGTACTTCGACGCTCCGAGCATGTAGGAATGACAGGGAAACGGCGGTTCGAAGGAATGCGCGGCGCCGGCATCCGTCCCCACGGTCTCCACGCCGACGCCGATGATCGGTGCTTCCTCCGCCAGCCAGCGGGCACATTCGATGGACATGCCAGGCGTATGGGGACCGGTCTCGCTGGCATTGAGGAAACGTTGCTGGTCGCCCGAGCGCTCGTCTCATCCAGTGCGATAGAGCAGCCAAGATCCCTCCGGTAGTGGGCCGTTTTGCTTCTCCCAGTCTCTGATGTGGTCCACTTCGAGCAGGAAGTCGGCGTCGGCTGCGGCGTCGGCGATCTTGTCGATGACAACCGCCGGAGCGACGAGGTGGCCCACCGGAATCTGGGACACATCGGCCTTATCCCGGCCGGTCACCCAGTGGATGGGCGCGTCGACATGGGTACCCGTGTGCTCACCGGTGGAGAAGTTGTTCCAGTGCCACGCCGGGCCGCGCTCGTCGTAGTGGCTGATCTCCTCGCGGGCGAATGGCCTGGTGTTCCCTAACGGCGGGGGCAACTGAATGATCGGCGTGTCCTCGGACAGCGGTGCCGTGAGATCGATCACCTCGATGGTCCCGCCACTGATCCCCGTTAGCAGATCACTGAGCACCGACACGGAGTGCCTCCTCCAGGGTGACTTTGCGGCAAAGTTCGCGTTGGCGCTCGTTGATCGCATACGCAACGGAAGCACCATCGCGTCGATCTTGCTCTCGGAGCGTAGGACCGCGCGATGGCAGCGTCAACGCCGCCCAGCGGACCTGCCTACCCGGTGGTATGCGCAACACAGTGATGTTGAAGTCCGGGGCTCCGCGGCACCCCGCTAGATGGTGGACCAATGGAGGCCTCGACCTTGCCCGTCATCGCGCCCTGCAGTGTCCCGTCTTCGGCCGCTGCCCGGAGGCCGCGCCTCCGGGATTTGTCCGAGGCATCCACTATCATCGAACACATGTTCGAGATCAATTCGCGTCTAGGCGCCGGGACCGATGAGGTCGACCCGGAGCCGGACTGGTCGCAGGCCGTTGGCCCGGGGTATGCACCCGAGGACTGGAACGGGCCCGATCTCGACGTGATCGACGCCCGGCTTGACTGGTCGCTTGCCATGGACGGCGGGGAGGATCGGCGTCTGGCTGATGAACTCCATCTCGATGCGCCGTCTCTATCTGACCGGGATTGGTCGCAGGAGCACAGCCCCGGGGTGTTCTCGCCGCCGTGGGATGAGCCAGCCCCAGACCTGAGCCCACTGATCGCGGAATGGTCGTGGGCTGACGCGCCACCCGGGGCCGGATTGGCGGCGGCGTTGGACGAGCTGCCAGCGGCGTTGCTGGACGACTACGACCTGGTGGAGGCCATCGCCGGGTGGGAGCGGATCGCGGCGTGGGCAGCGGCCCGCCAAGCGAGCGCGGTGGCCGAGCTGTCCCACCGGCCGGTGTTCGCCGGCCTGCGGGTGACCACGGATGGGATCGACCCCGTCCGCGCCACCGCGCTGGAGATCGCGGCCCGGTTACGGGTCTCCCACCAGGAGGCCACCTACCGGGTGGTCGTCGCACAGGAGCTGACCACTCAACGGCAGGCCACCCTGGCCGCGCTGCGCACCGGGCGGATCGATCTGCGGCGGGCCCGCACCATCGTCGACGGCCTGCAGATCCTCGACACCGACCGGGCCGCTGCCGTGGAGGCACGGCTGCTGGCCACCGCGGCCGAGCAGACCCCGCCGACGTTCCGGCGGCGGGTCGAGCAGCAGGTCGCCGCGGCCGACCCGGCCGGATTCGAGCAACGGCATCACAGGGCGATGACCGACCGGGAAGTGCGCTGCCGGCCGGAGGCGGACGCGATGGGCAGCCTGTGGGCACTGCTGCCCGCCGCGGGGACCGCGCTGGTCAATACCGTCCTCGACGCCGCCGCCGACGCCATGAAGATCGGCCATCCGCACGATGGGCGCACCCATGCCCAGCGGCGCGCCGACGCGCTGGTCGCGATGGCGGAACTAGCCTGGCAGACCGGTCATCTCGGCGGGGCCCGGTGCGGGCCGCGGCTGGCCCGCCGGCAGCGCCGCCGGGTCGAGATCGGTGTGCTCGTCCCCTACCCCACCCTGCTCGGGCTGACCGACGCCCCCGGCGAACTGGCCGGGTTCGGGCCGATCCCCGCCTCGGTCGCCCGGCGCCTCGCCGCCGACGGCGTGTGGCGGCGCATCCTCACCGACCCGGCCAGCGGCCGGGTCCTCGATTACGGCAGGACCCGCTACCGACCACCGCAAGACCTCGTCGACCATGTGATCGCCCGGGACCGCACCTGCCGCGGTGTCGCCTGCAACCGTCGCGCCGAAACCTGCGACATCGACCACACAATCAACTATCCCGACGGGCCCACCGCCGATTGGAACCTCGGCCCCTTCTGCCGACCAGAACACAACGGCAAAACCTGCCACCTCTGGCAGGTCAGCCAACCCAGGCCCGGCCATTTCCGCTGGCGCTCCCCCACCGGCCATCGCTACAGCAAAGATCCCGACCCAATCGGCCCCATCATCGACAACGCCGGAGATCAGAGCCGGCCGGCTAGCCCGACGGACGAACCCGACGACCCCGACCCGCCACCCTTCTAGATCTTGGTAACGGGAAGCAGCGGTTAGGGGCGCCAGCGGCGGTGGTGGGTATCGTCGGCTGTCGGATCGCGGACAAGCTCGAGGCGTGGCTTCGGGCCGTCGGTGCGGCCAGTCTGCGGACGGCGGGATCCGGCCTGGAACTGGACTGGCCACTGCGCGCCAGCGCCGGCATAGTCCTGCTCAGCGGCGGCGTGCAGGGTCCACGCGGGGTCGTAGAGGTGGACCCGTGCGAGCGCGCACAGATCGGCGCGACCAGCGAGGATGATCGAGTTGACGTCGTCCCAGGATGAGATCGCGCCGACAGCGATCGTCGCAATGCGAACCTCGTTGCGAATCCGGTCCGCAAATGGGGTCTGGTAGGACCGACCGAATGCCGGTCGCGCTTCCGGCGTTGTCTGACCGGTGGACACGTCGATCGCGTCCGCACCGTGCTCGGCGAACGCGCCGGCGATGTCCACGGCGTCGTCGGCGTCGACCCCGCCAGGCACCCAGTCGGTCGCCGAAATCCGCACCGTCATCGGCCGTTCGCTCGGCCAAACGGCCCGGACGGCGTCGAACACCTCCAGCGGATAGCGCAGCCTGTTAGCGAGCGATCCGCCGTAATCGTCGGATCGCCGGTTGCTCACCGGGGTGATGAAGCTCGAGAGCAGATAACCGTGCGCGCAGTGCAACTCCAGGAGGTCGAAGCCGGCCCTCGCACCGCGCTGAGCCGCGGCCACGAACTGGTCCCTGATCTCTGCCATGTCGTCACGGCTCAGCTCGCGGGGGATCTGGTTGGCCGGTCCGTAAGAGATCGGTGATGGCCCGACCACCTCCCAATTCCCCGCGGGCAACGGCTCGTCCATCCCCTCCCACATGAGTTTGGTCGAGCCCTTGCGACCGGAGTGCCCGAGCTGCAGGCCGATCTTCGCCGGGCTGTAGGTGTGGACGAAGTCGACGACCTGCGCCCATGAGGCCTCATGCTCGTCGGCGTACATCCCGGTGCAGCCAGGACTGATCCGACCATCACGAGAGACGCAGGCCATCTCAGTCATCACGAGGCCGGCGCCGCCCAGTGCTTTGGAGCCGAGATGGACAAGGTGGAAGTCGCCCGGTAGCCCGTCGTCGGCTGTGTACATGTCCATCGCCGACACGACGATCCGGTTCGGAAGCGTGAGCGCCCGCAGCCGGAACGGCTGAAACATCGGCGGACGCACATCGGCCGGCTCGGGCCGTACGCCTCGCGCTGCCTCGCTCGCAGCGAACCACTCGTCCAGCCGGTCGACGAACTCGCGATCGCGCAACCGCAGATTGTCGTAAGTGACCCGGCGGCTGCGCGTGAGGATGTTGAACGCGAACTGTGGCGGCTCCTGGTGGACGTACTGCCCTAGGTTCTCGAACCACTCCAGGCTCGCCTGCGCAGCGCGTTGGGTGGAGAGCACCACCGGGCGCCGCTCCGCCTCGTACGCCACAAGCGCATCGTCGACCGCTGCGTGCTCATGCAGGCAGGCGGCGAGCGCAAGTGCATCCTCCATGGCCAGCTTCGTCCCTGACCCGATCGAGAAGTGAGCTGTATGGGCCGCATCACCGAGGAGGACGACGTTGCCGCGCCGCCAGCTCTCGTTTCTCACCGTCGTGAACCGGATCCACCTGGAGTTGTTCGCGATCAGCCGATGGCCCGACAGGATGTCGGCGAAGAGCTCCTCGCAAAGCGCGATGCTCGCAAGGTCGGACTCACCTGGGGCGAAGTCGCGCGCCGCGAGCCGGTCGAAGCCGGCCTCTCGCCACACCCGCTCGTGCATCTCGACGATGAAGGTGCTCAGCGGCACCGGTTCGTTTTCCCCGCTGCGCGGCCTGTCGTACGGATAGCCGTGGATCTGCATCACACCCCACGGCGTCTGCACGACATCGAACTTGAAGGCGTCGAAAACGAGGTCCGTGCCAAGCCACATGTAGTGGCAGCGGCGGGCGTCGAGCGTTGGCCGGAAGGTGTCGGCGAATTTGGCCCGCGTGGCCGAGTTGACTCCGTCGGCGGCAACGACCAGGTCGTATCGCGACGCGAGCTCGTCGGCAGGTGGCGCTTCGGCAAGCATGTGGACGCGTACCCCGAGGTGGGTGGCGCGACCACGAAGAATGTCGAGCAGCCGGACCCTGCTCATCGCCGCGAAGCCGTGGCCGCCGGAGGTGATCACCTCACCCCGGTAGTGGACGTCGATGTCGTCCCAGCGGGCGAACTCGGCCTCCATCGCCTCGTAGATCGAGCGATCGGCATGCTCGATCCCGCCGAGGGTCTCGTCGGAGAACACCACACCGAAACCGAAGGTGTCATCGGACGCGTTGCGCTCCCACACCGTGATCTCGTGCGCCTCGCCGCCGCGATGTGCGGCGAGCTGCTGAGCGAGGGCGGCAAAGTACAACCCACCGGGCCCTCCGCCGATCACCGCGATGCGCACGGGACCTCCCCCGCCGGCCCGTTCGCTGCGACACCGGTCTCCATGGCAGCATCCAATCTCGCGGCGATGGACCTGTCGACCACAGGTGGTGAGCATGGCGGACACGTCGGCAAGATTCAGTGGCCGGACAGTCGTCGTCACCGGCGGAGCCGGCGGTATCGGACGCGCAGTCGCGGGCCGGTTGACGGCCGAGGGCGCTGCCGTGGCCGTCGCCGACACGAACGCCGACGCCATCGCGGCTACCGTCGAGCAGTTGCGGAACACCGGTGAGAGTGCCCAGGCGGAGGGCTTTGTCCTGGACGTCAGGGACGCCGCCGCCGTGCGCCAGCTGATGGCCGACGTCAACGCCCGTTTCGGCGGGCCTCATCTCTTGGTCACCTTGGCAGGCGGGTCGCTGGGCACACCGCGTGACCTGGCGAATGTCGCCCCGGACGACATCGACCTGGTTCTCGGCGTCAATGTTCGCGGCACGCTGCTCTGCTGCCAGGCTGCCCTGCCGTACATGGTCGATGGCGGCGGCGGCGCGATCGTGACCGTTTCCTCCATCGGCGGCCGCCAGCCATCCCCGGTGACGGGCGTGCCCTATGCGACGGCGAAGGCAGCAGTGCTTGGACTCACACGCCGGCTCGCCTACGAATTCGGCGGCCAGGGCATCCGCGTAAACGCCATCGCACCGGGCCTCGTGCTGACCGATCGGCTGGCCGGCATGGTTAAAGCGATGGACCCGGCCGAGCGGCAGTCCGTACTCGACGCGATTCCTCTGCGCCGGCTGCCCGAGCTCAGCGAGATCGTCGAGCCGATCCTCTTCCTCGCCTCGGATGCCGCGAGCTACATCACCGGCGTCGTCCTCGACGTCAACGGCGGCCGCTTTATGCCCCCCTGACGAGGAGCCTCGGCCATCACGCGGCGTTAGCCAGCGGGCTCGCGGAGCCGAAAGCGCTGCAGCTTCCCGGTGTTGGTCCGTGGCAGGTCGGCAACAAAGCGGATCGCCCGCGGGCACTTGTACGGCGCGATCTCGGTCTTCGTGAATTGCTGCAGCGCCGCAACCGCCGATTCGCCGCCGATGGCACCCTCCCGCAGAACGACGAACGCGGTGACCGCCAGGCTCCCGCGCTCGTCCGGAAGGCCGACGACACCGCACTCCGCCACATCGGGATGACGAAGCAGGGTCTCCTCGACCTCGGCCGGCGAGATGTTGTAGCCAGAAGCGATGATCAGATCGTCGGATCGCGCCTGATACCAGAAGTAGCCGTCGGCGTCCTGGATGTACGTGTCTCCCGTGATGTTCCATCCGTTCTGGACATACGCCCGCTGGCGATCATCGCTGAGATAGCGGCAACCGGTTGGCCCCTTCACCGCGAGGCGCCCGAGCGTGCCGGCAGGGACCGGGTTCCCCGACTCGTCAAGCACCTGGGCCTGATAGCCGGATACCGGGCGGCCCGTCGACCCCGGACGGATGTCATCGTCAGCGGATCCGATGAAGATGTGCAGCATCTCGGTCGCACCGATTCCGTCGATGATCCGCACACCCGTCGCCTCACGGAACGCCTCCCAGGTGGACTTCGGCAGCGCCTCGCCTGCGGAAACGCAACGACGCAGGGACGAGAAGTCCACGCCGGGAACCATGGCCAGTGCCGCTCGATAGGCCGTGGGAGCGGTGAAGAGGACGGTCACCTTGTAGCCGGCCACCGCCGCGAACAGGTCCGGTGGCGCCGCCTTCTCCAGGAGCAGCGAGGCGGCACCAGCCCGCATCGGGAAGATCACCAGGCCACCGAGGCCGAACGTGAACGCGAGCGGCGGGCTTCCCGCAAACAGATCATCCGGCTGCGGCTTGAGCACATGCGCGGAGAATGTGTCGGCGATCGCCAGCACGTCGCGGTGAAAGTGCATCGTCGATTTCGGCCGGCCGGTCGTCCCCGACGTGAAGGCCAGCAGTGCCACGTCGTCGGCTGCCGTCTGTACGGCCTCGAAAGTGCCGTCCTTCGCTGCGGCCGCGCGGGCCAGATCCCCGGTCTCGCCGCCGTACTCGACGATCTTCATGCCAGGCACGTCGGCCTTGATCAAATCGTCGGTGAGGCGAGAATCGCAGAGCGCGAGCTGCACGTGGGCGATCTGCCCGATGGCGGCGAGCTCACCGGCCCGCAGGAGCGGCATCGTGGTGACGACGACCGCGCCGACTTTGAGCACAGCGAGCCAGCAGGCCACGAGCTCCGGGTTGTTCGGGCCGCGTAGCAGTACCCGATTGCCCGGCAGGACCCCGAGGTCGTGGGCCAAGACCTGGGCGATCTTGTCCACCCACTCGCCCACCTCGCCGTACGACCACACGGTCCCCGACACGTCGCGAAGGCACGGTCGGTCCGGGCCGAAGCGGGCGATCGAGCCGCCAAGCAACTCCTCAGCACAGTTGAGCCGGTCCGGATACTGCAGCTCAGGCAGGTCGAAGACCAAATCCGGCCACTGGTCCATGGGCGGCAGGTTGTCTCGCGTGAAGGTGTCTACGTGCGCTGAGGGTGACAGCGACATCGGGCACGCCCTTTCTGAGGGTTGAGCCAGACGCCGCCAGTATCTCGGCCTCCCGGTCACCGTCAAGAGATCATCCCGCCTCCGCCCAGACGCTGACCTACCGCAGGAGAGGCAGCTCCGCCGACAGGTCTGCCCGTTCCCCACTCGCGGTGACGGCCCCGTCCGCGAGCGCCTGGTCCCAGCTGACCCGGCCGGTCGCGAGCCTGAGCCAGGTGAGCGGATCGGTCTCCACCACGTTTGGCGGAGTGCCTCTGGTGTGCCGGGGGCCGACGATGCATTGGACCGCTGCGTACGGCGGGACACGTACCTCGACGGAGTGGCCTGGTGCCACAGTGGCCAGGATGCCGGCGAGCGTGCGGGTGGCCAGCCCAAGGGCCGCTTTGTCGTGTGGGAACGCATGATCGAGATCGTCTGCATGGACGACGGCTTCCACCGCGCGGCTCACCAGAAAGTCGTCCAGGCGCATCAGCCCGGCGGGATGCCGCACCGGCCAGTCTGGGTCGGGAAGGCCGTCGAGAAACGTCTCAGCAGCGGCGACGGCCTCGGGCAGCGATACGCCGCTGCGGTAGGTGTCCTTCGCGCGCTGCGCAACCTGGTCGGCCAGCGTCTCGGCGGCGCGAGCCCACCCGACGAGGTCGAGAGTCGGCCGCCCAGCAGCCCTGGCGTCGGCGGCCGGCAGCGCTCGCCGGGTGACGGACGAGGCGCTGCTCACCAGATGCGCTACCAGCTCACCGACGGTCCACTCGGGCAACGACGATCGCTGTGCCAACGTCGGCTCGTCGAGCTGTGCAACGTAAGCGACGAGGGCCAGCCATTGCGCGGACAAGGGACGACGGATCGCCGGCAGCGCAGGGCGTCGGATGACCACGGCCCCGACCGTACCGCCCATGCGACAGCCGCCGCCGAAACGCGGTCAGCAGATCGTCAGCTGCTCCCCGGACCCGCTGGGCTGGGGCGCAGACTGCTCCTCGGCCCTGCGCCATTGACGCGGGTTGGCGGCTATGCCCCCGCCGACGTTGTGCTTGACGGCAAGGGCGCGCACTTGCTCGGCGATCTGGCTCTGGTAGGCCTTCGGGGCATACGACCGGTCGCCGTAAAGCTCTCGATAAAGCGGGACAAGGTCGGCGCGCTGCTCGCGCAGCCAGCCGGAGTACCACTCGCGGGCGCCTGGGCGCAGATGCAGAACGATGGGCGTCACGTGGGTGGCGCCGGCGGCTGCGATCGCGCCTACCGTGGCATCGAGCATCTCAGGCGAGTCGGTGAGATAGGGCAGGATCGGAGCCATCAGCACGCCGCAGCCGATGCCTGCGTCGTTTAGTGCTCGACAGACCGCGAGACGCCGCGCCGGCGATGGAGTCCCCGGTTCGACGGATCTCCACAGTCCCTCGTCGACAAAGCCCACGGACACGGCGGTGCCCACGTCGACGCGCTCGGCAGCGGTCGCCAGACGCTCGAGATCGCGCAGAATCAGCGTCCCTTTCGTCAGGATGGAGAACGGCGTCCCACCATCCGCGAGGGCGGAGATGATGCCGGGCATGAGCTCATAGCGCCCCTCCGCGCGCTGGTAGGGGTCGACGTTGGTGCCGAGAGCGACGTGCTCCCGCTGCCAGCTCGGCCGGGCCAGCTCCGCGCGCAACCGTTCGGCGACATTGACCTTCACCACGATCTTCGTGTCGAAGTCATGGCCGGAGTCGAGATCGAGATATTCGTGTGTCTTCCTGGCGAAGCAGTTATGGCTGACGATCCCCTCCGCGACGAAATCACCCGTGCCGGTCGTCAGGTCGTACATCTCGACATCCGTCCCCAGTGCCTCGACGGATACGACCCGCAGCGCCGCGCTGGTGGCGACAGGCCTGCCGTCGACGGAGACCGCCTTGACGAGGTCTTCGATGCCGGCTAGCTCGCTGTCCGGCCCGAGGTGGGGTCTGCGCATCGGGCCGCGCCCGGCGCCGATGACGTACTCCCAGCCCCGCCCCGTCAGGAAGCGGTGGTCCGCACCCGCGACGAGTGCCCGACCGTCGGCCAGGGTGATCCGGTAGCCGGGTTTCACCGTCGACCAATGAGCCCGAACCTCCGTCACGGCGTAGCGCCGGGCCGGTCCCTCCCCCACGGTCCCGCAGATTGCGTCGCCGATCTCGAGCTCGGCGATCGGCCTCGTCCGGCCGTCTGCCATCAGTATTTGCGTGTCGCCCGCAAGGCAGTAGACGCAGGCGTGGCTGCAGCCACGGTAGGGATTGACCGTCCATCGAAACGGCACCTGCGACACCTCGGGAACTCGGTTCAGCGCGGACCGCGCATGGATCTCATAAAAGGTGATGCCACGGAAGCCCGGAGTGTCGAACTGGCGGACGACCGCGCCTTTGGCGAAAAGCGGGAGTGCCCCGTCGGGCGGCTCGACGTCGACCAGCCTGAGTGTGTCCCAACGCACTCTCTCATTAGAACATATGTTCTGTATCTCTGCTTGAGTGCAGTTACCGCGGTGAGGCACCGATCAGCTCGGTGAGCGGGTGAGGGTCGGTTTCCACCGCCTGCTGAAGGAGCCGGTAGAAGAGCATCCCTCGCGCCCGGGAGTCGCGGCGGTTGAACCGGAAGGTGAACTCGTCGAGGTAGTAGGGCAGGTGCCTGTCGGTGATCGCATGATGCAGGGTGCCGCCCGACCAGCGCTTGAGCAGCGAGGACACCAGGTGCACCCCGGGCAGGACTGCCTTGAGGGCGGGGGCGTGGTAGCCGGTGACCGGTTCGTGGGTGTAGCCCAGTCCGGCCAGCCGGCGAAACATCCGCGCACCATCGGTGCGGATGGTCGCACCTGGCTGCACGACAGCGCAGGCGAACTCGACCAGCTCCAGCGTCCCGGGAGCCTCGGCGACCTCCAGCCTGATCCGTCCGATGCGGCGCTGATCCACGCGTTCCACCGCGATCATCACGGGCACCTTGTCCGTGGCCGCACCCAGCCGACCCGCGGCCCTTCCCTCCAGCAAGCTCTGATCGACCTCCACCACCCCGGCGAGCCTGTCGCGATCTGGACGAACCATCGCCCGCCGCAACTTGTGCAGCCACGCCCACGCGGTCTCATACGAACCGAACCCCAAGACCCGCTGCAGACCCAGCGCGGACACACCGTTCTTCTGCGAGCACACGAACCACACCGCGGCGAACCAGGTCGACAACGGCGTATGCGAGCGGTGAAAGATCGTTCCCGCCGTGACCGAGGTCTTCAGCCCGCACCCCGAGCACATCCACAGCCGCCCAGCCGTCCGCCACGACTTGCCACCACCACAGCGAGGACAGACAAAACCGTCGGGCCAACGCAGCCCCGCCAGGTAGTCGACACAGGCCTGCTCGTCACCGAACCATGCGGCGAACTCCTGGTCGGTCCGCGGATAATCCGCTCCACCCACCGGCCGCGTCGCCTCATCCACCAGCTCACGCTACTGCACTCAAGCAGAGACCCAGAACATATGTTCGACCACGTTCGAGACCCGCCTCCGGAATCCGCAGCGGCTATCCCAATGCACGGCTGCATGCCTTCGACGATGCCGGGTAGCGGTGGCCGAGAGGTAAGGATCTGGATCGCAGGAGGCGGCAGGATGGCTACCGACCGGCAAAAGGAAGCAGCGCGGCGCAACCTCGCCAAGGCCAGGCAGGCGCAAAGCGCCAGAGCGCACGGTAAGAGCGTCCCCCGCCAGGGCCAAGGCATGAGCGCCGCCGAAAAGGACAACCTGGCCGGCCAGGAGTTCGCGTTCCCCAAGGAGCGCAAGGAGCCGCTGACCGATGCCCGGCACGTGCGGAACGCGATTGCCCGGTTCAACCAAGTCGAAGGCGTCAGCGATGCCGAGCGGGACCGGGCGTGGAAGCGGATCCTCGCCGCCGCGAAACGCTACGACGTCGAGGTCTCCGAGTCGAGCTGGCGGGACCTGGCTAAGGGCGGCAAGAACCGCAAGAGCTAGACGCCGACGGGCCTAGCCGGCGAACAGAGCGGGCAAGGTGGCGTCGTGGGTAGCGCGAAGCTCGTCGAGCGGCACGGCGAAGTGTCCGACGACGGCGAGGTCAGCGCCGCCCACCTCGCCGAGCCTGGCAGCGGGAACGCCGTGCCTTACACAGTGGTCCACCAGCTGCTGCACTCTGTCCGCGGCAACTGTGACGATGGCCCGAGCGGTGGATTCGGAGAAGAGGGACACGAACGGCTCGAGGTCGCCGGGGAGGGTGATCCGGCAGCCGATACCACCACGCAGGCACGACTCGACCAGTGCCTGCGCCAGCCCGCCATCGGAGAGATCGTGTGCGGACGCGAGCAGGCCGTCACGCGAAGCCTCGATCAGCAGGCCCGCCAAGGCACGCTCGGCCGCAAGGTCCACCCGGGGTGGCAGACCGCCGAGGTGTCCATGAACGGCGTGAGCCCACTCAGAGCCACCGAACTCGTCGGCGGTCTCCCCGAGGAGGTAGATCGCGTGACCGTCCTGGCGGAAGCCGATGGGAGTTCGCTGGGACACGTCGTCGAGCACGCCGAGCACGCCAACCACCGGTGTCGGCAGGATGGCCGCGTCAGCAGTCTGGTTATAGAACGAGACGTTCCCTCCGGTCACCGGAACCCCGAGGTCGAGGCAGCCGGCCGCGAGCCCGCGTACTGCCTCGGCGAACTGCCACATGACCTCAGGATCCTCGGGTGACCCGAAGTTGAGGCAATTCGTCACGGCGAGCGGGCGCGCACCGCTCACCGCGACATTGCGGTAGGCCTCGGCCAGCGCGAGCTGGGCGCCGGCGAACGGATCGAGCCGGGTGTACCGCCCGTTGCCATCGGTGGCGACCGCAACACCGAGGCCGGTGGATTCGTCAACCCTCACGACCCCGGCGTCCTCGGGCTGGGCCAGCACGGTATTGCCGCGTACGTACCTGTCGTACTGCGCGGTGACCCACTCCTTTGAGCAGAGGTTGGGGGAGCCGGCGAGCTGCAGCAGCGTCGTGCGAAGCTCGGCCTCGGTGGACGGTCGCGGCAACCGATCCGGCACATCCGCCTGAAGCAGGTCCTGAATCACAGGCCGCGCGTACGGCCGCTCGTACACCGGCCCCTCGTGTGCGACAGTACGCGGCGGCACGTCGACGACCACCTCACCGTGCCAG
>JBKPTD010000246.1:0-26121 GCA_046735375.1 Actinomycetota bacterium | reverse complement strand
ATGTGGGCGTTCAAGCGTCGGGTGTGAGTCCGCCGATCGCCCCATGGCGCCGGCTGTGGGGGTGGCGGCGGCGCCGTGCGGGCATCACCTTGCTGTACGGAAGACGTGTCGTGCTGCTGGGTAGGTGCCATGCAGGAGGATACGGCCGCCCGTTCGGCCGAGCTTTCCACCGTCCGTGTCCACCGAATCCGGCTGCGCGAGGCATTGCGGGAGCTGGAAGCAGCGCTTGCCGCACCACTGACCGGTCGGCTGGATGGATGGGTGCGGCAGGTCGTGCCAGCGGTGCAGCGCTTTCGCGAGGCGTTCGCCGCTCATGTCTCCTTCACCGAGGGCCGCGGCGGGCTGTTCGATCAGATACGTGCAGACGCGCCGAGGCTCGTGACCACTCTGGCCAGGCTGCAACGAGAACATCGCGAGATCACCGCTGGCCTGGCCGCCGCCGAAGAACAACTTGAGGCTCGTGGCGAGGCCGGCATGGTACGGGTCCGCGAGCAGTTGACGGCCGCGTTGACGGCGTTAAGCCTCCATCGGCAGCGGGGAGCAGACCTGCTCTACGAGGCGTACCAGGTCGACATTGGTGGGGAATGATCACTCATCCTCGGCACATGTCCGGATTGATCTATCGGGTGTGGCGAGGTTGGATCCGCAGTACCGCATCGGACTGACAGACATCTCGAGCCGGCCGGGAGGTGGCGGGGCATGACAGGTCAGGGCAGAGGAGCCGTCGCTCGGAGCATCATCGATACCAATCTGTACATGGTGCTGGCCACCGCCGACGAGGCCGGGCGCCCCTGGGCCTCGCCGGTCTACTTCGCGAACTCTGGCTATACCGAGTTCTTCTGGGTTTCGTCGCCGGACGCGACGCATTCGCGCAACATCGGGACGCGACCGCAGATCAGCATCGTGATCTTCGATTCACAGGTGCCAATTGGCACGGGCCAAGCTGTGTACATGCCGGCTGTCGCGGAGGAGGTGGCACGCGAGGAGATCGAGCGGGGGATCAAGGTCTTCTCTCAGCGGTCGCAGGCGCACGGCGGTGTGCCGTGGAGCCTGGACGATGTTCAGGGCGAGGCGGGGCTGCGCTTGTACCGGGCGATCGCGGAAGAACACTCCGTGCTCGCGAAGGACGGCCGTCCGGATCATCGGGTTGCGGCGGAGATCACCGCCGAGGGCGGCCAGGCGTGGAGGTGACCGTGACTGCCGACGCCGGCGCCGGCTTGCCCGACACCGCAGCCGCTGCTGCGGCACTAGAGGTGAGTACGAAGTACTGCTCTCCCGCCTTGCTCAACCACAGTGTGCGGTCCTATCTGTGGGGGCAGGCCTACGCGGTGGCTAACGGCATTGACTTCGACGCTGAACTGCTGGGCGTAGCCGCGCTTCTCCATGACATCGGCCTCACCGAGGTGTTCGACAGTCAAACGATCGCGTTCGAGGATGCGGGCGGGCAGCTGAGTTGGGTGTTCGGTGCTGCCGCTGGGTGGCCAGCAACCCGGCGGGATCGCGTGGCCGAGATCATCATCCTGCACATGCGGGACATGGTCTCCGCGTCGGAAGACTCCGAGTCTCACCTGCTCCAAGTGGCAACCAGCTTCGATGTGTCTGGGCGTTATGCCGAGCACTTTCCCGACGAGTTGCGCAGCACTGTCCTCGCGCGGTATCCCCGGCTTGCCTTCGGTGCTGAGTTTCTCGAGTTGTGCACCCAGCAGGCAGATCGCAAACCAGGCAGCGCAGCCGCCGAGTTGATCCAGGCCGGGCTCGCAACCCGTATCGCTGCCAACCCACTGGACCGGCACTAGGGGCGCAGCCACTTCGCAGCGACCTCACCGAGCGCTGACTCCACGATCCCCGCGTTCGGGATCAGGCACGCGCACGCCTACCCGACAAATTCGGTCATGTCGCAGGGCAAGCGTGCGCACGTCTGATCGCGATCAGATGATTCGGACGAGGCCATGTGGGTCTGCTATGTAGCCGGAACGAGGCGGGGGATGCCAGGGCGGCTGCTATCAAGGCGGAGTACAGGGGGAGCAGGCACCGGTTCCAGCCAAAGGTGACCGTCCAAGTCGGCCCAGTCGCACAGGCCGGCGAGCTGGGCGGCGTAGGCAATGGCACGCGCCGGCTCGATCGTGCATCCAAGCATGGTGCGAGCACCTGCCGAGGCGAGGCGGTCCAGAGCTCGTCGGGCTGGAAGGAGTCCGCCGAACCTCGTCACCTTGATGTTCACTCCATCGGCGATCTCGAGCGCGTGTTCCAGGCTGGTCTCGTCGTCGATCCCTTCATCGAGGAGGACGGTCGTGCCCGGCAGCGCGCTCCGGATCTCGGGCAGGAGGTCGAGGTCTGCCACCGGATCCTCGAGAACGGTCGGCGCAACCGTGGCGACAAGCGCGGCCATCGACGTCCAATCCTGCTGCGTCCAACCGCGGTTCACGTCGATGACGAGCGGCTCGCGGTTGCCGGCCCGGCCGCGGGTGGCGGCCAGGTCGCGCAGGATTGCGACATCGTCCGGCCCGCCCAGCTTCACCTTCAGCGGTCCGGCTCGGGGCGGGGTCTCCCCGACGGGTACGGTCTGGAGCAGCTGAACCGGTCGTGGCTCGGGGAGCCCGACGATACCCCAGACGGGCAAGCCCCTCCGTCGTGCGACGTGGTCGAGAAACGTCATCTCAACGAGCGTGCGCGCCTCCGCCGACACCTCCGGCGCAGCTCTGCCGAGCGCCGCCTGCAGATCAGCCACGCTGATCTCTGCGGCGTGTTCCAGCAGGCCGTAGGCCAGATCATGAGCCTCGCTCGCGATGCCGCCTGCGTCCTGGCCAAGCCAGGCATCGCTGGCGACTTCGCCCTCACCAGCGGTCGAGCCGTCAGGCGCCAACAAACAGAGCCGGGCCGTCTCCAAGGTGTCGACCGTCCTGCCCGCTGCCCGAAACGGCCGGACCAGTGGGTACCTGAGAACTTCCGCCGTCAGCTCCACGTCCTCTTCCTATCCCAGGTAGTTGCACTGGCCGATCGCGCCTGATGCTTCGGGGCTGGTGCTGGTCGAGAGGGATCCTTCTCACGTCTTGTTGGTCCACGCCTCATGCATGCGATCCTGACGCGATGGATCAGGATCGCGCTGCCGGTGATGCGTACCCCGGTGATCAGACGGCCGAGCTGGAGGAGAGACTGTTCAAGGACACCGTCGGAGCGTTGGAGCTCTACACCATCTACCTCGGGGAACGGCTCGGTCTCTATCGGGACCTCGCCGAGCGTGGCTGGTCCACCTCGTCGGAGCTGGCGGAGCGGACCTCGACCAACGAGCGGTACGTCAGGGAATGGCTCGAGCATCAGGCGACGAGCGGGCTGCTGGACGTCGACGATCCGGGCGAGGATGCGCTGCTGCGCCGCTACCGCATGCCGGCCGCGCACATCCCGGTCCTCGCCGATGCGGACGACCTCCGCTATGAGGCGTACAAAGGGGTCGACATCGTCCGCGCGGGGCGGCCGCTGCCAGAGCTTGTGCATGCCTTCAGAACCGGGGATGCGCCGCCACGCCTGCCGTGGGAGCCAGAGGGTCGAGCGGAGTTCAACCGTGCGATCTTCCTCAACCTCCTTGGCAAGCAATGGCTGCCCACCGTTCCCGACCTCGACCGGCGCCTCCGCGACGAGCCGCCGGCGCGGGTGGCCGATGTGGGGTGCGGCACCGGATGGTCAAGCATCGCAATGGCGCAGGCGTACCCGAAGATCACGGTCGATGGCTTCGACCTCGATGCCGATGCGGTGGCGTTGGGTGCACGACATGCTGCGGACACTGGGTTGGCGGACCGGGTCGCGTTCTCCGTCGCGGACGCTACAGACCCGCAGCTGGAGGGACGCTACGACCTCGTGACGATCTTCGAGGCTCTTCATGACATGCCGCGGCCCGTCGACGCTCTGAGGGTGGCCAACCAGTTGCTCGCACCGGGCGGGTCGGTCGTGATCGCGGACGAGCGGGTGGACGACGCGTTCACTGCGCCGGGCTCCGATCAGGACCGCTACCACTATGGATGGAGCGTTGTGACCTGCCTGCCTAGTGTGATGGGTGATCCACAGACTGCCGCGACGGGCGCAGTCCTGCGACCTTCCACGGTGCGGCGTTTCGCCACCGAGGCCGGGTTCCAGGATGTGCAGATCCTGGACATCGACACCGAGTTCTGGCGCTTCTATCGGCTGCTTCCTTGAGTGGGGCACACACCGCCGCTGACGATCGCCGCCCTGGCGTAGGAGCACCTTCGTAGCGACCTTGATCTCCAGTTTTGGTGGGAACGCACAGTCGACTGCACGATCCCACCAGGGCTAGAGATCATGGCCAGGTAAAGGACGCAGCGCGAGTGCCGTCGCATCGGAGCTTGATGCACTCGCCGGGTGGATTGCCGCAGGGTGGAACCTGGTGCGAAGATCCGAGATGCGATGCCTACGGATCTGACGGTCATCCTCGACAACCGGCCAGGCGAACTTGCTCGGCTGGGGTGGGCGGTTGGCCGGGCCGGCGTCAACATCCGCGGCCTGGCGGCATTCACCGGGGAAGGCAAGGGGGTCGTCCATGTGCTCGTCGACGACGACTCGGCCGGACCCTGCCGCAACGCGCTTCAACAAGCTGGGATGGGCATCGCGGACGAGCGCGAGGTCCTGGTGGTCGACCTGGAGGATCGGCCGGGAACGCTCGGCGAGCTAACCAGGCAGCTTGCGAATGCCAACGTGAACATCGACCTCGCCTATACCACGTTCGGCGGGGTGAAGGTCGTGATCGCGACGGAGGATCTGAAGAGCGCGAAGGCCGTGCTCAAATAGCCATATGAAGCCCAGCGATATCAGCGCTCTTCTGAGCGTCAGCGAGCCCGCAGTTTCACCGGATGGCCGATCGATCGCGTTCGTGGTCACCAGGGTGGACGAGGAGGCGAACGACTACCGCAGCCAGGTGTGGCTCGCGGCCGCCGACGGTACCTCACCGCCGAGACCGTTTACCGCCGGAGAGCACAAGGACGGGCATCCGGCCTGGTCACCGGATGGGACACGGCTGGCCTTCACCTCCGAGCGCGGCGCGGCGGAGTCAGCGAAGAGCACGCTGCATGTGGCGCCGGTCGACACCGGCGGTGAGGTCTTCACGTTGGCCCGGTTGCCGGAGAGTGCGGCGGGTCTGCGATGGTCGCCAGATGGCAGCCAGATCGCGTTCACGACGCGTACAAGGGCGGACCGCTATGCCAGCGAGGATGAGAAGAGGCAGCCGCCGCGACGGCTGACGCGGCTCTTCTTTCGTTTGGACAGCGTCGGCTTCACCGCCGATCGCCCCGAGCACGTCTACGTGGTGGACGCCGACGGCACCAGGCCACCGCGCAACCTGACGCCCGGAGAGTTTCAGTTCACCAGTCCCGCCTGGACGCCGGACTCGTCGACGCTGCTTGTCAGTGCCGCCGCCCACGACACCTGGGATCTCGACCTAAAAGTTGACATTTACGCCGTTGACCTCGACGGCGAGCGGCGTCTCGTGACCGGCACCACCGGCCAGTACATGACGCCGAGTGTCTCCCCGGATGGCTCGATGGTGGCGTTCGTCGGCACTGACGACACCGAGACCTATCCGCGGAACATGCACGTGGCCGTGGTAGGAATCGCTGGCGGCGACCACCGCTGGATCTCGCGGGATCTGGACCGGACCTTTCAACCCTTCCCCGACTTCAGGGCGCCGCATTGGCTCGATGATTCGGGCCTCCTGGTGAGCGTGGAAGATCGCGGTAACGTCCACCTCTATCGGCTGGCTGCTGACGGCGCGACCGCCCCCGAAGGGCTTTGGACCGGAGACGGGTGTGTCACCGGCTTCGACGAGCGGGCGGGGACGACGGCTCTGACCCTCTCCACCGCCACGCGCCCTGGTGAGCTGTACGTGCTCGACGGCGGGGTGACACGGCAGATCACCGATCTCACGTCGGCGTTCGCGAAGCAGGCCGACCTGCAGCCGTACGAACGCTTCACAGTGATGTCCGCTGACGGTACAGCTGACATCGACGCGTGGATCCTCACGCCCCCGCGCTTCGATCCCACGGGCTCTTATCCGGCGTTGATCAATGTGCACGGTGGGCCCTTTGGGCAATATGCCAATCGATTCTTCGATGAGTTCCAGATTCAAGCCGCGGCCGGCTATGTCGTGCTGTGGTGCAACCCGCGGGGAAGCTCCGGACGCGAGGAGGTATTCGGCCGGTCCATCTGCGGTGAATCGCTCGGCGGGACCGGCTGGGGGAGCGTCGACTATGACGACGTCATGGCGACGGTTGACCACGCGTTGAGGCTGTTCCCCGCCATCGACGAGGATCGCCTCGGCATCCTTGGCGGTAGTTACGGCGGCTACATGACGTCATGGGTCGTCGGGCATACCGATCGGTTCCGCGCGGCGTGCAGTGAGCGGGCGGCCAACAACCTGCTGAGCCTGGAGTGGGCAAGCGACATCGCCAGCGCATTCCGCACGTATCTCGGCAAGAGCCACCTTGACGCTCCCGAGCTCTATCAGGCGATGTCTCCGATCACCCACGTTCGCGACATCGTGACCCCGCTTCTGGTCATCCATTCAGAGGACGATCTGCGGTGTCCGATCGAGCAAGGAGAGCAGATGTTCGTCGCGTTGCGGATTCTGGAGCGTGACGTCGAGTTCGTGCGCTTCCCAGCCGAGAGCCATGAACTTTCCCGCTCAGGATCGCCGGCGCATCGACGTCAGCGGGCCGACATCATCCTCGAGTTCTTTGACCGACACCTCAAGCCGGAGAGACTCGCTGACATGTGAGGGTTCTCCTTGGTTGATTTACGATCAGCGCGTCGGACGAGGAGAACCGCATGGATAAGTCGGACCTGCAGGTCGTCGTCGGTATCGATAACGGTGGGACGACAAACAACGCCACCGTGCTCGACGCGTCAGGCCGATTCCTCGTCGACGCTCTCATCGAGACTCCGAGTCGTGTACGCGAGGGTCCGGACGTGGCGGTCGAGGCCCTCGCGGAAGCGTTCGATGCGATTCTGGCGTCAACTGGTACGGCCAGGACATCGGTGCTTGCAGTAGGGCTGGACACACCAGGTCCGGCGAGTGCCGAGGGGGTTATCTCGTCGAAGGGTGCCACCAACTTCTCCGAGCCGGCCTGGCGCGGATTCGACATCCGCAGTGCCTTGGAGGCGCGACTCGGACTCCGTGTGATCTACAACAACGACGCCAACGCCGCCGCCCTCTACGCCCATCACGCGCACTTCGGCCTGCTGGCCATGCAGAACTCCTCCGTGTCGGTGATCGTGGGGACTGGCCTCGGCGGCGGCGTGATCGAAGCAGGCCATATCATCCGTGGCGCGGCGGGCATGGCCGGAGAGTTGGGGCACGTGCAAATCCCTCTCCAGGGCTTGCTCGAGGAAGATCAGCCGCTGCCGGTTTGCAACTGTGGCCTCGTCGGCGACGCCGAGAGCGTGGCATCCCTGACCGGGATCGAGCTGAACCTCCTGCCCTATTGGTTGACTCGCTTTCCCGACCACGAGCTCGCCGCCGTCGGCCCTGGGAAGGCGGCAAAGCTCGTCCGAAGCTACGCCGAGAACGGCGACCCGCTTGCTCTCAAGATCTTTGAACAGCAGGCGATGGCCCTCGGGCGGCTCTTCACTCTCGCCGCGAACTTTACTGACCCGAACGCGTACTTCCTGGGTGGAGGGGTTGTGGAGGCAGCGCCACACTTCAGGGAGTGGTTCCTCGCGACCGTGCGGGAGGACACCTTCCTGCGTGAGGAACAGGCACAGGTCGCGACCTTCGCACTCGTACCGGATCTGGACATGGCCGGTGCGCGCGGCTCCGCGATCGCCGCGTTCGATGTGCTGTCCAGCGGTCCAGAGGGTTGATCCGGGCGTAGACCGCGGCCAGCGGTCACCGCGTCGAGACGGCTCCTCAGGTGAAGAGTCCGGCAGGCGTCGGCCGAAGAACCAGGTCGACGGCCGCCCATGTGGCCCAGACAATGGTCATGGGTACCCGTATGCCACCCGCCGACGCGACCGGCTCAGGGATTCCGAAAATCATCAAAACAGCGGCCAGGAACGCCGATGTTGCGGCCATGGCGGCAAGGACGGCAAGACCGGCCCTCAAGCGCCATGCGACCGCAGCGATACCGGCCCACCAGGCCGCTTCTGCCGCCAACCACCAGGACGTGCTGCCGGCCCGATCACCCAATGCCGCGCCGAGGATTGCGACGACGATGCCGAGCGTTGCGAGCAGCGCGCCGGGACGGGTTGCAGTCCGCCAGGCCCAGGCTGCCAGGAGGGCCGCCAACGGGACGAGGAGCAGGTTGGCGGCGGCGGTCCAGCGCCCGTCGGCGCCCTGCAGCAAGTCGATCGTGCTGGCGACCGCCGCACCAAGTGCGCAGATCGCGGCCAGACCGGTCACCGCGCGTATCAATGTCATCGACCCAGATCAATCACGGCGAAGAGGCCGGCATGGTCGGACGCGCGTAGCCACCCCTCACCGACACGTTGTGGCTGTACGAGGATGCGGCTCGCCTCGACGATGCGCGAACTCTCGGCATCGGTGATCCACAAGTAGTCGATCCGCTCGTGAAGCTCCGCGCTCAGCGGAGCGGTCAGGTTGTCGACACAGCAGGTCCCACCCGTGTCCGGTGGATTCGCGGCACGGAGGACGTCGGTCCACTGCTGCGCGAGTGCGACGAGAGCCGGGCTGTCCTCGCTGGCGTTGAAGTCGCCGCCAACGATGCCCGGGTAGCCCGGACTGCCGGCAAAGTCGCGCAGCGCTTCGATCTGAGTGGCGGAGACCCCGGCCGAATCCCCCGACAGGTGTGTCACCACGGCCCGAATCGGTCCCCAAGGGGTATCGAGCGTCGCCTCGAGCGCGATGCGGTGCTGAAAGAAATGGTTCCCCCGCGGAAGCTCAGTGGTCGCCAGATCACGCATCGGAAAGCGGGAGAGGATCGCGTCACCCTCTTCGAAGAGGATCGCCCGTCGGTTCCCGTTCGCCCGGCGGAAGACGTGTTCCATGTCGGTACGACGGGCCAGCTCACTGACGACGCTGCCGGTATCAGCCGTCCACGGCACCTCCTCCAGCAGCACCACGTCCGCTTGCCGGCGCCGGATCTCGTCGACGATCAGGTCGATCCGCGCGTCGAGGTGGGCGAACCGCGGGAAGCCGTGCAGCATGTTGAGCTGGATCACCCGCAGCGGTCCCGGCGATCGCTCGGCCTTCGCGCAGTCCCGCTCGCAGCCTGACGGCCACAGACTCGGACGTGACGCTGCCAGGACCCACAGGACGATAGCGACGGCACCTGCCAGGAGGGCGGCTGCCACCTCGCGCCTGCGGGTCACCGGGCCATCATGCCGCTCCGTCTTAGGGACGCGATGGGCGCGACGACTGACCGTACGTCAGTAGGGCCGAGCTGACGAGGGCTGTCAGGAGTTGAGGATTTTGTTCTTCTCGGCCTGGAACTCTTCCTCGGTGAGGACACCCTGGGCCTTCAGCTCGCCGAGCTGCTTGAGCTGCTCCAGCTTGTCGGAGGTGTCGTCGGCGGGTGCCGCAGCCGCCTGCGGAGGCGGGGCGTACGCCTGTTGCTGGTAGGCCTGCTGCTGCTCGTACTGCTGCTGCTGCTCGTACTGCTGCTGCTGTTCTTGGGCCGACCAGCGACCCGCCTGCCGTCGCGAGACGCGGTTGGAGACGGCGGTGGCGGTTCCGGCTACTACGGCCGTGCGCCCGACGGCGCGAATGAGACCTGGCATTACTGTCCTCTTTCCTTCTCCACGCTGCAGACTACTCGACCTTGGCTTCCTGCTCATTCTGCTCTGCGGCGTCGAGCGCGGCGAGAATTGCCTGCACCGGGATCCGACCGCCGGCGACGAGCTGGGCGCCACCGCGCCTGAGTGCCGTCGCGAGCGGCGCGGCCCAGGTGTTCTCGTAGATCAGAAGTGCGGCGGAGCTGCCCGGCTCGAGTGCGCCGCTTGCCTCGTCGATGTCGTCCTGTCCGATGAGACCAGACGAGGCCCCCTCGAACACTGCGAGATCGAGCTTGCCGTCCTCGTCCAAGTCGGCAATGGTGACCCCCCGGACAGATCCGTCCAGCTCCTTCATGACGAAGGTCAGATCGAGGAGCCGGATGATGCCCCTGTCGACGAGGTCGACGAGCAGGGGAAAGCCCTCCCCGGTCATCCGGCTGCCAGGGAACTCGATCACCAGATAGTCGACCGGACCCATTTCTTCAAGATCGTTCATATCAACCCCTTAGTGGCGTGGGCACCTATTGGATCCAACCACAGCGGATCGGTCCGGCCGTACTCGCCCGAGGTTGCCGTTCCTGCGGGGGCCTCCGCGTCACTCTCAGCGGATGAGATGGCCAGAATTCGCGATGATCGTGGAGGGTTCGCTTGCGGTCGCATGACGCCGGCCTTCTAACTCCGCCGCCGGAGCATCGACCTGACATGGGCTCGCAGTCCAGGACGGCGGGATTGCAAGGGCTCTTGTCCCCAGCGCAGCTGCATATAGAGCTGCTTCACCGCGCCCACGAGCGGAGTGGCGACCAGTGCTCCAGGGACACCAGCGGCGGCGCCGCCGATGAGCGCGGCCAGCATGGTCGTCGGTGGCGTGACGTTGACCGCCTGACCGACGATCAACGGGCTGATCACGTGGTTCTCGAGGTTCATATAGAAGATGTAGAGACCGATCACCACGACGAAGATCACCGGACCACGGGTCAGCGCCAGCAGACCGAGGAAGGCGCCACAGAGAAATCCACCGATCTGCGGGATCAGGTCCGTGATCATGGCCCACACTGCGGCAAGCGGAGCCAAGGGAACGCTGAAGATCAGACACAGGGCTAGGACGACGATCCCCATGAGGACCGCGACTGCGAGCGAGCCGCCGAAATACTGCGCCGTCGCCGTGTAGAACACGCGTCCGACCTCGTCTGCCCGGTCGACCCACCGGTAGGGGAGTAGACGGCGAACAAAGGCGACCAGTCGCTCGCCATCGAGCAGGACGGCAATGGTGACCGCAAGCACAAGCATCGCCGCGAGCGCGCCACCGACCATGCTCTGAACAGTTCTCGTCACGCTCTCGTCGCTGATTTCACCGGGCAGGTCCTTGATCGCCTGATCTACCCGGGTCGCCGCGTCCTTGTCCTCGAGCCAGCTTCCGACGATCGGGAGGTCATAGAACTGCTCGACCGTCTGCGGGAGATTGGTGGAGATCTCCCTCGCTTGGCTGACGGCTTGCGGCCCCATGATGACGACGACGGCCGTAACAAGGATGAATGCCCCGGTCGTGACGAGCAGGACTGCTCTCGGTCGCGACCAGCCCCAGCTCCGACGAATCGCGCTGACCACAGGATCGAGGGCCAAGGCGAACACGGCCCCCACTCCGATGGTGGTCAGGGCCCTCGGCGCTGAGCGGACAAGCCCGAAGGCGGCGAAGGCCAATAAGAGACCACCAACGATGTGAAGGAACGAGACCGGGTGGAGGGTTAACACCGTGGCATCTGGCCGCTCCTCCTGCTGCCCGTCTGGGTCGCTCATCGCCACCGGTCTACGATAAACCGCTGTGACGGGCGACAGACCGCCGCAGCAGCCACCGAAGATGCTGCAGGTCAGGCTGACTGTCGGCTCGACTCTGCTCGTCATCGGGGCGGTCGTCGCCGCGATCGCCCTCCTGAACTTGTTCCACGCCGCCCAGCGCGCGCTGGGATGGCTTATTGCCGCCTCGGTCGTTGCCTGGCTGCTGTCGTGGATCATCAGCTTGCTTGATCGGGTGATGCCGAGAGCACTGGCAGTGCTCGGAACCGTCTTGGCCTTCGTCGTGCTGGCCGGAGGCATATGGGTGGGCGTGCGGGCGACCCTCCACTCGGAAGTTGACCGGTTGCGCGATGCGCTACCTGCTGCTGCTAGCGACCTGGAGCATCGGTACAAGACGGCTGCCGACTTTCACCTGGCCGAGCGTACGAAGGCCTTCGTGACCAGTCTGGACGAGCGGTTCGGGACTCAGGCGGAGGTCACGAAGGCGGCCGGCACGGCCTCGACCTACATCGTGACCGGGGTGCTGATGCTGTTCTTGGTGGGCTACGGACCGCGGTTCGTAGCCGGCGCTCTCCACCAGATCCGCGACCCGGTGCGGCAAGCGTCCGTGTCGAAGGTCGTCTATCGAGCGTCAAGCACAGCCCGGGGATATCTGCTGCTTACCTTGCTGCAGGCGGTCACGATCGGCGCGCTTTGCTCCCTGGTCTTCTACTTACTCGACCTGCCTGCGCCCTTCGTCCTCGGCCTGCTCGTTGGCTGGCTTGGCGCCATCCCTTACCTCGGAATCATCCTCGGCGGGCTCGCCCCGTTGCTCGCTGCCGCCACTGAACCGCACGAGTTCACCTATGTCGTGCTCGTGGTGCTGCTGGTGGGCCTCCAAACCGTCGAGGCCCTGGTGATACGTCCACAAGTGGATAACCGCACCGTCAGGGTCGGACCGGCACTGATGCTCATCGGCACTCTCATCGGATTCGAGCTGTACGGGATCGGGGGTGCCATCTACGGGACGGCCGTACTCGTTCTGCTCTGGACCGTGCTGCTAGCCGTGCCCGATCGCAGCGTGATCCCGGCCTCCGGACCTACGCAGCTCTCGAGCGCGGACGCGAAGCAGTTGGAGCTGCCTCCGCCCAGTACGGAACCGGCAAGCCCGGACGTCGTCCGCGTCCGATCGCCCGGCGATGAGCGTCAGGCCAGCGAGTGAGGAGGTCTTGCGTCGCGCCACGTTGCACCGCTTGGGCGGCAGTGGCGGCGCTCAATTCGCGAGGTCGGCCGGGTCGGTGTTACCGCCGCAGAGCAGGATCGCGAGACGCTCGCCGTCGACCGGTTGGTAAGCGCCGGTGATGAGTGCGGCGAGGGCGGCGGCCGTGCCGTGTTCGACGATCACGCGGTGTTGATCCCAGAGCTGTCGGCGGGCGTCAATGATCGCCTCGTCCGTGACGAGCATGCTCCGCACGCCGGTGCGCCTGGCGACCTGGTAGGCGATCGTGCCGACGCGGCGGGCGCCGAGAGAGTCAACCGCGATACCGGACACGTCAACGTCGACCGGCCCGCCCGCGGCTAGAGCGGCGTGCAGCGTCGGGATGGTCTCGGGCTCGACCGCGATGACTCGGGCGCGACCCTCGAGTGCGGCTGCCACGCCGGCCATCAGGCCGCCGCCACCGACTGCGAGCACGACGGTGTCCAGCTCGCCGACCTGCTCCAGAAGTTCGAGTGCAAGCGTGCCCTGCCCGGCGCAAATCTCAGGCTGATCGTAGGCATGGCAAAACAGGGCGTCGGTCTCGGCCGCCCGCGTGGTCGCCGCCTCGTACGCCTCGGCGTATTCGACGCCGTGCTGGACGATTCTGGCGCCGAGCCTGTGCAGCTTGTCGACCTTCACTGCCGGCGTCGTTGCCGGGACGTAGACCTCGGCGGTGACGCCAAGCTCCTTCGCCGCATACGCGACGGCAGCCCCGGCATTCCCACCCGAAGCGGTGATCACGCCCGCCGATGGAAGGGTGCGGGCCTCGGCAGCCGCAAGGATGCGGTTGAACATCCCGCGAGGCTTGAATGAGCCCGCGTGCTGCATGAACTCCAGCTTCAGCCACACGTTCCCGGCGGGGGTATAGCCGGCGGGGTCGATCTCGGCCACCGGCGTGCGTCTGATCCGCCCGGCTATCCTGCCGGCCGCCGCCTCAACGTCAGAGCGACTTATCACTGCAGCGATGTCTTTCGAATCCAGGAGGAAGCGGCCGCGACGGGACTGGTGACGGAGCGCCGATGGCAGCTGACCAGACGGGAGCATATCGTCCGGTCAGCCACCGGGGTCGCCGTGCGGTGACTGCCTTGCCAGGGTTTAGCCACGAAGGATTGGCGGTCCTTGTCCATGCCCGAGATCCAAGCGGCGCGAAAGCGCATCCTCAGCACCGTTGAGCTGCCGTGAATGGCCTGGTCTCCGTGACCGACGTCGCGGCGGCCCGAGAGCGCATCGCGACGAGGGTTCACCGGACCCCGACCGTGTCAGCCTCGACCATCGGCGAGATGCTCGGTCTGCGCCTGTTCCTGAAGGCCGAGCTGTTCCAGAGAACCGGCTCGTTCAAGGTCCGAGGTGTGTTCAACAAGCTGTTGACGCTGCCGCCCGGCGACAGTCGGCGTGGCCTGGTGTCCCTCTCGGCAGGTAACCACGCGGCCGCTCTCGCCTACGGCGCCACGGCTGTCGGTGCTCGGGCCACAATTGTCATGCCTCGGACCGCGGTCCGATCGAAGATCGAGGCAACCCGGGCTTATGGCGGCGAGGTTGTCTTGACCGACGGCCCTCTCGTCGACGCCGTCCACGAGCTCATCGCCTCGCGGCATCTCACCCTGATCCACCCGTTCGATGACCTGGCCATCGTGGCGGGCCAGGGGACGGTCGGGCTCGAGCTCCTGGAGGACGTCCCCGACCTCGATGCGGTCATCGTCCCGGTTGGCGGAGGCGGACTGATCTCCGGAATCGCCACTGCGATGAAGTCGGCTCGCCCGAAGGTGCGGGTCATCGGTGTGGAGCCGATTGGCGCGGACGGAGTGAGCCGCGGCCTCGTCGCCGGTCATCCGGTGACGCTCGACCGTACGACCACGATCGCGGACGGGCTTGCCGCGCCTTTCGCGGGTGAGCACACGCTTCGCCACATCCGGCAGCTGGTCGACGACATTGTGCTGGTAGACGACGAGGACATCGTCGCTGCGCTCCGATTGATCATGCAAAGATGCAAACTCGCCGCCGAGCCCTCCGGCGCGGCTCCACTGGCAGCGCTTCTCAGCGAGGTCCTCAGCCTTCCGCGCGCCAGTGTCGTGGCATGCGTCGTGAGCGGCGGAAACGTCGACCTCGACATGCTCAAGCGGATCCTGTAGAGCTGCCGGGGCGGGGCGTCGCGTCACCCTCGTGGGGTGAGGTCCTTGGATCCGGGTCCGATCACCATGGTCATCGCGGACCGAGCCCGCTGCGACGTCAGGGTCCTCGCGGCGTGATGATCACGGGAGAGGCATGGCGGACGATCCATCAGGTCAGGCACAGGAGGCACCAGGTATCCGGGCTCGGCGCCTTCTCCGCCGGCCAATTGTGCTCGTCACGCTCGGGGTCCTGGTCCTTGTTGTCGTCCTCGCCGTCGTCCTCCATATGGCAAGCGGCAGCGACGGCTTCTCGCTGATCGACGAAGCGTCGGGGGATTGGTCCTACCTAGCGATCTTCCTGTTGGTGTTCGGCGACGCGATCTGTCCAATCCTCCCGGGCGAAACGACGCTGAACGCCGCCTCGACCCTGGCTGCTCAAGGGGTCCTCGACCTCAGCCTCGTCATGCTCGCTGGCGCCGCCGGTGCCGTAATAGGCGACTCCACCCTGTACTGGATCGCACGCTTCGGCGGCAAGCGCTTCCAGCCGCGGCTCGACAAGCCGATGCACAACGAACAGGTGGTCGCCGCGCTCAATTTCATCGGCTCGCGGGCGCCGTTGCTGCTGGTGGTGGGCCGCTATGTCCCCGGCCTCCGGTTCGTCATCAACGCGACCTTCGGGGTCTCCGCGTACCCGTATCCCACCTTTCTGCTGTGGTCAATGATCGGCGGAACCATCTGGTCGATCTATACCTGCGGGCTGGCCTACCTGGTGGGCACGGCGTTGGCTGACTTCCCGCTCGCCTCGGTGATCATCTCCGGCGTGATCACAACCACGGCTCTGGGAGTGCTCTTCCTGATCGTCCGCCGCAGTCGTAGAGAAGCAGCTGCATCGGAGGCGATGCCCGTCTCGTAAGACCTGAGGTCAGCTCGCCCGGTCGGGTGGGCGACGGCCGAATCACCCCACCTGGGTGATGCTCTGTCTGCGCGACCGTCAGGAGTGTGATGCTGAGTGCCAGGTGGCGTTCCCTGCTCGTACGGTAACCAGGGGTGGTGGTGCACATGGAGGGCTATCCGCCGATCGCTGAGCATGGCCTGATTGGCGACCTGCAGACGGCAGCGCTGGTCAGCACCGATGGCGAGATCGATTGGCTGTGCTTGCCGCGGTTCGACTCGCCGAGCGTGTTCGCGTCGCTGCTCGACCGTGAGAAGGGCGGCCACTTCCGGATCGCTCCGGCTGACAAGGGTTACGTCACTCGCCAGCTTTATCTGCCGGAGAGCGCGGTTCTGCTCACGAGGTTTATGACCCCTGGTGGAGTCGGTGAGGTGGCGGACTTCATGCCGGTCGCCGACTCGGGGAAGCCGACCGACCGGCATCGGCTCGTACGCATCGTGCGCGTGGTCCGCGGCGAGATGCGGTTCGTCGCCGAATGCGAGCCCCGCTTCGACTATGGCCGTGCACCCCACACGCTGGAGATAACCGACAACGGAGCCGTGTTTCGTAGCGGTGATACCCAGCTGACCTTGAACCCCGGTAGGGCCTTCGACTGGGACCAGCGTGACGTGCGGGTGCCGCACCCCGAGGGCGACGGAATCCGGGTAACGGCGACCGCCCATGCCGGCGATGTTGGCGGGGTGATGCTCGAGACCGGCACAACCGCGCCACCACACGTGCTGGATCCCGATGAAGTAGTGCAGCAGTTCCATGCCACGGTCGATTTCTGGAGACGCTGGCTCGGCCGCTCGACCTACCGGGGACGCTGGCGTGAAGAGGTCCTGCGGTCCGCGATGACGCTCAAGCTGTTGACCTACGCGCCGAGTGGCGCCTTGGTGGCTGCCCCGACCGCTGGGCTGCCCGAGCAGATCGGCGGCGAGCGCAACTGGGACTACCGGTTCACCTGGATCCGGGACGCCTCCTTCTCTGTCTACGCCCTCTTGGGTCTCGGCTATGTCGACGAGGCGCGCGCGTTCGTCGGTTGGCTCTCGGATCGCGTACAGGAGCAGGCGGGCGGGGACTCAGGACCCCTCAAGATCATGTACCGGGTGGACGGATCCTCCGACCTGGACGAGGAAGTGCTCTCGCACCTCGATGGCTACCAGGGCTCCAGGCCGGTACGGATCGGCAACGGCGCTTCTGATCAGTTGCAGCTGGACATCTACGGCGAGGCGATGGAGTGCATCCACTTCGCCGAGCGACATGGTGTGGATATCAGCCACCAGACGTGGACCCGCCTCGCGGCCATTCAGGAATGGCTCGCCCAAAACTGGGACCGGACGGACGAGGGGATCTGGGAAACCCGCGGCGGGCAGCAGGACTTCGTGTACGGCCGGGTCAACTCGTGGACGGCGTTCGATCGCGCCATCAGGCTGGCCGTCGACCGCGGCCTGCCCGGCAACACCGATCACTGGGCAGAGCAGCGAGATCAGGTCTACCGGCAGATCATGCAGCGTGGCTGGAACAAAGAGCGAGCGGCGTTTGTGCAGCACTACGACACCCAGACGCTCGACGCGTCGCTCTTGCGCATGGTCCATGTCGGCCTTGTCAGCCCAACCGACCCAATGTGGCTGTCCACCCTTGATGCCATGGAGAAGGAGCTCGTCTCCGACAGCCTGGTCTATCGCTACAACCCCGAGGCGTCCCCAGACGGACTGCGAGGCGCTGAGGGCACCTTCTCACTCTGTACGTTTTGGTACGTCGAAGCGCTGGCCCGCTCGGGCCGGCTCGACGAGGCCTTGCTGACGTTCGAGAAGATGTTCACCTACGGCAACCATCTCGGGCTGTATGCCGAAGAGATCGGGCTCACCGGGGAGCAGCTCGGGAACTTTCCACAAGCCTTCACCCACCTGGCGCTCATCAACGCGGCGGTCACTCTGAACGAGCATCTCGATCGGCGCACGCCGAGCTAGGGCATGGCTGGGTTCCGCGCCGCTTTGTCAGTGCCGCTGGAGACTCCGACGCGGAGTGACGGCTGCGTCCTTTCGCCTGAATGCGAATTGCATGCATAATGTAGGCATGTCGACTGTGACCATTCGCGACGTGCCGGACGATGTTCGCGACAGTCTGGCCAACGATGCAAGAGAACGAGGGCAGTCGCTCCAAGCGTTCCTCCTCGGGCTGCTCAGAAGGCAGGCGGCCTTCGGTCGTAACAAGCAGCTTCTCGCGGAGGTCGAGCGTGATCTCTCCGCTGGAGGCGGGGCTGGACCGGACGCGCCCGATGCCGCGGACCTGATCGAGCAGGCGCGCTCGGAGAGAGATGTCGGGGGTGCGCCAACGCCGCGTACCCACCGGCGGCGGGCTGCGTCGTGATTGTCGTCGACGCCTCGGTCACGACAAGCGCATTGACATACGCCGGTGATCGTGGCCGCCGCGCTCGTACGATCTTGGGTCGAGATACCGAGTGGGCCGTGCCCCAGCATTGGACGATCGAGGTATTCGCGGCGATCCGTGGTCTGACTATTGGCCGGAAGATCAGTCAAGAACAGGGAGGCCGCGCTCTCGCCAGGCTCCGGCTGCTCGGTGTGGACGAGGTCCCGATTCGCGAACTGCTGTCGCGCATGTGGGAGCTGCGCCACGCGGTCAGCGCGTACGACGCCCCCTACGTCGCCCTCGCCGAGTTACGCGAGGTCACTCTGGTCACCTCGGATAGTCGTCTAGCAAAGACCGCCACGGGCTACTGCCGTGTCGAACTCGTCTGAGCGGATCTGCGGGATCGGTCACCGAGCCCGATACTAGGTGGCGACCTCGCTCTCCAGTGGTTGGGGCGGGCGACGGGTGAGGCTCAGGAAGTCCGAGACTTTTAACAGACCGAGGGCCTTGCGTGGCAGCCAAGGAACGGATGCTCGCGACTCGTCGTGGAAAAGGCGGCCGGCGGTGAGGTGCTCAACCCGACCGCGGGTCTCCAGATCGCACCCGCCGGCGGCGATGACGTTCTTCAGCCACTGCGACTCGGTTCCATAGGTGAGCGCGACGGTGTATCCGTCTGGTGCCGCGAAGACGTTGACCGGCGTCCGATACACCTGGTGACTCTTCCTTCCGCGGTGGACGATCACCCCGAATCCCGGCAGGTGACGGGCGAACGGCGCCGTGAGGTGGTTTGTTGCCCGCCGGTTAACGCGAGCAACCCAACGAGGAATCGCCATGGGATCCGCCTCCCGAATCTCCTGGACGGATTATCGATGGGCGAGCCCTGATTCAGTCGTCTCGAACCCGAAGCCACACGGATGTCGTGGTCTACCGCGCCTCTGACCCGCGTCTTCGGCATGGCATTTCCGGCATTTGTCCGTCTTTCGAATGCACAGGTGAGGGCTGTCCATCGGTGTTTGTATCTGGCGGGCCACGAGCGCCTCTTACCTGACAGCGCGACCGAGTTCACCGCGGCGTCAGAGGGCGTCGGGCTTGGCGCTCTCCCGCTAACAGCGGCGGGCCCACAAACGGGGGAAGTCAATGAAGGCGATCCGCCCAGCCACCGAAGTACTGGTGGCCCTCGCTGTCCTGGCGATCCTGATCGTCGGCGGCGTCGTGGCAAGCAAGATCCTGCCAGGGGACGAGCCGAAGCGGGCAGCGGTCGGCGCTGCAATCGATGGCTCGGACCGACACCTCTACCAGCTAGCCGACAAGGGAAGCGCGACAGTAGCCGGGAGTTCTGACCGTCAGCTCTACCAGCAGGCCAAAAAGGAGCTGGCCGGAGTCGTGCAAGGCCCTGACCGGCACCTGTTCCAGCTCATGAAGCACGGCACCACCGTGAACCAGGCGCCGCTGAACGTTCAGCAGATCGAAGAGGCGCGCTGGGCCGCGTACGCCAAGCAGGCCGGGCAGCTGAACGCAGCGGCTGACGGTTCTGACCGTCACCTTTACCAGCTCGCCAAGCAGGGCGCCACCGTGAACCGGGCGCCGCTGAACGTTCAGCAGATCGAAGAGGCGCGCTGGGCCGCATACGCCAAGCAAGCCGAGCAGCTGAACGCAGCAGCGGAGGGTTCTGATCGACACCTCTACCAGCTCGCCAAGCAGGTCCGCACGGCCAGCGAGCCGTCGCTGACCGCCAAGCAGATCGAGGATGCTCGCTGGGCGGAATACGTCCAGTCGGCGCAGGAGGCTTGGTCCCAGGGCCCGCACAGCCCGTGCATCAGACACTGCTTCGCCCAGCGGTGACGAACACAATCAGGAGCCCCGCACCCGACAAGTGCGGGGCTCCTGGCTGCGCAGGGATCCCGCTGAACCGGCATCCATCGTGGGATGCCGCCGATGCGGCATCGGCATGGATGAAGACGCCGTGGACAAGAATGTGGCCTGTGCCCGGGGACCTGCGCATTCGTGGATCGGTCGTCATTCCAGAGGACGACCTGACCTGGCGCTTCTCACGCTCATCCGGCCCGGGCGGCCAGTCGGTCAACACAACGGACAGCAGGGTCGAGCTGAGCTACGACGTCGCTGCCTCCACGGCGTTGGGTCCGGTCCTGAAAGCACGGGCCCAAGAACGGCTGGCCGGACGCCTCACGAACGGCGTCCTCACAGTCAGCGCCTCTGAGTACCGCTCGCAACTCCGAAATCGGGAGGCGGCCGAGCGCCGCCTGGTTCACGTCCTGCGCGACGCCATCGCACCGCCGCCGCGGCCACGTCGGCCAACCAAACCCACCCGCGCCGGCATCGAGCGTCGGCTGAAGGACAAGCGCCAGCGCGGCAAGACAAAGCGCTTGCGCGGGGGCGCCACCTCCGACGACTAGCCGGCCCGGCCGGGTCGCGATCAGTGGACCGTCGCCCAGAGTTGGACCGAACGGTGTCCCGTCACCCACAGCCTCGACCGAACATTGTCCCCTCACCCGCACGGATGTAGGCCGAGTCCGTGATCATTGGACCCGTAGCCAGAACAAATCACCCGCCCACCCTGGCTGGCTGTCCAACGACGAGCCGCCCAACCTGCCTGGGTCAGGCTCATGGTCCACCGATCAAAGGCAGCACCGCCAAGTCCGAGGGCCAGCTAGCGCGACACGACGGCTCGGGACGGCGGCGCGGCACAGCGGGCTGGCAAGGTGGCTGCGACGGCGCGGGATAGGCGCTGGGGGCACAGCAGGTACCGATAGCGTTCACGGATGGCTTTGCAGGACGGCACCCATCGGCTCGGCCCGGAAGCGGGTCAGCTTCTGCTGAAGACAAGCCGTACGGGGCTGGGCTCGAAGGCAGGCCACGATCTCACCATCGAGGTGACCAGGTGGACTGCCGTCGCGGTCGTCGAGACGGCAAGTCCGGCGAACTCGTCGGTGACCGTCGACGTCGATGCCACCTCGTTCGAGGTCAGGCAGGGCACCGGAGGTGTGAAGCCGTTGACCGACGGCGATCGACTCGACATCAAGAAAACGATCACTGAGAAGATCCTGCGCACGGCGAAGCATCCGGAGATCGGCTTGCGATCGACCCGCATCAGCGGGCAGCCCGACGCGTTCACGATTGAAGGTGATCTCACGATCGTCGGGATCGCTCGACCGGTGAGGGTGCAATGTGCAGCCTCCGCAGACGGCCGCGTCCGCGGTACGGCAACCGTGAAGCAAAGCGAGTGGGGCATCAAGCCATATTCGGCATTCCTCGGCGCGCTGCGGCTCAAGGATGAGGTGGAGGTGCAGTTCGAGGTGCAGCTCCCCACCGGTGGGTGATCAGGGCTCGCTCGGCGCGTGGTCTCATGGGCAATATGCTCCGGAGGAGGGATGTCCTATGTGCCGCTGGCTCGCCTACTCAGGATCACCGATCCTGCTCGAGGAAGTGCTCTACAAGCCGAAGCACTCGCTGATCGACCAGAGTCGCCATGCGCGACTTGGCGTCGAGACCTCGAACGGCGATGGCTTCGGCATCGGGTGGTACCCAGAGGATCAGCCGGATGGCACTCCGGCCGTGTTCCGGGACGTGAGCCCGGCCTGGAGTGATCGCAATCTGCGGGAGCTCGGGTCCCACGTGCAGTCGCCGCTGTTCTTTGCGCACATCAGGGCATCGACAGGTACGCCCGTGCAGCAGACCAACTGCCATCCGTTCCGATACGACAAGTGGCTATGGATGCACAACGGCAGCATCGCCCAGTTTCATCAGGTGAAGCGAGATCTTGTGCTCGAGATCGACCCAGCGCTCTTTCCCTACATCGAGGGATCGACGGACTCGGAGGTCATGTTCTATCTCGCGCTCACCTTCGGGCTCGCCCATGATCCGCCGGTCGCGGTGGCGCAGATGGTCGACCGAGTGGAAACCGTCGGCCGGAAGCATGACATAGAGCACCCGATCCAGATGACGGTTGCGACCAGTGACGGCCAGCGGCTGTGGGCTTTCCGCTATTCCACCGAACGCCGGTCGCGATCCCTGTTCTACAGCACCGATCTGAACACCCTGCGCGAACTGCATCCGGACATTACTGCGTTCGAGGCGCTCTCTGAGGAGACCCGTCTGGTCGTATCCGAGCCGCTCGGAGACCTGCCCGGCGCCTGGAACGAAGTGCCAGAGTCGAGCTGGGGGGTCATCCAGGAAGGCGACGACGAGATGCACCCGTTCATGCCCCAGGCGGTCTAGGTCCTTCACGTGACGCCAGGGGGGCCCAGCTTCTCCGAGGACCCCAGGAGCAGGATGAGGTCGGGGGCCAGCAGAGGAGGAGGAGCAATGAACGTCCAGGAGGTCCTCGGGCAGGCGCGAGATGCGCTCACGGTGAAGCGGGTCTTCGGCGAGCCATACGAGAAGGACAGCGTGACGGTGATCCCTGTCGCAAAGGTCCAAGGCGGTGGCGGTGGCGGGGACGGCGAGGGACCGGACGGAACGGGAAAGGGCTCGGGAAGCGGTTTCGGCTTGATGGCGCGACCGGTGGGTGTCTTCGTCATCCGCGGTGACGAGCTCACGTGGCGCCCGGCGGTTGATGTGAACCGGATCGCGATCGGTGGCCAGATCGTCGCGATCGTCGCCTTGCTTACCATCCGTGCGATCTTCAAGGCCCGCGCGCCGGCCCGCCGCTAGCTCACCGCCCGCTGCGGGAGCCGACGGCATGGGCCGACGGCTCCCGCCCCATCTGAGTGTCGAGCGAGCCTACGAATTGGCGGCAAGTTCGTGCGCCTGGCTAATGAGCTTCTCGGCCTGCGTGATGAACTCCTTGGCCTGCTGGTTGTCGAGTGCCCTCCCTCCGAATGCCGCATCGTCGAGCGCGGCGCGAATCTGACCGGCGAGCGAGTCGCGCGCGGACGTCAGTGACTCGATCTGGTCCTCGATCGATGCGTAGGTGGAATCATCGGCTGCGCTGCCGCTCTGGATTGCCTGCGTCGAGGCGACGAGAACATCCGTCGAGAACTCGCCAAACGGGGCGTTCAGCTGCTTGTAGATGGCCCCGAGTTGCAGCAGCTTCTCGGGGTGGGCTCGCAGCGATGCTGGCACCGCCCAGCTGGATAGCGGCTCGACGACGACCCGTCCGTCGTGGACGTAGCTGTCATCGAGTCCGACCAGGCTCAGGATCGTCGGCCGCCAGTCCGTGTGATCGGTCCACGTCGAGTCGTCCTGCCCGAGGTTGCGAACGCCGGGACCGACAATGCCGAGCCAGGTCTGAGCGATCTCAGGCTGGATGCCTCCGTGGTTCCACGCGAACGTCGGGGGCGTCGTGGGCACTGTGATGCATGGCGCGTTGCAGTTCGGTGCCGCGGCGAACAAGAAATAGTCGGGGTCGGCGAACATCGTGAACGTCGGTGTTCGCTGTGGGTCCGCGGTGATCATATGCAGCGTCTTCATCGCGACGGGGTCGGCGAGCGCCGCGGTTAGCTGGTCGGTCTGACCGGTGTAGGGGTTGACGGTCGTGAGCTTCCCCACCGCCCGCTCGAAGTTTCGGGTAAGGAGAGCAGACCGCGCCGGGTTGCCCGTGAGGTAGACGGTCGGCGCCATATCGGAGTGGACGGTGAATGGCGTCGTGACCCCCTGCTGCGTGGCAAGCAATCCGGCGAGGTTGCCGTTGACCTCGCCGAGGAGGCTGTAGTTGCACGGGGTGGTCACCCCGTCGCATCCCGTTGGGGTTGGCGTCGCGCCAACGAAGTGGTCGCCTTCTTCGACCGTGACGACGAACAGCGTGTTGTCCTTCGTGATCCCGTCGGCAGTGAGCCGGTTGAAGAACTTCTCGAACGCCTGGTCGTAGGCCTTCAGTTGGGCCACATAGCCGGGCTCGCCCGGCCCGTAGGCGATGTGCCGCTCGCCGTGGAGCCCATGACCGTCGTGCGCATCCGAGATGTAGCCATAGGTGACGGGGATTCCCGCTTCCTGCATGGTCGCGATGTACGAGAGCGTCGTGCTGGCGAACAACCCGTCGAAGCCGGGGAAGCCAGGCTGGTTGAACGGATCGGTGATCGGCTGGCCGTCGAGGTCGTTCAGCGTTGCGCTACCACTGGCGATCGCCGGGTTGACGTACTTCGCCCCGAACAGTCCGCTGAACCCGTTGTAGCCGCCTGGCTCGTCTGGAAGGAGATCGGGCCTGGCGTTGGGATTACCTGCGCAGATGCCCCCACCGGAGGCGCAATGCACATCGATCCCGACGAAGTCGGTCTGGGCGAGCGCCCGCGCTGCCGTGTTCGGCGGCGCGGCATTTGAGGCCACCGCCTCATTCCATTCGGGAGACCCTTGGCCGAACACCTTTGTCATGTCGCCGTTCGGCCCGGTGCCCGTGTTCTCCAAGACGACGTTGGCCGTCGCGGCGGCGCCGAAGTCACACCCGGCGCGCGTGTACGGCACCGAGGGCGCTGGTGTCGTCTTGGGCGTTCCGCTGTCACCGTTGACCATGTTCGGCATCGGGTCCGCGGGTGGGATTCCTACATCGTCGACGAGATCGGTCCAGTACTTGAACGACGATGAAGACGCGGTGGTCCCGTCCGCCTTGAAGTAGCGGTAGGAGTTGGAGACGGCCTGCCCATGCCGATCGGGGTAGAGACCCGTCAGCGTGGACAGGATCCCGCCGCCGGTATGCGAGATAAGCATCGTGTGGTCGTTGGTGAATAACGTGCCGTTATCCCGCAGGAAGTTCAGCAGGTGTGGCATCTGCTCGAGGTCGGACGGGACGTTTGGGTTGTCCCGCAGGAAGTGCGTGTTATCGAACTGCAGGTAGATGACGTGCTTGATGTCGCCTTTCGCTGAGTGCAGCTGACAGCCGTCGGCCGCGGCGCTCTGGTCGCCCGGTGCAGCCTGCGCCGGCGCAGCAGTTACCACCGCAGCCGCTAATGCAGACGACGCCACCACGGCGAGGAGCGTGCGTCGAGTCGTCATACCGATGCCTCCTCTTCGACCCGGACAGAGCGGTCATGATGCTCGCCGACGGCGAGACCGATCAGATACTTGCACTCCGCAGATAACTTCACCAGCAGTCACGGCGCACCTGGTCTTATCCCGTTTCCTGCTCGGCTGCGCGATCACCGAGGGCGTCCCTTCGTCATCGGTCCCCCTCTGCGCCCCAAAAGGATCACCATCTACGCCACGTGTATTGCGCGACGCTAGCGGGACTCAGGCGACCTGCCTAGATGATGGACGGGAATGTAACGCGAAGCCGCGATGTCTTCTCGGCGAACCACGCCTGATCGGGTGGGTCGCTGATCCTCGTGCCTCCGCGCGTTCGTGCATCGGTCGGGCGACAATCGGGCGATGAACGGCATGCCGCCTCCGACGCTCTATCACCGGCTGCTCGGTTGGCACGCCCCGGCGACCCGGCGGGCAGGTGCTGTGATGCTCATCGCTCTGCTGGTGGGGGCTGTCCTGGCGCCATTCGTCGCCTGGGAGTTGGCAGTCCTCGGCGGCTGGGATGCGGCGGCATTCACATTTCTGGCGACAGTCTGGCCGATCATCGCGAGGGCTGACGGTGCGCACACCAAGCACATCGCCATGCGCGAGGACGAGACTCGGAGCACCGCCACGCTGCTGCTTCTCGGAGCTAGCACGGCAAGCCTGCTCGGAGTGGGGTTCACTCTCAGCCTTGCCGGTCAGAAGAGCGGCGGACAGCAGGTACTGCTCATCGGCGCCACCATCGTGACGGTGGTGCTGAGCTGGACTGTCATCAACACCCTTTTCACGCTGCGGTACGCCCACCTGCACTTCGCAGCCGCGGCTGCAGGCATCGACTTCGAGGATGTCGCCAGGGCAGGCGAACCCGACTATCGCGATTTCGCCTATGTCGCATTCACGATCGGGATGTGCTACCAGGTGTCCGACACGACCATCCGGAATCACCGGATCAGAGGCACTGTGCTATCTCACGCGCTCCTGTCCTATGTGTTCGG
>JBKPTD010000245.1:0-10474 GCA_046735375.1 Actinomycetota bacterium | reverse complement strand
GGACGTGGTCGTACGCGGCTATCTCGACCACCTGACCGTCGAGCGCGGGCTGGCCGCCAACACCCTCGCGGCGTACCAACGGGACCTACGCCGCTACGCGGCATACCTCGACGAGCGCCATCTCACGGACCTCGGCGCGGTTAAGGAAGCCGATGTCGCGGCCTTCCTGGTCGACCTGCGGCACCGGCACGGGCTGTCGAAGAGCTCCGCGGCCCGAACCATGGCAGCAGTCCGTGGTCTCCACCGATTCGCGCAGCGCGAGCGGCTGACCGAGGCCGATCCCGCCCGGGACGTCACTCCTCCGGCTCCACCGAGGCGCCTGCCTAAGGCCATCCCCATCGCCGAGGTGGAGGCGATTCTTGAGGCGGCGGGCGCTGGGGACCCGCCGGGCTCACTGCGTGACCGCGCGTTGCTGGAGTTCCTGTACGGCGCGGGTGCACGAATCTCCGAAGCCGTCGGGCTCGATGTCGACGACCTTGACTTGACCTCAGGGCTGGTTCGGCTGCATGGCAAGGGGAGCAAGCAGCGAATCGCCCCGATCGGCTCCTATGCCCGCGACGCCGTGTCCGCCTATCTCGTCAGGGCCCGATCGGAGCTCGCCCGCCGCGGCCGCGGCGGTCCTGCGCTGTTCCTCAACCTCCGCGGTGGGCGGCTCACGAGGCAGGGAGCGTGGGGGATTCTCAAGGCGGCGGCCGAGCGGGCAGCACTTCCGCCGGAGCGGGTTTCGCCGCACACCTTGCGCCACTCGTTCGCTACTCACCTGCTCGACGGCGGCGCGGACGTACGAATCGTCCAGGAGCTCCTCGGCCACGCGTCAGTGTCGACGACTCAGGTCTACACGCTCGTCACCGTGGACCATCTACGTGAGGTTTACGCCGCCGCGCATCCGCGAGCCCTTGGCTGATCTCGCCCGCGGCGGGCTACTCCGTTACAGCGCGCTGCCGGCCTTCCACTCCGACCAGGAGAGGTTCCAGTCGCCAAAGCCGTTGTCAAGCTCCATGGTCTTGCTGGTCGGCGAGTGCACCACCTGGATGATGTCGCCGCGCTTCGTGAGTCCGAAAAGCCACTTGGCGTTCGCCAGGCTCATTCCGACGCAGCCGTGGCTGACCCGCTCCCGTCCCTGCGCCGCCGTCGACCATTCAGCGCCGTGGACGAACTCGCCGCTCCAGGTGACGCGAATCGCCCAATGCACACGCAGGCGGTAGTAATTGGGGTCGCCAGGGGAGATACCGACCGTCCGTGCGTCCATGATCTTGATCTTGTACTTCTCCAGCACCACCTTGATGCCGTTGCGTGTCTCGAAGCCCTTTTTCCCGGTCGTGACGGGTACGGTTCTGGCGAGCCTGCCATCGACGTAGATCTTCATCTGGAGCGACTTCGCGTCGACAACGCTTCGTATCGCCCGGCCGATGGTGAACGGAATGTCCCGTTCCTCGTCGCCATAGACACCGTTGCCCGCATCGACGCCCTGCAGCCGCACATGAAGAGTGACCTTTGTGCCGGCGGGCCAGTATTCCTTGGGCCGATAGCGCACCGTTTCGTTGTCGATCCAGTGCCATGCACCGACAACCGCAGGGTCGGAGTCCACAACGAGGTTGCGCTCGACCGCGGCGCGATTCTCTACCGGGGCACTGAAGTGCACCTGGATCGGGAGGCCGATGCCGACGGTCTCGCCGCTGAGCGGCACGACCGCCGTGTGCAGCTCGCTCTTGGGCTTGATCGTCGTGAAAGTCGTCCTGCTGGTGGTCGGAGCACCGTCGGCGTTAGTTGCGGAGGCCGTCACGGTGTAGTGCGAGTTGAAGTTGAGTACGCCGCGTGACGACCATGTCGCGTTGTCGGCGGAGAGCTTGCCCGGCATTTCGTCGCCATCGGCGTCGGTAACGGTCACCCTCGTGAGTCGCCCTCCCTCGGCGCGGACCTTCACGGCAGCGGCAGGCTTGACCCTCGTCGCGCCATCCTTCGGAGTCACGGCGATGTGCGCAGGCGGTGCGTCGCTCTTGCTGTCGCTCCCGCTGCCCGAGCATCCAGCCAGCAACGCGGCGGCCGCGATGACTCCGCCGGCCACGCGCCAAGCGGCCCGCGACCGGCGGACTTCAGGCCTCCGCGGCCGACCCCTCGAGCTCATCGATCCTCGCTCTAGCCGGTGCCTCGACACCATCATCCGAACACGCTGCCTCACAGTAACCGCCAACCGGTCGCTATCGGGCAGGCGCGACGCCACCCGTCCGGTATCAAGACGCACGGCGTGACCGCGCGGGTTCCTCCCGACAGGCGACGCCAGCGAGGACTCGGTCGCCGCCACGCCGATCGATGATCTTGATTGGGTATCAGCCCGGTCCGTAGTCTCCCCGCAAGAGCAGGCTGAGCCCATCAGTTCAATGATCGGGCGCTCTGGATCGGCGGGCAGGGAGGTCTGACGACAGTGGCCAGGTCGACCGCAGCTAAGAGGCGCCCCGAGATCCATGAGGTGCCACCGCCCCTCGACGATGAGTCGGTCGCCGCGCTGGGGCTGGTGGAATCCGGGGACGGCCGTGGATATGTCGGGCCGACCGGCCGGCCCATGCCAAGGTTCCCCGAGCCGCCCCAGCTGAGCAGGCACGGCCCAGCCAAGGTCATCGCCATGTGCAACCAGAAGGGCGGAGTAGGCAAGACGACATCGACGATCAACCTTGGCGCCGCTATCGCGGAGTACGGGCGCCGGGTCCTGCTCGTCGACTTCGATCCGCAAGGTGCCCTGTCGGTGGGTCTTGGGGTCAATGCCCACGAGCTTGACCTCACCGTTTACAACCTGCTCATGCAGCGCGACGTCACCGTCGATGATGTGCTGCAGAAGACGAACGTGTCTGGCATGGATCTCATGCCGAGCAACATCGACTTGTCCGCAGCGGAGATCCAGCTGGTCAACGAGGTTGCCCGAGAGCAGACACTGCTGCGGGTGCTCGGGCCCCTGGTCGACGAGTACGACATCGTGATCATCGACTGCCAACCGTCGCTAGGGCTTCTTACCGTGAACGCGCTCACGGCAGCACACAGCGTCATCGTGCCGCTTGAGTGCGAGTTCTTCGCATTGCGTGGCCTGGCGCTGCTCACCGACATCATGGCCAAGGTGCGGGAGCGCCTTAACTCTCACCTTTACCTTGAGGGAATCCTCGCGACGATGTACGACTCGAGGACGGTACACGGTCGCGAGGTGCTCGAACGGGTTGTCGAGGCATTTGGCGACGGCGTCTTCCACACCGTCATCAGCCGGACCGTCCGCTTCCCAGAGACCACCGTCGCCGGGGAGCCGATCACCACCTACGCACCTTCGTCGACCGGAGCCCTTGGCTACCGGCAGCTGGCCAAGGAGGTGCTCGCCAGGTGCCACGTCGAGTGAGCCTGCCGGGCGCGGACGAACTCTTTCGTACGACCGGGGCCGCGGTCGCGCCAGTCCGGGTGCCAGCCCAGCCGGTGGCGCCGCTTCTACCCTCTACGAGGATCGTCGAGCGGGGCAGTGAGCGGCTGCGAGCGGTGCCCAGCATGCCGCCGGAAGAACCAGAGGACGCGCATGTGGAGGCTGCACCACGCCCGATGCATGCCAAACCTGGAGGGCGGCCTGGCGGCACCGGGCGAACTCGTCACGACGAGAAGATCACCGTCTATGTGTCATCGGACGAGCTGCTCAGCCTTGAGCATGCACGGCTGATCCTGCGTGCAGATCATGGCATTGCGGTCGATCGGGGGCGCATCGTCAGGGAGGCGATCGCGGAGTTGCTCGCGGACCTCGAAGCGAACCGCGAGGACAGCCTCGTCGTACGCCGCCTCCACCGCCGCCGGTAGCTGGCCCCCGCATCCCGCCTGGCGGCGTTGTCGTCGGTCGACGCACTACCAGTGCGCCTCCCTCCTCCGCCTTGCCAGCCTGGCGCGGATGACCGGCTCCCATGCGAATAGTGACAAGACTCGGGTGATCTGCCTTCATTCGGCGTCTGCCGTACGTGTGGCGCGGGTGAAGTCGTCGCTGCTCAGGCGCTAGGTTCAAGGCGTGGCCCGACACGAGGTGCACCTGGAGGAGACCACCGGCGCTGGCACTGCGCCCGCCGGGTTCGAGGTGCATCTCGACGTGTTCGAGGGCCCTTTCGACCTGCTGCTGGGCTTGATCGCCAAGCACAAGCTCGACATCACCGAAGTCGCACTCTCCCGGGTCACCGACGAGTTCATCGCTTACATCAAGGGACATGGGCCGGAGTGGGATCTGGGCCAGGTCAGCGAGTTTCTCCTCGTCGCAGCCACCTTGCTTGACCTCAAAGCCGCCCGGCTGCTGCCGAGCGGCGAGGTCGACGACGACGAAGATCTCGCGTTGCTCGAGGCACGCGACCTGCTCTTCGCGCGACTGCTTCAGTACAAGGCCTACAAGCAGGTCGCGGCCATCTTCGCCGCGCGGCTGGCTGAGGAGTCCCACCGCCATCCGAGGATCGTTGCCCTCGAGGAGGCGTTCGCGACGCTCCTGCCGGAGCTGGTCTTCGGACTGGGACCAGTGGAGTTCGCGGCCCTGGCGGGAAGGGCACTGACCCCGAGGGAGCCGCCGACGATCGCCGTCAGCCACCTGCACGAGCCGTTGGTGTCGGTCAGGGAACAGGCAGCGATGCTCGTCGAGAGGCTGCGCAGAGTGCGAAGCGCGAGTTTCAGGGCGCTTACTGCCGACTGTGACAGTCCCCTCCATGTGGTCGCTCGCTTCCTCGCACTGCTTGAGCTCTACCGTGAGGGCGCGGTTGGCTTTGAGCAGATCAGCCCGCTCGGCGAGCTGCACGTCCGCTGGACCGGCAGTGACCAGGGCGGCGTCGATCTGCGTGACGAGTTCGACGAGGAGATCAGGTCCGATGACTGAGGGGCGCCCGGAGGCCATCCTGCCGGGTCAGAGAATGACAGAGGCGAGGTCGACACCGATGCCTGCCAACCGGGGGGACGAGGACCATTCGCCCGGCCCGGCCGACGGCGGCGGGCTCGGCGCAGGCAATGCCGGCGCGCTCGGCGGGCCAGGATCGCCCGAGCCCATACGCGAGGGGGCCGGCGCCGGGCGCCCACCGGAGGCAACGGGATCACTTCGTGCCGCCCTCGAGGCGGTCCTGCTCGTCGTGGACGACCCGGTGAGCGAAGTCGCGCTGGCGCAGGTCGTGGAGGAGCCGCGGGACAAAGTGGCAGCGGCCCTCCGTGAGCTTGCTGCGGAGTACACCGAACAGGGCCGCGGCTTCGACCTGCGTGAGGTCGCCGGTGGCTGGCGGTTCTACACCAGGAGCGACTACGCACCCGTGGTCGAACGGTTCGTCCGCGACGGGCAGCATGCCCGGCTTACCCAGGCGGCGCTGGAGACCCTCGCGGTCGTTGCCTACCGTCAACCCGTCAGCCGGGTCAGGGTATCGGCGGTCCGCGGCGTCAATGTGGACGCGGTCATGCGGACCCTCGTCGCGCGCGGCCTGGTGGAAGAGGCCGGGACTGAGCATGAGACTGGCGCGATCCTCTACCGGACGACGTCCTACTTCTTGGAGCGCCTTGGCTTGCGCAGCCTCGACGAGCTGCCGGAGCTCGCACCGTTCCTTCCGGCTTTAGACGATCTCGATTTCCCCGAGATCACCGAGAGCACTCCTACCTCCGACGCGGAGGTACAGGGTCCACGGGATGTCGCCGAACCGGATTCCGCTGCGGCCCGCGACCGAGGGGCAGAGGAGACCGGTGCACAGCACGATGAGTGACCAGGACGGAGTACGGCTGCAGAAGGTACTAGCGCAGGCGGGGCTCGGCAGCCGCCGCGCGTGTGAGCACCTCATCACCGAAGGTCGGGTCGAGGTCGATGGTCGCGTGGTTTCCGAGCAGGGGGTTCGCGTCGACCCGGCGCGGCAAGTCATCCGGGTCGACGGGAGCCGCATCGTCACTGCGCCGAACCTGGTTCACCTGGTGCTCAACAAGCCAACGGGCGTGGTGTCGACAATGACCGACCCCCAGGGGCGCCCGTGTCTAGGGGACTACGTCGGCGACCGCCGTGACCGGCTGTTTCATGTCGGTCGGCTCGATGCCGACACCGAGGGACTCATCCTGCTCACGAACGATGGCGAGTTGGCGCACCGCCTTGCCCACCCGCGGTACGAAGTCGCGAAGACCTATGTGGCGGAGGTGAGCGGGCCGATCGCCAAGAACGTCGGTCGCACCCTGCGAGCAGGCGTGGCGTTGGAGGACGGGCCCGCGAAGGTCGACTCGTTCCGGGTGGTGGGCAGTACGAGCAACCGCGTTCTCGTCGAACTGGTCGTCCACGAGGGACGCAATCACATCGTGCGCCGGATGCTCGCCGCGGTCGGCCATCCTGTCCAGCGGTTGGTCCGTACGCATATCGGCCCGGTTGCACTCGGCACGCTACGGCCGGGGAAGCTGCGTTCGCTCACCCGCGACGAACTCGGCGCCCTGTACGCCCTCGTCGGTCTCTGAGCGCTAGCCTCTGGACGTCTCGGTGATCGGACGCGGCGGTTCCAGTCCAGGTTGGCAGTTAGTCTGGTCGCCGTGGCGGTACGCGCGATCAGGGGTGCCATCCGCATCGATCGCGACGAGCGGGACGAGCTGCTCGGCGCGGTCGCCGCGCTGCTCAAGGCCATCCTTGACCGCAACCAGCTCACCACCGACGAGCTGATCAGCGTGATCTTCACTGTCACGCCAGACATCCGGTCGGAGTTTCCGGCCCTCGGTGCGAGGCTGCTTGGGATGAAGGACGTGCCCTTGCTTTGCGCGCAGGAGATCGACGTGCCAGGTGCGATGGAGCGGGTCGTCCGCGTCATGGTCTACGTCGAGACCAGTGCTGCCCGCGCCGAGGTCCAGCACGTCTACCTGCGCGGGGCCGAGACCCTGCGCCAGGACATCGCCCAATGACACCTACGCGCGGCGACCCGTCCCAAAGCCGAGACTCCGCCGCCCACCGAGCCGAGGCGACAGCGGCATTGCATCGCGTCCTCGTCGTCGGCGCAGGACTGATGGGCACGTCGGCCGGTCTGGCCCTGCGATCGAAGGGGGTGGAGACCTACCTCGCCGACCGGGACGCAGGTGCGGCCCGGCTGGCCGCAGACCTTGGTGCAGGCCGGGACGAGCCTCCGCCGCAGCAAGTTGACCTGGCCATCCTCGCCGTGCCCCCGCAGGTGGTGCCCGACCTCCTGGTTGATCTTCAGAGCAAGGCGGTGGCCGGGGCGTACACCGACCTCGCGAGCACCAAGGGGTACGTCCAGCGCGCCGCGGCGGCCGCCGGCGTGGATCTGGCCGGCTACATCGGGGGTCACCCGATGGCCGGCAGGGAGCGGTCAGGGCCTGCAGGCGCTCGCGCTGATCTCTTCGAGGGACGCCCGTGGGTGCTCACGCCAACCAACCAGACGGCTCCGGGCGTCCGTGACCTCGCACTCGAGGCGGTACGGCTGTGCGGCGGGGTCCCGGTCGTGATGGCGGCCGACGAGCACGACGGCGCGGTGGCGCTGATCTCCCATACTCCGCACCTGCTCGCGGCCCTCATGGCGGCGCGCCTTGAGCAAGCCGACGAGGCCGCCGTCGCGCTTGCGGGCACCGGCATCCGGGATGTCACCCGGATTGCTGCCTCGGACCCGGAGTTGTGGCACCAAATTCTGGCGACGAACGCACCCGCGGTCGCCCAGGTTCTCGACCGGATTGGGGCTGACCTGCAGGGAATCGCGGCGGAACTCGGCAGGGCCGGATCGCCAGATCCACCCCTGCCCGCCACAGCAGGGCTGCTTGCGCGCGGGCGACGTGGAGAGGCTCGGCTGCCGGGCAAGCACGGAACCGCACACGTGAACTATGCGATCGTGCCGGTGGTCTTGCCCGACCGGCCAGGCCAGCTAGCGCGGCTGTTCACCGACGCCGGCGAGGCCGGGGTCAACATCGAGGATGTCAGGATCGAGCACTCACCGGGCCAGCCGGTCGGACTGATCGAGCTCGCTGTGCAGCCTGAGATGGCCGACGGCCTCACGGCGGCGCTCGCTGCGCGCGGGTGGACGGTCCACCCCACGGCCTGACCTTGGGACATTCGCCGGGTACGCTCGCACCGGCACGTTGTGCGAGATCTCGGACACTGAGTCAACGAGTCAGCCTTGCTTGGTCGACGCGGTGGGCGGCTGCCGCCGACGACCGGGATGATTTGCCCGGCCCGGCTGCGCAGCCGGGCTCACCTTGGACCGGCTCATCCAGCACCTGACGGGGAGGCTTTCCTTGGCGGACGCACGGCACACTCGCGCAACGCTCGTGATCGCAATCGACGGTCCGTCGGGATCCGGGAAGTCGAGTGCGTCGCGCAGCGTCGCCCGCCGACTCGGCCTTCGTTACCTCGACACGGGCGCGATGTACCGGGCCGTCACCTGGTGGATGCTCGAGCATGGTGCCGACGTCGAAGACCCGGCGGCCGTCGAGGCGAGCGCCGATCGGCCAGTGCTCTCGTTGGAGACGGATCCGGAGTCCCCCAGGATCGCCGTGGATGGGATCGATGTGACACGGCCGATTCGGGAGCGGCGAGTGTCCAACGCGGTCAGCGCGGTGAGCGCGGTCCCCGCAGTACGGCGGCATCTCGTCGATCTCCAACGTACGCTCATCGGCCCGGGCGGCATTGTCGTCGAGGGCCGTGACATCGGCACCGTGGTCGCGCCGTCCGCCCCCGTCAAGATCTTCCTGACAGCCACATCCGACGCTCGTGCGGACCGCCGGACCGCCGAGCTCGGCCACGACCCGGTCGCCTCCGTCGACGTGACCCGCGCTGAGATGAGCCGCCGGGACCGGCTCGATTCGTCGCGAGCTGCTTCACCGCTGGCGAAGGCCGCCGATGCATATGAGCTGGACACGACGCCGTACACGCTCGATGAGGTCGTCGAGCTGATCCTCGGGATAGTGAAGGAGCGGACCGGTGTCTCCTGACGACGCCGAGGACTCCGTCCACGCCCAGGAGCTGACCGACGAGCTCGTCGAGGAGAGCGAGGCCGCGCCGCTTCCCGTCCTCGCGGTGGTCGGCCGGCCAAATGTCGGGAAGTCCACGCTGGTCAACCGCATCCTCGGGCGGCGCGAAGCGGTCGTCGAAGACCGTCCAGGCGTCACCAGAGACCGGGTCGCCTACGACGCGCTATGGAGCGGACGCCGCTTCACCGTGGTCGACACCGGAGGCTGGGATCCGGGGGCTAGGGGATTCTCTGCGCGGGTCGCCGCACAAGCCGAGCTGGCAGTGGAGGCTGCCGACGCCGTCCTCTTCGTGGTCGATGCGACGGTCGGTCCCACCGACACTGATGAGGCCGTGGTCCGGGTCCTGCGGCGGTCGGGTAAGCCTGTCGTCCTCGCCGCCAACAAAGTGGATGGGTCTGCCGGGGAGGCCGAGGCGACCAGCCTCTGGTCGCTTGGTCTTGGTGAGCCCCACCCCGTGTCCGCTCTTCACGGGCGGGGGAGTGGCGACTTGCTCGACGCCGTCCTCGACGCGCTTCCCGAGGCTCCGCCAGAGCTAGCCACTGCCCCGGGCGGCCCGCGTCGCGTTGCACTGCTTGGGAAGCCGAATGTCGGCAAGTCCAGCCTCCTCAACCGGCTTGCCGGCGAGGAGCGTGTGGTCGTGGACGAGAAGGCGGGCACCACAGTCGATCCAGTCGACGAACTGGTCGAGCTCGGTGGTCGAACGTGGCGATTCGTCGACACCGCCGGCATCCGACGGCGGGTCCACGAAGCGAGCGGACACGAGTACTACGCAAGCCTGCGTACGGCGGCAGCCCTGGAAAAGGCCGAGGTAGCAGTCGTACTGATCGACGCCACAGAAACGCTTGCTGAGCAGGACCTACGGATCATCTCCATGGTCGTCGAGGCCGGACGAGCTCTGGTCATTGCGTACAACAAGTGGGATCTCCTCGACGACGAACGCCGCTACTACCTGGAGCAGGAGATCGATCGCGAGCTCGTCCAGGTCCGCTGGGCGCCGCGAGTCAACATCGCGGCGCGCACCGGACGGAACGTCGAGAAGCTGGTGCCCGCCCTCGACAGGGCCCTGCACGGTTGGGCGACCCGGGTGCCAACAGGACGGCTCAACGCGTTCCTTGGCCAGCTCGTCGCCGCCCATCCCCATCCGGTCCGTGGTGGACGCCAGCCGAAGATTCTCTTCGGGACACAAGTGGGGACAGAGCCGCCGAGGTTTGTCCTGTTCGCGACCGGCTTTCTTGAGGCGTCCTACCGGAGGTTCCTCGAGCGCAGGCTCCGCGAGGAGTACGGCTTCGAGGGCTCACCGATCGAGATCAGCGTGCGGGTTCGGGACCGGCGCGGCGCCAGGCGTTAGACGTTTACGCTCGACCCCGCCGCACAGATCGGCGGTGAGCATCGACCGTGCCACCTGCGATAGGCTCGACCATCCGCATAGCCGGTCACGGGCTGTGGCGCAGTTTGGTAGCGCACTTGACTGGGGGTCAAGGGGTCGTGGGTTCAAATCCCGCCAGCCCGACCG
>JBKPTD010000244.1:0-8427 GCA_046735375.1 Actinomycetota bacterium | reverse complement strand
ACGACCTCGGCATCCGTCTCATCCGCCAGCTGCTGGATCAGCCACGCCGGTGCGGCCTCGTCACCGAGGATGGCGTGGATCCCCCCGGTGCGAACCGCCAGGGCTCCTTCATGCCACTCGTTCGGATCGTCATCAGGCGCGTCCACACCGCCGGAGGCGACGAGCGCCGCAATCCGGCGTTGCTGCGTCGCGGCAAGCTCGTATCCCACCCGGGCACCGTTTGAATAACCCCAGAACACGAAGTGTTCGAGGGCGAGCTCGTCGGCGAGGGCGAGGACGTCAGCTGCATAGTCGGCAACGGTGTGATCGTGCGGGCCGCTGGGCGCATCACTCTGACCGTGGCCACGGTGGTCGAGAGGAATTACCTGAAATCCCGTGAGGCCGGCAACGTAACCGGCGTCTCTCCACATCCGGGAATCGCCGGCGGCACCCGTGTGAAGCACGACGGGGAAGCCGTCGCCAATAACGTCGTACGCGAGGTTCAGGCCAGCGTTGACAAACGATCTCACCTGCCGAGCCTGGCGCCCCGCCTCGCCGCGCGCAAGTGCGGTCGTGGCTCGCAAGCTGCGGGCCCTTCCAGGCCTCGGACCGGTACCTCGAAGTCTCGCCGGCACCGTCGGAGCGGACAGTCGTGGTGGCGGCCGACCAGCCACGGCGCGATGATTGCAGTTGGCGCTTGCCCGGGATGGCGGAGGAGCGGGGGTGCGACCATGACCAACGTTGCAAGCGGGGAGTCGACGGGGCGACCACCTGCAGACCAAGGAGAGCGGCCGCCGGCCAGGGACTCTGCGAGCCGGGCGCCTGACCCCGGTGGAGGCCGACCCGGTGGGCGCGACGACCGGCCGCCATGGCGGGTGGAAGGCGCCCGTACACCAGACGGCGAGAAGCCCTCGCCACCGCAATGGTCGAGGATCTTCCGCCGGCTCTGGTGGGTCATCCTCATCCTCCTGGTGGTCAACTGGCTGTTCGCCTCCGCTATGTTCGGCCCGCAGCGAACCACGGTGTCGTACACGTTCTTCCGCCAGCAGGTGCAGGCCGGGAACGTGAAGGAGATCACCTCCACTGGCGACAGCATCGAGGGTGACTTCCGCAGCCCCGCCGCGTACCCCCCGGGGGAGAAGGACGCCAAGCAAGTCACGGACTTCACCACCCAGCGGCCGGCATTCGCCGACGACGCGTTGGTGCAACTCCTGCTCTCGAAGAACGTTACGGTCAACGCCAAGCCGCCGGACCGCGTGCCGCTGTGGCAGCAATTGCTGCTTGGCTTCGGTCCGGCACTGCTGTTCCTCGCCCTGATCGTGTGGTTCTACCGTCGCTCGGCCAGTGGGCTCGGCGGGCTGGGCGGTCTAGGCCGGTCCCGGGCCAGGCGTTACGAACCGGAGTCTGGGCCGCGGACGACGTTCGCAGACGTGGCGGGGATCGACGAGGTGAAGAAGGAGGTCAGTGAGATCGTCGACTTCCTGCGAGAGCCGGAGAAGTATCGACGGATTGGCGCCACGATCCCCAAAGGCGTGCTGCTGTCAGGCCCACCCGGCACCGGCAAGACGCTGCTCGCCCGAGCCGTCGCCGGCGAGGCGAGGGTGCCGTTCTACTTCACGTCGGCCTCGGAGTTTGTCGAATTTATTGTCGGAGTCGGTGCGTCACGTGTGCGCGATCTCTTCGAGACGGCAAAGAAGGCAGCGCCGGCGATCATCTTCATCGACGAACTGGACGCAATCGGCCGCGCCCGCGGCGGCACAAGCATCGGGGGCGTGGATGAGCGTGAGCAAACGCTCAACCAGATCCTCACCGAGATGGATGGATTCACCGGCACCGAAGGTGTGGTCGTCCTTGCCGCCACCAACCGGCCCGAAATCCTCGACCCTGCGCTGCTGCGTCCCGGCAGGTTCGACCGCCGGGTGGCGATCAGCCCGCCCGACGCGACCGGTAGGCGGATGATCCTTGAGGTGCACACCCGGCATGTCCCGCTCGCGCCGGATGTTGACCTTGAGGTGGTCGCCGCGTCCACGGTCGGCATGGTCGGTGCCGACCTGCGCAATTTGGTCAACGAGGCCGCACTGCTCGCCGCGGGCCGCGGCCAGGCTCAGGTGCGGATGATCGACTTCACCGATGCTCTGGAGAAGGTCATCCTTGGCGCACCCCGGGCGATCATGATGACTCCAGACGAGCGTGCCCGAACCGCGTACCACGAGTCCGGTCATGCCCTGCTCGGCATGCTCACTCCCGGTGCCGACCCGGTACGCAAGATCTCGATCGTGCCGCGTGGCCACGCGCTCGGCGTGACGCTGCAGAGCCCGGCATCCGACCGTTATAGCTACCCAGAGACCTACCTCCGCGGCCGGATCACGGGCGCACTCGGCGGGCGCGCTGCTGAGGAGCTGGTCTACGGCGAAGTCACCACGGGTGCCGAGTCTGACCTCGACCAGGTAAGCCGAATAGCCAGGCAGATGGTCGGCCGGTGGGGCATGTCCGATGTGATCGGTCCCCTTACGGTGTTGCCCGCCGAGGGACGGGAGCAGCCCTTCGGTGGGCTTGACGGCAGCGGCCCGTCACCGGCAACCCGCGAGTTGGTTGACTCGGAGGCGCGCAAGATCGTCGAGGAGTGCTATGCAACGGCACGCCAGACCCTTGAGTCCCATCGTGATCAGCTCGATCGGCTCGCGGCCACCCTGCTCGAGCACGAGTCTCTTGACGAGGATGATGCCTACGCCGCCGCCGGCGTCCCCCGGACGACTCGTCCAGACCTGACCTCGCCGGCCGCTGCGCCTCGAGGCTAAATGTCAACGCGGTCCTCATAGCGAAGCTCGCCAGGTGCGGAGGCCACCGAGCCACAGATGCGCCCGACTTCCACCGGCAACGACGCGTCGGACGGTTGAGACCATCTAGGGCAAGCGTTTCCGGTGGCGCGCTACTAAGGGACTCGAGCCTCGCGACGCTATCGCGCCAGCGAGCGCGCGGCCTGCATCACCGGTCGTAGTGCGTCGGCGGGAACTCATCCCGCTGTCCGCGGACACGCAGCTCGCCCTCGTCAAGCTCGCGCTCGATCTCAGCCCGCTCCTCGAGGTACTCGTCGCTCGTTGTGACATCCGGAGACGCTGGCGCGTCAGTCGCGGGAGGTACCTCGTCCGGGTCGTAGTCGTCGAGCCCGGCATCGACACGCTCCTCCTCGGCGAGGTGGGCAAGCTGGTCGTCGTCGAGATGCTCAGGAGCACCGCCGTGTTCGCGACGATCTCGCCGGAATCGTGCTGCAGACTGGTCCGGGTCCTGTGGTCCCATGGCGCCTCCCATGATCACGTGAAACTGGCGGCCCGCAGGTCGACTCGTGGCATCACGCTACTCTCGCGGCTGCGCCAATCACTCTGTCAGCGCAGGCCGAGCTCGTGCGGTTGGCGGCTCACCGGTCTGGACACTTAGTGGCGGGCGTTACCCGCGGCCATGAGCCCGCCGCGGCACCGCGAAGCCGCCACAGCCATAGCCTGATCCGCGGTCTTGCCGCGAGGGCCTGTGACTACTCGGATGACAGGCAGTTCCAGCCCGATGGTGCGGCCAGGTGAAAGAACACCCGACCGTCGAGGTGATGCGATGGGCCGCCGGAGCAGGGACTGCAGTGCGTGTCGCTTGAGCTACCTCAGAGTTTCCAGCGCAATGCCGGCGCGTTCACGATCTTGGCCGACTTACCCGCCCGGACCCGGAGCTTGTGGGTGATCGTGAGCGGCAGCCACACGAGCAGCTCGACCAGGTAGAACACGGGCAGAGTGATCATGATGACCAGCACGGCTGGCAGCGTGATCGGCAGCGCGACCAGGCTAACAAGCAGGACCCGCCACGCTTCCTTCCACCAGTCCCGGCGCCCGTCCGGCTTGGTCAATGCGCCCCATCTGACGGCGGCCCACATGATCCAGCGCCGGAGGAACGGGACACCGAGTTCCCGCATCGCCTGGCGGAAGATGCCATCGGCATCGAGTCTGCTCAGACCGTTGGGAACCGCGACGCGCCACAGGTGGTCGTGCAGGATCGCGGCCTTGGTGTAGCGGCCGTACCGGGGAAGGAACCACGCGAACACGCGAGGAACAGAGGCGAAATCCGTCCGCTCGTTCTCGGGCACGACGAAGTCGTCGATGTTCCCGTGATAAGTCAGCGCGCGCAGGACCTCCCAGTTTGTGCTATCGATCTCTCTGACGTCGACCGTGGAATCCGGCGCGAACCCAAGCATTCGCGGCGTGTGCGTGTCGGAAGTCCCAGGGATTGAGTTCGTGGCAGACATCAAACGCCTCCAAGAGTTCCGGATAACAGGCAAGAGGAGTGAACCCGCGCCCGAGATACATGGTCGGTTCCGCGGTGCAAACTCGCCCTCCTCCGTACCGAGGTCGTCAACAGGAGAGAGGGCAGACAGAATAGGCATTCGCAGGACGAGTCCCCGCTGGTGCGGTCCTCGTCGATGCCGGCGCGACAGGCGCAGTCGCGCAGGCGCAGATTAAGGAGTCGTGATCCCGTGCCCGAGCGGAAGTCCGTGCAGGCAGCAACGGCAGGCACGATCGATGTGGGTGGCGACCTGACGGTCAACCGTCTCGGGTTTGGCGCCATGCGTATCACCGGTGCCGGTATCTGGGGGCAGCCCACGGACCGGACGGAGGCGAAGGCGGTGTTGCGCCGCGCGATCGAGGTTGGGATCAACTTCATCGACACCGCGGACTCCTATGGGCCCAACGTCAGCGAAGAACTCATTGGCGAGACCCTGCACCCGTATCCAGATGATCTCGTGATTGCGACCAAGGGCGGCCTCGAGCGGTCGGGCCCGGGACGTTGGCCGGTCAACGGTCGGCCGAAGCACCTGATCGATGCGTGCGAGGGAAGCCTGAGGCGGCTCAAGCTCGAACAGATCCCGCTCTACCAGTTCCACCGGCCCGACCCCGCCGTGCCGCTTGAGGACTCGATTGGTGCGCTCGTCACGCTCAAGGAGCAGGGCAAGATCCGGCACATCGGGCTATCCAACGTCACGGAGGACCAGATACGGCAGGCACAGCGACTCACCCCCCTCGCGTCGATCCAGAATCGCTACAACGTCGACGACCGTAGGTCGGAGTCGCTTGTCGACCTCTGCGAGCAGGAGCAGATGGTCTTCTTGCCGTGGGCACCGATTCAGGATCTTGACAGAAACCGGATCGTACGGGAGATAGCACTGCGCCATGACGCGACACCGCGGCAGATCGTGCTCGCCTGGCTGCTGGCCCGATCCCCGGCGATCTTGCCCATTCCCGGTACCGGTTCGGTGTCACACCTGGACGACAATGTCAGCGCCGCAGCGATCAAGCTGACCCCGACCGAGGTGGCGTCCCTGACCGCTCAGACGAGCTGAGGCCACAGGTGCAGCGCCGAACGCGCGATGTGACGGGCCGATGCCGCCGCCTTCGCAAGGTCATTCCAGCTCGGCGCGAGTCCCTCGTACTCGGACGTACGCCATCGCAATGTTGTTGTCCTTGCGTACCTCGTCGATTTGTGAAAACGCATCCGCGGTCACGGTGATCGTGTACGGGCCGGGCCCGTCACGCAGATCCCACAAAGCCGTGACCTCGATTGCCTCTCCCGGCGGTATCTCAGGGGTGTGAACGACCCGCAGCTCTCGGTCGACGTCGGTGCTCCGCAGCCAAAAGCGAGTGGTTGTCTCCCCAGCGAGGGCATCCCCCACGTTCTCGATGGTCGCGATCACTTCGACCACGTTCTTCACGAGGCCGACCCCTTCCTCCACGGGGCGATCGACGGCGTCTCGCGTCTTGATCAATCCCACGGCGAGGTCGGGCCTACCAGCCATGCCCACGGTCGTCTCCACGGCTTCTTGCCACCGTCGATCTTAGAAGGCATCGGCCTCGGGTCACCGGACTGGCCCGGCCCGAACAGACCATGCTCGCGATCTGATCGGGCGGGTCCGATCACCCGGCCGGGGTGAGGCCGGTCCTTCCCCGTCGGCGCACAGTGGGTGCTAGGCGGATCCCGCCCGGAAGGTGAAGGTGGACGCGTGGGAGACGGCGACGTTCAGGGCAAGGTGCCTGACGTCAAGGCCGTGAGACCCGGGCGGCCGGTGATGAGCGAGCACCCAGCGCCAGCACCGCCGACCGGAGGCGCCTACCTTCGGGTGGTCGCCTTCGCCGCGGCCATCGGAATCCCGGCTGCGCTGATCGCGGCACTGTTTCTGGCGCTGATTCACGTACTCCAGCAGTGGTTGTGGAAAGACCTCCCGGACGCGCTGGGTACCTCGTCGCCTCCCTGGTACCTGGTCATCGGTCTGCCTGTGGTCGGGGCTGGCGTTGTCCTCGCCGCACGGACGCTGCTCCCCGGCGACGGCGGCCATTCGCCCCTGGTAGGTCTTAGCTCCACGCCAACTCCTGTGTCGTTCGGGCCCGGCATAGCACTTGCGGCGACCGGAACCCTCGCCTTCGGTGCGGTGCTCGGGCCGGAGGTCACGGTCATCTCGCTCGGGTCGCTCATCGGTGTGGCGGTCGCATCTGTCGTCCGAGTCAGCCCAATGGAACGCGCGATGCTGTCGTCAGCGGGCTCGTTTTCGGCGATCTCGGCCTTGTTCGGAGGGCCGCTCGTCGCCGCGATGCTGCTGGTCGAGGGGGGCGTGGGAATGGGAGCGGCGCTGATCCCGGCCCTGCTGCCTGGGTTGGTGGCCGCGGCGGTCGGCTACGTCGTCTTCGTTGGGTTCGGAAGCTGGGGAGGCCTCAACGCCCCCGGCCTGGCAGTGCCCGGCCTGCCTCTGTATCAGGGCACCCGGCTGCTGGATCTGCTGATCGGCGTGGCCGTCGGCGTGGCAGCGGCACTGCTGATCCCCGCGATCCATCGGGTGGCGGCGAGGGTGGACCACCTACCCGGGGGGCGCCTGGGCATGGCCTGGCCACTCCTGCTCGGTGGCCTCGCAGTCGGAGTCCTCGCGCAGGCAGCCGACCTCCTTGGCGCTGACTCGCAGGACGTGCTTTTCTCCGGCCAATCGTCAGTGCCGGCGTTGGTCGCGGAGACCTCCACAAAGGTGATTCTCGTCCTGCTGGTCGCCAAGGCGCTTGCCTACGCCGTAAGCATGGGATGCGGCTACCGGGGTGGACCCATCTTTCCCGCCGTCTTCCTCGGCGTCGCCATGGCGTCGCTCACGGTGGTGTGGTTCGACGTCTCCCCGACGCTCGCCATCGCGGTCGGCACAGCTGCCGGCATGGCGGCGCAGACTGGACTGCTGTTCTCGCCGATCCTGTTCGCGTCGCTTCTGGTCGGAAAGGCCGGTACGGATGCCATTCCGGCCACCGTGCTCGCCACGGTCGCAACCTGGTTGACCAAGGCGGCGCTCGACCGCCGCACGGCTGCTGCACAGCCGAAGTCGACGAGCAGCTGAGCCTCCGCCAGGTCCGCGCCGAGGGCGTCGCGCAGGTCACGTCACATCCCCGGAACCGTCGCTGCCGATGCTCGGCTACTTTGCACGACGGTCGCCGCCGTCAGCGCCTCCTGTAGCGCCTCGATGCCGGCCACTAAGGCCAGCCGTCCCCCGGCACATCGACCTCGGTGGTGAGCACCTGGCCGGTGCCGGGCGTCACCATCTCGCCCGGGGTCATGCCCAACCACTCAGCGGCGACGATGAACAGAGTCCGTCGATCATGGCCGCCGAGGGCGCACGCGAAGCCGCCACGATCCAGCTCGATGGTCTGCTGCACCGTGCCGCCCTCAGCGACTCGCACGCACCGCTTGTTTGGCACGTCGGCGTACCAAATCGCGTTCTCCGCGTCGACACAGATGCCGTCAGGAACGCCGTCGCCGAGGTCGGCCCAGACGCGTCGGCTGGACAGCTCACCGTCCGAAGCTATGTCGAAGGCCACGAGGCTGTGACGGTACGAGTCCGCGACGATCAGAGTGGAGTTGTCCGGGGTCACCGCCATCCCGTTGGGAAATGCGATGTCGTCAGCTACCTGGCGTACTGATCCGCCCGGCGCGGCCAGGGCGACGAAACCCGGCTTAACTTTCTCCCCGGCTGTGGGGTCGAAGCCCGCGGCGTTGACGTAGGCGTTGCCGCGACCGTCCACCACGATGTCGTTCCAGCCGCCCTTGCCTAGATCCGCGTGGGTGGTCAGGGTCCCGTCGGGTTCCCGGCGCAAAAGGCGCCCGTCCTGGGACGACACGATCAAAAGTCGTCCGTCGGGCTGCCAGGCCGTGCAGAGCGGCAGCGACCTCACCTGTACGATCACCTCGCTGTGGCCGGCGAGATCGACGGCGATGACCTCGCCAGTGGACCAGTCGGAGAAGTACAACCGGTCGCCATGCCACCGCGGCGACTCGACGAGGCCGCGACCGGTGAGCAGCGTCCGTACCTCTGTCATCCTCACCCGGCGAGTATCTCGACATCTGAATGACCGCCACAATGGGCACCACGCGGCGCCTCTATGCAGGTGG
>JBKPTD010000243.1:0-3197 GCA_046735375.1 Actinomycetota bacterium | reverse complement strand
GACTGGGGCCCGCTCACCAAGGATCTCCGGTCGATCTACACCGCCGTCGACGAGCAGGCCGCGGCAATGGCCATGGATGCCTTCGCCGACCGGTGGCAGGCCCGCTACCCGGCGATCGTGAGACTGTGGCGGGCGCACTGGGCGGAGTTCGTGCCGTTCCTGGCGTTCCCGCCCGAGGTCCGCCGCGTGATCTACACGACAAATCTGATCGAGTCGATCAACGTCCGGCTGCGCAAGGTCACCCGCAACCGCGGTCAGTTCCTCTCCGAGCAGGCCGCGCTGAAGGTGCTCTGCCTTGCCGTGCGCAACTTGGACGAGTACCGGGGGCCCAACGTCGGCACCAGAAGTTCGGGCTGGAAACAGGCGCTCCAAGCGTTCACGATCTACTTCGACGGACGCATCCCCACACCATGACCGCCACGATCACTTACACAGAGCTGCTGACACTCCCTCTTGACTTAAAGGGGAGCCAGATGCGGATGTCGGGTGCGAGTGTGCGGCGTGCGAGTGGTCGTGGGTCAGCCCTGGGGACCTGCGTTCATTCTTGGCGCTCATGGATGTCGAAGGTGTACGTCTCTGGTCGTAGGCCGTCGTGGCTGCTGCCTCCGGGGCGGTATCGGGTTGGCCTCCCATGGTGCGACGACGCCGGCGTCGCGCGGTGTTGCACTGGAGGCATGAACACGTTGCGCTACCGGAAGCCGCCGTGGTGGCTCAGGTACATCGGTAACCGCTTCTCTCCCCGCAACGCGAAGCTGGTCGCCCGGCTGTCGGTACCGGGCCGCACGAGCGGGCAGTGGCGGACCACGCCGGTGGTGGTCCTCGATCACGATGGCGGGCGGTACCTCGTCGCGCCGGGCGGGCAGACCGAGTGGGCGCGTAACCTGCGGGCCGCCGGCCGGGGTCGCCTGATCCGGGGCGATCGCGTCGAGGAGTTCGTCGCTGAGGAGCTCCAGCCCCGAGACCGGCCACCGGTGCTCGCGGCCTACATGGACCGGTATGGGCGGATGCCGACAGTCAAGGCTGGCTTTCGCGCCTTCCCGGATCCGGCGGATCATCCGACGTTCCGTCTCAATCCGGGCAGCACCGCGGGCGCCTAGCGACCGGGCCCGGGGCGGTGATGGGTGGGCGGCCAACGGAGCCACCGGCCGGCGGCAAATCCGTGCGGTCTCGTCGGATCCCGCGCGCGCCTCGGGGCGCGTCAGCGACGCCGGGCGCGCAGGATGATGTCGGCAATGTGCGGGGTTCCGGGCGGCGGGTCGATGCGCGGCTCGACTGCGTGCCTTTCGACCGTGAAGTCGTCGCCGAGCAGACGGCCGAGGTCGTCGTCCCCGAAGTAGTCGGCTGGGTCGACGCCACGTGATTTCATGTGCTCGCGGTGCTCGTCGTCGAGGTTGTGGTAGACGGCGAGTAGCAATCCGCCAGAGCGCACCGAGTCGAGCAACGTCCGTACGGCGGCGTCGCCGGCGGTCTTGGGTAGGGCCGGGTACTGCATCGACAGCAGGTCGAAGGAGCGCGGCGGAAATGCTGTCTGGAGGGCGTCCCCGCAGATCAAGTTGACGGCGGCGCCGGCCAGCTCGGCAGCTTCGCGCGCCCGGCCTAGTGCGATCGCGGAGACATCGATCGCGGTGACCGCCCAGCCGCGCTGCGCAAGCCAGATCGCATCGGCACCCTCGCCACAACCGACATCCAGCGCCGCGCCCGGGATGAGGTCGGCGACCTCGGCAACGAGTCGCCCGTTCGGCTGCCCGCTCCACCGCGCGCCGCCTTGTTCGCTGTACCTTGCGTCCCACTCGGAGACCTGAGCCTCTGCGCCGAACCGGTCCTCGCCGGGCTCGTTCTCGTGCATGGTTCGCAGAGTAGATGAGACTTGGGAGCGCACTGACCCCTACCGGTGGTCGGTCGGACGCCAGCTTCGACAGCGGCATAGGAACGCCTTCTTCAGCGCTCGGTATCCGGCATTAGGCGCGGATCTTGGAACGGCATGGTGGCGGCATAGCCGGCTCCCCCAACACGGCCTCAACAGTCGAACACCGACCAGCAGATGTCGTTTCGCAGCCGTTGGTCGTCGAGTACGAGCTCGCGGATCGCCTCCGGGAGCTGATCGCGCTGCCACCGGCACTCGAGCCGACCCGCGCTATCGCTTTCTCCTTCCGGCGCGGCAGCACGTGCGGCCTTGATCGCATAGGCAGCGGCACCGAGCTCGTGCGCGGCGACGTGTGCGACCACCGCGGCCTGGCCCGCGGCGTACGCAGCATGGCGTGCTGCACCGCTGAGATCTCTGGCCGCGCTCATCGCATGACCTCCAGCCGTGCGAGCCTGGGACATCGTGATGTCGCCGCGCGCCCAGGCGCGGGTCTGCTCGATGGCGTGCCGCGGCCGCTGGTCCTCGGGCCGAACCGACTCGAACCGGTCGAGGACGTGCTCCGCGCACGACGCCGCCCAGAGGGCGAGGAGCTGGTGATCCGGACCGGTGAGGGTTCCGCCGCGGCGGATCGTCACGAAACGAGGGTCGCGAACCTTCGGGAGGATCACACGCAACACTCCTTCTGCTCCGGACGGAGCAACGTTGTCCACAATGCTCCCGCCCTCGAAGTGCCGCCATCGAGCTGATGCTGGACTGGAATCCGCCGAGGTAGACGGAGTCGTCGTGCGGCGAGAACACGCTCCGCGCATCACCAACATCCGGCTGGCCCAGGGGCTGATGACCAGGGCCGCCTCGGCGCGGCTCTCAGCGCCCTGGCGGAAGCGATTGAACTCGTCGGCCCCCTGCCCAGAGAAGATGCTCGGCTGCAGGGCTACGACACAGTCAGCGGTGTCGAATCCCACCCACCGTGGCTCGAAGCCAAGAGCGCCCCAGTCCAAGGTTGCGCTGGCAACCGTCGGTCGACGCCTCTTCTGGAGCCACGGTGACGCCTCGTCCCCGAACTCGCGCTGCCGTGCCTCGATGTCATCCCACCACGCGGGCGGCTCAGATCCGACGTGGACCGGGATCGGTAGCTGCGTCATTCGCGCGCTCCCGCGGGCATTCCAGCGAAGTGGGTCTTACTGGGCTACTAGACGCGACCACACATCGGCCAGATCCGATGTCCCGGTTCTCGCGCGACTGGTGCGGCCGGAGAGGTTGCGTAGGTAACAGGCAACGCACCGCCAGCCGACCACGGTGCTACCCATGATGTGAAGCCGGGGCGTTTCCATCA
>JBKPTD010000242.1:0-17826 GCA_046735375.1 Actinomycetota bacterium | reverse complement strand
GCGGCACGACGGGAGAATGAGAACGGCTTCTGCAGCCACTTCCCGAGTCGACCGGGCGCTTTCGCTCCCGCCCGCTGCCCGCTGCTGAGCGTTCTATCGACGCCACGCTGCGGCCAGATCGAAAGCCGCGGCAGCAGGAAGCCGAGGATCAAGAGCGCGATGCATACACCGACTATCACGAGCACAATCATGGGTCCTCCTTGTCAGAACGCCCCGCCTACCCGTGGCGCCCCGTGCCAACCCATGGCTTCCAGCTAGGCGAAGACGCGGCCGTCGAGCCACTCACGGCGCAGCGTCAAGTGGTACTGCTGGACCTTGCCAGTCGTAATGATCCAAAGGTGATCTTCGCAGCGATTACGGCGATGTTGTCTTGCCTCGTCGCCTCCTGACGCCCCGTGTTGGGGGGGAGTGAGGTTTCGCAACCCCTCCTGCTAGATCCCCGCGAGCCCCGGAGGAGTGAGGCTCGCGGGGATCAATGTCGGTGGGCTGCGCTACCCGCGGTCCGACCCAGGGCGTTGGTCGAGTAGCTGCGGCGCCCGGGCGCGAAGAATCGCCTCGGCTTGGCGATGTCCCAGCCCGGGCAGGACGTCATAGGTCTCGTAGTCCATCGCTCCAAGCGCCGCCCAGATCGTCGCAAGCGAGGCCGCGGCGATCTCCGCAAGAGTCTCGTCGGCCTCGGCGACCTCGGCCGACGTCGCGATCGACGCCAGCGCCGCCACCGCCTCGGGGGTGGGGTAATCGTCCAGGTCTCCCGCGGCGTCCCAGCGTTCATCCTGCCGAGCGTGGCTGTCCAGAAGCACCTGGATCAAGCCCTCTGGCTGGCGCACCCGCTCACTGTGGACATGCAGCTCTGCGCCCGGTAGGTCCGGGGCCGATCGGTGTCGTCGGTACCGCTTGGCCTCTCGGGCGGCGGTGAAGCTGCGAACAAGGACGAACGCGTACATAAGGAGGATGAGGGTCCAGATAGTGATGAGTACAGGGGTGCTGACCTGGGCGAAGCCGAGCGCAGCCGCCACTACCACGAGAACGAAGACGGACAGCTGCCCAGCACGAGCGCTGGAAATCTTGATGAGCCCGGTAGGTCCGAAATCCCTCAGGTCGCGCTCCACCCTCCGTGAGAAGCGAAGTTGCCGGACAATCAGCCGCCGACAGAGCAGCCGCTCGATCGGTGTCAGCGATTCGAGGCCAGCCCGTATTTCGCTCTCGCTGATCGCCACAGCTTGGAACCCTACCGGCTCGGCTCTATGCCGCACCTTCGTCGCCGAAGGTGAACAGTTGCAGCCCGCTGCGATGCCCGCGGGTCGAGTAGCCCCACGCCGCGAGGGTGACGGCAACCAGCGGTGAGAGGTCGACGGGGTTCCTGGTCGGCTACTTCGCCACCGTCGAGGCGATCAACGACCACGGCCGCCTGATCGACCTGGCGGATCTGGTGATCGAGTCAACCGGGACAGATCGTGACGCTTGACCTTGGAGTGCACTCCAAGGCTTAGCGTGGTCCGCCGCCGATATATAGAAGAAGACTTCCGGTGGAAGCGGCCCACCGGACGAGCGAAGGGCATGAGGACATGAGCGTTCTCGCACAGGTCACCGGCTCCATCGGGTCGGTCGGTTACGGCCTCGCCGCAATCGGCCCCGGCATCGGCATCGGCATCGTCTTCGGCATGGGCGTCCAAGCGATTGCGCGCCAGCCAGAGGCGTACAACCTGATCTTCCGCAACATGATCCTGGGCTTCGCCTTCGCCGAGGCGCTCGCTTTGATCGGTCTGGTCATGCCGTTCGTCTACGGCATCAACTAGGCGCCGAACTGATCGACAGCGAAGGCGCGTAACGCCATGATCCGTGGGCCCTGATATGAGCACCGCGGAGGCGCCGATGACCGTGGCGACCTTGGCCCGGTCGGTCGGAGCCCACGAAGGGAGGTGCCGACATGATCTGCCGTTGCTGTGGCAAGCCCTGCGAGTACTGCGACTGCGAGCTGGGCTGCCTTTGCGAGGACTGACTTCTGTCCCGCGCCCAAGTGGCATGCTGCGGGCATGACAGCGGACGGACTGACCCTTGCGCTCGAGGCGTATCAGCGGGCCCAGGACGAACTCGTCGAAGCGAGGAACCGGCTCGCTCGAGCGATCGCGGGTGCAGCCATGTCCGGCCTGACGAAGGACGAAATCGTCGAGGCGACCGGGTCCCGCTGACCTGGTGCTGCGGATCTGCACCGATGCCGGCGTCAGCCACGGCTGAACCCCTTGACCACATTTCAGTCCAGTAACTCGGCTCCGGTCGGGTATCAGGACGGCCATCAGATCACCTTTCGAACGTCGTCTCTAGGGCGCCGTCCCGCGGTTGCCGGGCGGGCATGACAACCGACGGGTTGATGTCGTCCCGCAGCATCGCGAGCAGCGCATTCCCAGGTGCGGTCCGGACGATCCGGTAGTCGAGATCCCGCCAAAATGGCTGGTTGTGAAAGATGCCGACCGGCTCGACACCCTTCCGGTACATCGCGTCGTCGTAGTAGTGCCTGAGGATCTTCGGGGGTCGTGAGCGAGCCTCAACCGGGGCATTGACGACGCGGACGATACGACGCTCCTCGTCTACCAGCTGCAGCCGCGGCGCGGCCAGGTACTCCGCGTTGCGCATCGCGTGGAACTGTCGACGTTCGACGATCTCGCCGATCTCGCGGCAGATCGCAGCCCGGTCGACGAGCCGATCAAACTCCACCGACGCGGTCACTGGTCATCCTGCTCTTCGCGGATCGGGTGAAGGATCGTCCCACCATGAGCGAGCGCATCCTCGAGCACCGACACGCGCCGCCCCGGCCTGTCGGGCGGCGATGCCACCAGCATCGACTCGAACGCGGTTGCTCCTGGGATCGCCGGAACCCCGCCATGCGGCCGGTGGGCCGCCGCAGCCTCTTCCTCACGCCGCCGGGCCAGCTCGCGGCCGCGCTCCGCAGCCTCAGCCTGCCCGGCGAGCAACATGCGAGCAGCCTCAGCGGAGACGGCTCGACGGCCGAGATCATCGAGCACCACCGGGACGCCCCGGCGGGTGAGCTCAAGGTCTATGCCGTCGACCGGAGGGTCGAGGTCGAGCAGCAGATGGCTCAACGGGATCAATTCGACCGGTTCGGCCTCAGTGGTCGCCATAACGAGCGCCTTCCAGTGTCCCTGGGTGGCGCCCGCGTGATCAGCATAGTAGGTACCGGCCGCCGAGACGGGCGCCACACCAGGCCCGGCGACCGGAGCTTTGAGGGGGGTTAAGCGGCGGGCGGTGCGCAGGCAGGCGTCGACACGAGTGGGGTACGCGGGCCCGCTGTTCCTGCCTTCGCTCCGGGCAGTGGCCACGCCAAGTGCAACCCGGTGACGTTGACGCCCGCCCGCCACGTTGAGGAAGTCGATCTTTGGTGTGATCGTTTGATTCTGAGCCGAAGTCAAAATTTCCCTAGATGCCGGTTTCCCAGGAAGATTTGCGGATCTCCAAAATCCTCCGGTCTGTCCTTTAGTCATGGCCGGCCGACCTGCTTTTCATGGCGCGGCCATCTGCTCGCCCGGCGCGATCGGCTCCACGACGGCTCCGCGGTGCGCTGCACCGCTACCAACTCGCCCAACGACTTGAGCGCCTGAACCACGCTCGGACCATGCGAGGACAGACGACCGCCCTCGTATCCGACCAATGGATAGACCCGGTCGCGGGCCGAGTCACCTTCGCGGGCTACTTCCGCGAATGGGTGGCGCGTCAGGCGTGGGTGCCGGGGACGATCCGGTCGATGGATCTCGTCGTACGGACCGTGCCCTTCGGCGATCTGGCGCTCGCGAAGATCCGCCGCTCGCACGTCGAGGCTTGGATCAAGTCGATGGACACGGCCGGTCTGGCGGCGGGAACGATCAAGACGCGGGTCAACAACGCCCGTACTGTGTTCCGGGCCGCTGTCCGCGACCGGGTCATCGCCCGCGATCCCAGCGAGGGCGTCAGACTGCCGCGTGATCGCCGCGCCACGGCCGCTATGACGCTTCCCACGGCCGATCAGGTCGCCGCGGTCCTCCGGGCCGCAGACGATCGTTTCGCGGCTCTGGTGGCGTTGTGCGCATTCGCCGGGCTGCGTCTGGGTGAGGCTGCCGCGCTGCAGGTGGGCGATGTCAACTTCCTCGGCCGCACCCTCGATGTACGCCGGCAGGTGCAGCGGGCCGGTGGGACGGCCGTCGAGATCCGGGCGCCGAAGTACAACAGCGAGCGCACGGTCTACCTGCCCGAGCAGCTTGTCCAGCTGCTGGCCCGGCACGTCGAGCGCCACTGCACCGGCGGCGCCCCCTCGTGCTGGATGTTCCACGGTGGCGACCCGACGCTGCCGCCGCATCAGAACACAGTCGGCCACGCCTGGCGGGCAGCGTGCAAGCGGGCGAAGGTATCGGGGATCACGCTGCACGACTTGCGGCACTTCTACGCCAGCGGACTGATCGCGGCCGGGTGCGACGTCGTGACGGTGCAGCGGGCGCTCGGCCACGCGAAGGCGACGACGACGCTCGGCACGTACGCGCACCTCTGGCCGACCGCAGAGGATCGCACCCGGCAGGCTGCGAGCGAGCTCATGGCAACAGCGTTGCCGATTCTTGCGGACCAGGTGCGGACTAGCGGCACCTAATCGCGTGCTGACCTGCGTAAATGCCGTCTAGGAGACGTTAAAGCGGAACTCCACCACGTCGCCGTCGGACGATGCCCCTCGTCAACGCAGTCAGTCGATTTGAGTGCGGCGCTGGGTCAGTCGCGGCCGCTGGGCTGGTCGATCTGGCTGATCAGCCGCTTGAGGTTGGCGATCTCCTCGCGCAATGCGGTCTGTCCAGCTTTGGTGAGGCTGACCCAGGTGCGTGGTCGTTTCCCCTCATAGCCTTTGCTGATCCTGATCAGACCCGCGTTCTCGAGGGTGGCCAGGTGCTGGGACAGGTTGCCGCCGGTCAGTTCGAGCGTGGTGCGCAGATAGCCGAACTCGACCTGTCGAGCCTCGTGGGCGATGGTGAGGATGCCCAGGCGTACGCGCTGATGGACGACGTCGTCGAGCCCGTTGACCGGGTGGCTGCTCATGAGGGGCTGGCGTTTACGTGCTGGTGTGGTCGCTGCGCCAACGCGAAGCCGGCCGATGCGAGGAGCAGGACGGAGCCCTGGATCACCAGGCGGGGGGCGAACGCCCACCGTGAAGCCTGGTCGATCGTCCAGCCGAGATCGATGCGTCCGATGGCTATGACAAGGTAGACGAGGGTGAGACCAAATAGCGCGAGGCTGCGGTCGATGACGGCCAGCACCAGCAGCGCAAGACCGATTGCCCACGCCGGGGCGATGAGCCTGCGGAGCTCTGGACCTTGCACGTGCCAACCCAGCAAGTCGTACCCGCCGACCAGGACCCTGTGGGCCGCCCAGATCGACGCTACGATGATCGCGACCGCGAGAACGAGCCCTGTGATGACATAGGGGCGGACCCGAGTGCCCACACCGCGCGCCCGGGACATGCGGACGTAGAAGCCTGCGATCAACACGTACGCGGCGATGAGCGCGATCGGCCAATACACGTAGGCCGCCGAGTTCTGCGCCACGCACACCTGCGCACCGGGCTGGCCTGTCAGGGCGACTCCGCGGCAGTGCACAATCACGGCGTGACTGGCGCGCGTGACCGGGATCGCGAGATAGGTGACCAGGGCGAACACGAGTAGTGGGAACCAGTTGGCTCGCTGCTCGCGACGCACTCGACGAGCCAGATCGCGCGTGCGCGAGAGCTGCGCCCGCGGGTTGTTATCCCGCCACTCCGCTGCAGTCATGCCAATAGGTTTGCATGACAAACTACCTCATGCAAGGGGCTAATGGTCCCGATTGCAGCAGCAGGCGAGACGCTACGGGGCGACGCATAGCAACGCACGCACATGCCTGCCACGGATAACCTTAGGCACGTCGATCGCCGACTACGCGCGGGCTCGGCCGGCTGCGCCGCCAATTGCCACGGCCGTTGTTATGGGCGTGGTTTGCGGCGTCCCCTGTCCGCGCGGTGACGCTGACAGCGTGTCCACTGCAGCTGTGGCCTTGGCAAGGATCAGTTCGATGACGTCGGTGGGGGGTTGTACAGCTCCTGAACTGCGGCCGCGATGTCCCCGCCGTCGGCCTCGGCCGGCTCCATGTATAAGCGTTGGACGCTTCGGTAGTCCCGAGCGAACAGCGCCGCCAGTCGCTTCGCGTCGTGCGCGTTCGTCGCGTCTCGAAGCCGCTCCAGCAAGGTCGTCATGTCAGGACGATAGTCCCGCTGGACGCGGAAAGCGGCGCAGGCCGAGTCACCTCACCACCTTGAATACGTACGCACAAAGCCGCGTAGCGAGCATCTTGCAGGCATCAGGCTTTCTTCGACGTCGATGTTTTTCCGAAACGAAATTCGACCACGTCGCCGTCTTGCATGACGTAGCCCTTGCCCTCGAGGCGAACCTTGCCGCGCGCTCTCGCCTCCATCATCGATCCGGCGGCTACGAGCTCGCCGTAGGTGACGACCTCCGCCTTGATGAATCCCCGCTGAAAGTCGGTGTGGATAACACCGGCGGCTTCCGGTGCCGTTGCCCCCTTGCGGATCGTCCAGGCCCGTGATTCCTTCGGTCCCGCCGTCAAGAAGGTTTGCAGGCCGAGGGTGTCGAACCCCACCCGTGCAAGCAGGTTGAGGCCGGATTCCTCCTGGCCCATCGACTGGAGCAGCTCCAGCGCGTCTTCGTCGGACAGTTCTGCCAGCTCATGTTCGATCTTGGCGTCGAGGAAGATGGCTTCGGCTGGCGCGACAACGCCGCGCAACTCGGACTTCAATGCCTCGTTGCTGAGCTCCTCATCGTCCATGTTGAAGACATAGAGGAACGGCTTTGCTGTGAGTAGCTGCAGCTCACGAAGCGGGCCGGTGTCGAGCCCGTCCGCGAAGACTGTCCTGCCGGCGTCGAGCACCTCCTGGGCGCGTTCCGCCGCGGCCACGAAAGCCTGCTTGTCCTTGACCAGCCGGGCCTCCTTTCGCAGCCGTGGCAGCGCGTTCTCGACCGTCTGCAGGTCAGCCAGGATCAGCTCGGTGTTGATCGTCTCAATGTCGTCTTTCGGAGAGATCCGGCCCTCGAAATGGATCACGTCCGGGTCGTCGAATACCCGGATGACTTGGCAAATGGCGTCCGCCTCGCGGATATGGGCGAGAAATTTGTTACCTAGCCCTCCCCCGGCGGAGGCACCTTTGACCAGGCCGGCGATGTCAACAAAACTCACCGTTGCCGGGACGATCTTTGCGGAGTCGAAGATCGAGGCCAAGGTGGGGAGGCGTTCGTCGGGTACGCCGACAACACCGACGTTCGGCTCGTTGGTGGCGAACGGATAGTTCGTCGCGAGCACGTCGTTTTTGGTCAGCGCGTTGAACAGCGTCGACTTCCCCACATTGGGCAGGCCGACGATACCGATCTGGAGAGCCACGGCCGTCCAGTCTAGGTGGCCACACTCCGCCCCTATCAGCCGGTGATCTTCCACAGGCACAAGGGGCAGTCGATCAGCCGCTGCGCGACACGCCGAGGGGAATCGAACAAACTGTCGGCCGAGACCGCCACCATGATTGTCATGACCATCATGGCGCTGGTCCTCTTCGCTGTCGGCCTAGGAGTCGGGAGCGCGATCGGTTGGCTGGGCGCACGTGGTCAGGCGGCTCCGGTCGCTGCGCGACTCCTAGCCGAGCGGGAGGCCGCGCTCGAGCGGCTCCGCCTGGCCGACGAGGGCCACGACCGGCTGGCCGAGCAGTTCAAGTCGCTGTCGGCTGAGGCGCTGACGCAGTCCAACCACCAGTTCCTGCAGCTTGCGGAGACGCGCCTGCGAGAAGCACAAGCGAGGGCAGCCACCGATCTCGATCACCGGCGCGAAGCCGTGGAGCACCTGGTCGGTCCGCTGACGGAGGCCTTGGGCAAGGTCGAGACGCACCTACAATTCGTCGAAAAGGAACGGACCGCGGCCTACTCGGCGCTGAAGACGCAGGTCGAGCACATGCGGGCGACCTCGGACCAGCTCAGGCTCGAGACCTCGTCTCTGGTGACCGCGCTGCGCGCCCCGCACGTGCGTGGCAGGTGGGGTGAGCTGCAGTTGCGTCAGGTGGTCGAGTCGGCGGGAATGGTGGAGCACTGCCATTTCGTCGAGCAGGCCACCGTGACGACCGCCGACGGGGCTCTCCGGCCCGACCTGATCGTCAAGCTGGCCGGTGGCAAGCAAGTCGTGGTCGACGCGAAGGTCCCGTTCGCCGGCTTCATCGAGGCGATGGACGCTCGCGACGACGCGACCAGGACCGCCAGGCTGCGGGCCCATGCCAGACACCTGCGCGACCACATCGACCGGTTGGCAGCCAAGGCCTACTGGGAGCACTTCACGCCAACGCCGGAATTCGTCGTGCTGTTCGTCCCGGCCGACGCATTCCTGCAGGCGGCGCTCGAGCAGGAACCCGCGCTGCTGGAATATTCATTCGAGCGCAACGTCATCATCGCGACGCCAAGCAACCTCATCGCGCTCCTGCGCACCGTCGGTTATGCGTGGCGGCAGGAGGCCTTGGCCGCTAACGCGCAGCAGGTATACGACCTCGGCCGGGAGCTGCACTCCCGGCTCGCCACGATGGGCGGCCACCTGGCCCGGCTGGGTGGTCAGCTTGAGAGCGCGGTCAAGTCCTACAACAACACGGTCGCCTCGATGGAGAGCCGCGTGCTCGTTACCGCCCGCAGGTTCAGCGAGCTCAGGGTGACCGACGACGAGCTCGCCGAGCCGCCACAGATCTCACAGGTGCCACGCCAGGTGCAGGCACCGGAGCTCGTCGCGTCGGCAACCGACTCCCTCGTCCCCCTTCCGGAGAACAAGTCAGCTGGATGAGCTTCCCGCGGACCGCAGATCGCGTCGCAGCTCCGGCGGCAGCGCGAAGAGCAGGCTCTCGTCCGCGGCTCGAATCTCCTCCACCTCGGCATAACCGCGCTCGGCAAGCCAGTCGAGGACGCCGCGTACGAGGATCTCGGGTACCGATGCGCCGCTGGTGACGCCGACGATCTCCACATTCTCCAGCCACGACTCGTCGATCTGATCCGACTTGTCCACCAGGTAGGCGGAGCTGGCGCCACTTTCCAGGGCAACCTCGACCAGCCTGACCGAATTGGACGAGTTGGCCGAGCCGACCACGATCACGAGATCCGCGTCGCGGCCCATGAGCTTTACTGCGCTTTGCCGATTCTGGGTGGCATAGCAGATGTCGTCGCTCGGCGGATCAAGCAACTGTGGGAACCGCTCGCGGAGCTTGCCGACCGTCGCGATGGTCTCGTCGACGGACAGCGTCGTCTGTGACAGCCAGGCAACCTTCTGCGGATCGCGGACCTGCACGTTCGTCACATCGTCAGGCCCGTCGACGAGATGGACATGCTGCGGGGCCTCGCCGGTCGTCCCGACGACTTCTTCGTGGCCTTCGTGTCCGATCAGGAGAATGTCATAGTCCTCGCCGGCGAAGCGGCGAGCCTCATTGTGGACCTTGGTCACCAACGGGCAGGTCGCGTCGATCGCCTTGAGGTCCCGTGCTCGCGCCTCCTCATGGACGACTGGAGCCACGCCGTGCGCAGAAAAGATCACGATAGATCCCTCTGGCACCTCGTCCGTCTCTTCGACGAAGATCGCCCCACGATCCTCGAGCGTCTCCACCACGTGCCGGTTGTGGACGATCTGCTTTCGCACGTAGACCGGCGGGCCGTAAAGATCGAGGGCCTTCTCGACCGTTTGGACTGCCCGATCCACTCCGGCGCAGTAGCCGCGTGGCGCGGCCAGCAAGACACGGCGGCCGGACTTTGTGGACATCCAGCCATCGTACGTGGCCGCGATGGCAGGGCTGTTCGAGGCGGTCTGGAACCACCGCAGGCATGCCGCCGCCGTGACGGGCTACTGTGGCGATCATGCCGCTGGAGACCTCTGCTGAGCACCCGGTGCCGGTCAGAACGGTGGCCCGGTTGATCGGCCAGTGGATCGCGCGGCTTGGGCGTATCTGGACGGAGGGTCAGATCACTCAGCTGACCAGAAGGCCGGGAAGCGGCATCGTCTTTCTCACCCTGCGTGACCCGGTGGCAGATGTGTCTTTGCAGGTCACCTGCAATTCAGTGGTGATCGAGGGAGCGGGCGTTCCGATCAGCGAGGGTCAGCGGGTGGTCGTGCTGGCCAGACCGGAGTTCTATGTGCCCCGAGGGACGCTGACGCTAAGCGCAGAGCAGATCCAGCCAGTGGGGCTTGGCGAGCTGCTGGCGAGGATTGAGCAGTTGCGTCGAGTGCTCGCTGCGGAAGGGCTCTTCGATCTGGCGAAAAAGCGCCCGCTCCCCTTCCTCCCGGGCGTGATCGGGCTCATTTGCGGGCGCGGCTCGGCGGCTGAGCGCGATGTCGTGGAGAACAGCAAACGCCGCTGGCCTGCGGCCCGCTTTCGTATCGAGGAGGTGGCGGTCCAGGGACCCTACGCAGTCACCCAGGTCAGCGATGCCCTGCGCAGTCTCGACCGCGATCCAGAGGTGGACGTGATCGTCATCGCACGGGGCGGCGGGAGTGTTGAGGACCTGCTTCCCTTCTCCGACGAGGCCTTGCTCAGGGTCGCCGCGGCCAGCAGGACTCCGGTTGTCAGCGCGATAGGCCACGAGCAGGACACGCCGCTCCTGGACCTGGTTGCGGATGCGCGGGCTTCGACTCCTACCGATGCTGCCAAGCGCATCGTCCCTGACGTTGGAGAGCAGGTCCGGCGGATTCACGACCTCCGCGCGCGGGCCAGGCAGATCCTCCAGGCTCGGATCCGGCGTGAGGACGAGTCGCTGCTCTCCCTGAAGAATCGACCGGTACTCGCCACCCCAGAGCGGGACATCGACCGACGCTCCAGCGACGTCGCCGACGATCTCGCCCGGGCGCGTCGGGGAATCTCCTACCTCTTCGACCGCGCAACGGACGATGTCCGGCACAGTCTCGCCCGGGTCCAGGCCCTCTCGCCTCTTGCAACTCTGCAGCGTGGCTATGCGGTGGTCCAGCACGCCGACGAGATCGTCCGCTCCCCCGCGGATGCCCCGGCCGGCACCGCACTCCTGATCCGATTGGCCGTCGGCCGGATCGGGGCGGTTTCCGGAGGCGAAGCTTGAGCTCCGTCAGGGCGCGGACCTCCGACCGCTGACACCTGCCTTACCGCTGCCCGAACGCTCACGGAAGGGTCCCGTCAACGAGCACTAGGCCCAGCGAGCCAGTCGCTCGGCCGGACGAATACCCACCGGGCTTGCTGGCGTCTCAGCCGGTGAAATCCGGCCCATCCGCTCTCGCTCCAGCGCAAGCGCCCTTTCGACGCTTGCGCGCGCCGCCTCGGCGCGACGACGCCACTTTCTGAGCATGACGAATCCGTGCTTGAACTGTGCTTCGCGAGCGTGCTCCAGCCGTTGCTCGGTTTCGGCGCGAAGCAGGTCCTCATGCAGCAACATTGCGCACTCCGTGGTCGATCGGATCGCCTATTTTCACGAGTTCAGTTTCTCGCTCGGGTCTGACAATTTCGGCCTGCCAGGGAAGGGCCGGAAGAGCACCTTCTTCTGCCCTGCACGGCCACTCAGGTAGCCCGTCGCCGCAGGATCGCGGCGATCCGGTCATATGCATCGTCGAGTGCGGCAAGGCAGCCACGCAGCTCCTCTTCGGTCAGCACCCGCTGGCCCGCGACATCGCGCACCCGGAGGCGGAAATCCTCGAATGCACGTTCGAGCCGACCGTAGGCGCTGGTCAGGCTCGCAGCCTCGGGACGCTCGCCCGTCCAGTCGCCGGTGGCGTCCTGCCAAGCACCCTTGAGCCCACGCTTGAGCTCCTGCCTGGCTTCTCTCAGGTCCTGCTTGGCATCCCTGAGCTCGTCCTTGATGCCGAGCTTTCGCTGGCGGTTCTCGTGGCGCTGCTGCCGCCGAATGTCACGCGCGGCATGCTTGAGCTCCTCACGGACGTCGCGGACAGAGCCACGGACCTGCTCACGGACCTCGTCCGCCAGGTCGTGCACACTTCGGCTGATATCGGCCTCGAGATCGGCCAGCTCCTCTGCTCTTGCTTGCAACTCCGCACGACCTTGGTCGGTCAGCCGGTAGATCTTCTTGCCATCCTCGACGCTGTGGGTGATCAATCCCTCGGCTTCGAGCCGCGCGAGCCGGGGATAGATCGTTCCCGCTGAGGGTGCATACGTCCCCATGAACCTGTCTTCGAGCAGCCGGATCAGGTCATAGCCGTGCCGCGGCGCCTCGTCGAGCAGTTTGAGGAGATAGAGGCGGAGGCTGCCGTGCCCGAACACCGGACTCACTGGGTCTCCTCGTCCGCGGACGCGGCGAGCGGGCCGTTTGGGCGCTCAGCGTCGTCACTTTCAGCATCGCCGGGACCGCTGTCGTCCTCGTTGCGGCGAAGCAGGGTGATGTGGCCAGAGACGGTGTGAGCGCGCAACCGTGGGCCGCCAGCGCCGATCGTGCCATCTGCGGACCGGCTGCCCGGCAGGCCACTCGAGCGGATCTCCGTGAAACTGCTTGCCACCTGACCGCTCGTCGTGGTGAGTCGGACATCGAGGTCGCATTTGGACGGAACCCGTACCGTCGCATCGCCGGAGACAGTAGTGAGATGCATCGTCGGCACGGGAATCTCGATGTCGAGCGTGACTGCGCCGGACACGGTCTCGGCGACGGCGGCCCGTCCGCTGAGCCCTGCAGCGGTGATGCCGCCGGAAACGGTCTTCGCAGCGAAGGTCCCACTAATACGCTCGGCTTCGACCGAACCGGAGATCGTTCCTGCCTCGACGTCGGCCAGCCGGGCCAAGGTCACGTCGCCGCTGACGCCGTTCACCCGCACCTGTCCATCGATGCCGGATACCACCGTGGTAACGGACACCATTTCGACGTCGACTTCGCAGTCGGGTGGAACTGCGACGGAGAGTCGCACGGAGGTGCGAACCCCATGGCCAGTGAGCCAGTCGATCAGCCCCGGCCAGCGCGGCCCGTTCGGGTAGCCGATGTCGAGATATCCATCGTCGTCGAGCCGGACCTCGAGGTCCTTCCCGCTAAGGCTGGTGACTTCGAGGGTTGGGCGGGCATCCGTTCCAACGACATCAACTGTGCCGCTGATCGTTTTGATCCGTAGCTTCTTGACCACGTCGAAGGTCAACGTCGTCGGTTCCTTGATCGTCCAGTTCGCCACCTGACACCTCTCCCCGTCGGTCCTGCGCCAACTCGCGTTATATCGCGACTGTAGCAGAGACGAGATATATCGCGTCAAGACCTGATTCCGAGATCGGTTCCGCACGTCGGCGAGGGACACAGGCCGACTTCGCCCATTAGCCTGACCGGCGTGGCCGACGAGGATTTGGGTTACGAGCAGGCGCGCGACGAGCTTGCCGAGGTCGTGCGTAAGCTCGAAGCCGGCGGCCTGACGCTCGAGGACTCGCTCGCACTATGGGAGCGCGGTGAGTACCTCGCCAAGGTCTGCCAGCAGTGGCTGGACGGCGCGCGGGCAAGGCTTGCGGCAGCCATCGCCGCCGACGAGCCAGACGTGCAGGAGTGATCCGGCGCTTAATCAGCGCAGTGCTCGGGCGAGCTCGGTCAAGGTGGAGTATTCGGTCAGGCCGGCCACGACAACCACCGAGTCACCGCGGTCGAAGACGAGCGACCTAAGGCCGCGGCCGGGCGCGAACTGTTTCGACCACACCCGCGAGTTGATCTCGAGCACGCCTTCCGGACGGCCATTTCCGGTCTGAAGATCCACGAAGTCCTTTTGATCTCCATTGCTCTGCTCGACCCCAACGGTGTCGCCGCCCGGCGTGATCAGCCCGAGGTGCCACCGGCTCGCACCGTGGTATCGAGAGAACTGGGCGCTGGTCACCGTCCACCCGGGGGCGAGGCCCACCGGGATGACCACCTTGTACGGCGCGACGGCCCGCGCCTGCGCCAACTGGCCCGAATACTCAGTCGGCCTGACCGCATCGTTGGTCCGTGGTGTGAGCAGGAGCACGGCCGCAATGATGGCGAGCACGGTAAGTGGCGCAAGGACCCAATGCCGCCGATTTGCTCGTCCCGTGCTCTCGGCGTCAGCACCCTGCCCAGGCATCACCACGCAAACATCCTCTCCGATCGCCGAGACCAGCGTCGCCGGGGCAGCACGACCGCCTTCTGCTGGGTATGGGAGTTGACACCGGCCGGCGTACCGAGCGGGCTCACGACGGCACAGTGGGAGAATGCCGCCGTCTGCCCAACGCCGCGATGGAGGGCGGTCCGATGACGGAGAACTCAGCGATCCCGCCAGCGCTAGAAGTCGAGCGTGAAGCACCGGATCGCAACCTCGCACTGGAACTCGTTCGGGTCACCGAGGCGGCGGCGATGGCGGCCGGCCGATGGGTCGGCCGGGGGGACAAAAACGGTGCCGATGCGGCGGCCGTTAACGCCATGCGGCAGCTCATCGGGACGGTCTCGATGAACGGCATCGTGGTCATCGGCGAGGGTGAGAAAGACAACGCGCCGATGCTCTACAACGGCGAGCACGTCGGCGACCGTACCGGCCCCGAATGTGATGTTGCGGTGGATCCGATCGACGGCACCACGCTGACTGCGAAGGGGATGAGCAACGCTCTGTCCGTCCTCGCCGTGGCCGAGCGCGGCACGATGTACGACCCGTCTGCCGTCTTCTACATGGACAAGCTCGCGACCGGGCCGGAGGCAGCTGACTACGTCGACATCAATGCCCCAGCCGCCGCGAACGTGCGGGCCGTCGCTCGGGCCAAGCAGGAGTCAGCTGCCGACGTGACGGTCTGCATTCTCGACCGGCCGCGACACGAGCGACTCGTGGACGAGGTACGCGCGACCGGCGCGCGGATCAAGTTCATCACCGACGGTGATGTCGCGGGCGCGATCATGGCGGCGCGGGAGGGGACCGGAATCGACTTGTTGATGGGCATCGGCGGTACCCCAGAGGGCGTCATCGCCGCTTCCGCAATCAAGTGCCTGGGAGGTGTGATCCAAGGCAAGCTCTGGCCACGCGACGACGCCGAGCGGGAGAAGGCGACGGCGGCCGGGCACGATCTCGACCGCATCCTGTCGACGGACGACCTCGTCAGCGGCGAGAACGTCTTTTTCGTGGCAACGGGCGTGACCGACGGTGAGCTGCTTCGGGGCGTCCGCTATCGCTCTGGCGGCGCGTCGACCCACTCCATCGTGATGCGTTCGAAGAGCGGGACGGTACGGCTAATCGAAAGCCATCACCGGCTGCTCAAGCTCAGGGCGTACGCGTCCATCGACTTCGAGGGCGACATCGAGGGGGCTGCGACACCGACCGCCTGACGAGACGTGACCCTCGCGGACGGACCCCTCCTCGCCCGCGGAAATTGGAACGCGGACTGTCAGCCCTCCGCCTTATGGTGTGCGGTGTGACCAGGCAAGGCGAGGGGGAAGGCAGCAACGCCGCGACCGCTGGTCAGACCGACCGCCTCGCGCTGTCGTTGCAGGGCGTGGTCAAACGCTACGGCGAAATCACCGCGGTCGACGGCCTCGACCTCGACGTGGAACCTGGCATTTGCATGGGCCTGCTCGGCCCGAACGGCGCCGGCAAGTCGACGACGATGCGGATGTTGACTGCCCAAACCCGCGCCGACGCGGGTTCGATCAGCGTGTTGGGCCATCCGATCCCCGCCGAGTCCAAGCACGCCAGAGCCCGGATGGGCGTGGTTCCACAGCAGGACAATCTCGACATCGAGCTCTCGGCGCGGCAAAACCTCACGGTCTTTGCGCAGCTCTATCGCGTGCCCGCGGGGGAACGCGCCGCAGCAGTCCAGCGTGCTCTCCAACTTGCCCAGCTGACCGATCGGGCAGATACCAGGACCGAGAAGCTGTCAGGCGGCATGCGCCGGCGCTTGCTGATCGCCCGCGGCCTGGTCCACCAGCCAGAGCTGGTCCTGCTGGATGAGCCTACCGTCGGGCTCGACCCGCAGGTGCGCCAAGAGCTCTGGGCGCTCATCGATGCGCTGCGGGCTCGCGGCGTGACGGTGCTGATGTCGACTCACTACATCGAGGAGGCGGAGCGGCTCTGCGATGACGTCGCGATCATGTCTCATGGGCGGATCATCGCCAGGGACAAGCCACGCGCACTGCTGGATTCCCATGCCGGCAAGGATGCGATCGAGTACTACGGTCCGCCGCAGCGGTTGATCGAGGTCGAGCGGATCGCCGCCGATGCCGGGTTGCCCACCCGCAGAACTGGTCCTGCGGTCTCCGTGTTGCGCGCCGAGGACATACCCGACGATGTCGCCGAAGCGCTCGGACCCGGTCTGAGCCGGCCCAGCAACCTCGAGGACGTCTTCGTCCTGCTAACTGGCGAGACGGTGGAGTGAAGGCATGACGACACTGACCATCCAAGCCCGGCCGACTCAGCGGCTGCGGTGGTTCGAACCGCGTTGTATTGCAGCGGTGTGGACCCGCGAGCTCGCGCTCTACCGGCAGTACTGGGCGTCGACGACGTTCGCCTCCATCGTCGAGCCGACGCTTTATCTGCTCGCGTTCGGCTTCGGCTTCGGCTCGCTCGTAGCGGTCGTGGCCGGCTACCGGTACATCGAGTTCGTGGGCACCGGCGTGGTCGCCACCGCGGTGCTCTTCAGCTCGGCCTTCGCCGGGATGTTCGTGACCTTCGTGCGGCGCACCTTTCAGCAGACTTACGCGGCGGTGCTCGCCACCCCTGTCGACACGCATGAGATCGTTACCGCCGAGGCCACCTGGCACGCGACGAAGGCGGGCGTGTACGGTTGCGCGCCCCTTGTCGTCGCGATGCTCTTCGGGCTGGATCCGAGCTGGGGGATGCTCCTTGTGCCGTTTATCGGCTTCCTGACCGGGCTCGGCTTCGCGCTCTTCGGCATCTGGGCGTCGGCGATCGTGCCATCCATCAACAGCTTCGACTATGTGATCTCAGGAGTTCTCACGCCCTTGTTCCTGGTCGCGGGCACCTTCTTCCCCGTGAAGGAGCTTCCTGGCTGGGGGGCGGTTCTCGCCCAGGTCAACCCGCTCTATCACTGCGTCGAGCTCGTACGCCATGCGGTGTTCGGCTTCCAACCGCTAGCCGACCTGTACCACGTCGGGATGCTCCTCGCCTTCGCCGGCCTGATGTGGCTCCTCGCAACCCACTACATGACCAAACGGCTCATCGACTAACAGCAGTGCGTCGAGCCGGGCCGGGACGGCAGTCGGTTCTGCCACCGGCCGAGACCGCCACCCATAGGCTTAGGGCATGTCGCGGCATACGCGGTGACAAGCCGTGTCGACCCGCCGCGATCTAACCTGCGGATCAGTGGAGTGAATCGATGTCCGAGCCCACCGGCAGCGCCGGCCAGCCGGAAGGCACCGATCAGACATACCGCATCGAGCACGATTCGATGGGTGAGGTACGGGTTCCGGCAGCCGCCCGGTGGCGGGCCCAGACTCAGCGCGCCGTGGAGAACTTCCCGGTATCTGGCCTGCGGCTCGAGCGCGCCCACATCGAGGCGCTGGCGCGGATCAAAGCGGCGGCCGCCAAAGTGAATGCCGAGCTTGGCGTGCTCGACAAGGACATGGCAGACGCGATCATCGAAGCTGCCGACGAGGTCGCTGCCGGTGGGTGGGACGACCACTTTCCCATCGATGTCTTCCAGACCGGCTCAGGCACGTCGAGCAACATGAACGCCAATGAGGTCATCGCCTCCCTCGCCACCGAGAAGCTCGGCCGCCCCGTCCATCCAAACGATCATGTCAACGCGTCACAGTCCTCCAATGACGTCTTCCCTTCCTCGATCCACATCGCGGCGAC
>JBKPTD010000241.1:0-33165 GCA_046735375.1 Actinomycetota bacterium | reverse complement strand
CACGTTCTGGACGCGGAGCCGGTTGGTGGGCGCGATGGCTGTCGCCGCCGCGGCTGCAGGGTTGGCGATTGCTCAGGCACCGGCATCGGCAGGTGTCGGCGGTCCGGCGTTCTACGTGAACGGTCAGCTGTACCGGACGGTTGGCACGCCGACCGACCTGTCGGGGACCGGTGCGCCGGCACACGCGTGGGACGTCATCTACGAGTTCAGTGGCGCGCAGCTCAACGTCGCAGAAGCGGCGCCCGGTGATGTTGGGTACAACGGCGGCCGGTGGCAGGTCCATCTCTTGAGCTTCCCCACCGGTTACGGTGCCGCCTTGGCCGACGGCGACCTCGACGGCGACGGCGTCCTTGACTCCGTGACCGAGGTGCACGCGGCTCTCGCTGCCGGCAGCGCGGTCGATGGTGGGGTCGTGAAGCAGTTCGAGTGCCCGGCGATTCCGCTTCCTAGAAGGTGATCGTTGCGCGAAGGAAGTCTCGCTGAGCTCCCAGCCGAGGAGGGGCACCTTGCTCCGGGATTCCCGGAGCAAGGTGCGGACCGGTACTCCCATTGACATGCTTGTGCCGTGAAGCAGCACGTATTGATCCTGGGTGCTGGTTTCGGGGGGCTGGAGCTGGCGGCGCGGCTGTCCGAGGCGTTGCCCGACGAGGTGCACGTCACCCTTGTCGATCAGAATGACTCGTTCATCTTCGGGTTCTCGAAGCTGGAGATCCTCTTCGGACGGCAAACCCGAGCCGAGGTCAGGTTCCCGTACCGCGACATTTCGCGAGCGGGGACCGAGTTTCGCCAGGAACTCGTCATGTCGATCGATCCGCAGACGCGGCATGTCGTCACCGATGCCGGCGAGTACGAGCCGGATGTCCTCGTCGTCGCGCTGGGCGCCGACTACGATCCGGCTGCGACGCCGGGGTTCGAGGAGGATGGCTACGAGTACTACTCCGTCGCCGGCGCGGAGCGGCTGCGCGAGGTCCTGCCTTCGTTCTCCGGCGGCCGGGTGGTGATCGCCATTCTGGGCGTGCCGTTCAAGTGCCCGCCTGCGCCGTACGAGGGCGCGCTCCTCCTCCACGACTACCTCGTCGGGCGCGGCGTGCGAGACGCCACCAGGATGGACGTGATCAGCCCGATGGATTCACCGATCCCGGTGTCGCCGGAAACCTCGGCGGCGATCGTGCAGGCCCTTGGGGAACGAGACATCGGCTATACGCCCGGTCGGCGGGTCCGCGGCCTCGACCCGGCCGAGCATCTGGCCCAGCTGAAGACCGGAGATCTGGCTTACGACCTGTTCATCGGCATCCCGGTCCACAGGGCACCGGCTGTCGTTGAGGCAGCCGGATTGACCGTCGGCGGGACCGACGGCTGGGTCGCGGTCGATCGCCGCAACCTCACCACGCGTTTCCCGAACGTGTACGCGCTCGGCGACTGCGCGGACGCTCCCGTCCCCCGGGCCGGCGTGTTCGCTGAAACGGCTGCGCGCGCCGTCGCCGACGACATCGCTGCAAGGATCCACGGCTTCGGGGCCGTCGATCCCTACGACGGCAAGGGATCGTGCTACATCGAGTTTGGCGACGGGTTGGTCGGCAAGGTCGACGCCGACTTCTTGTCAGGGCCTTCGCCGATGGCGCCGTTCTTCGGACCGTCCCGAGAGCTGGCCGGTGAGAAGGAGCGCTTCGTCTCCACCCGGCGACGGCGCTGGTTCGGCCGCTAGCGACGCGCCTGGTCTAGTCGCCGCAACGGGCAGGCCGCCGACCACCACGGCGCTGCCTGTCGAGTCGGTTCCGGTGTTGACGCGCTGGTTACCGGCCGACACCGGCCTCTGCCGCGATAGCGGCGTGTTGGTGAGCGATGCGGTCACTGAGGTACGCGGCGTCGTCCTTCACAAAGCCAAGCAGCGCAGAGCCACGCGTGTGCTGCCACGACAGGCCGAGGAAGTACAAGCCGGGCACGTCGGTTACGCCACGCTGGTGGGCCACGCGCCCGTCGTGTACCACGCCGGGCAGGTGGATCCAGGAATAGTCGGGCCGGAAGCCGGTCGCCCAGATCACCGTGCCGATGTCCTGGGTGCCGGCATCGGCGAACCGTACGGTGCTGCCGTCGGCGTCGACGAGCCGCTGCCGGAATCGGACGCCCGCCTGCTCGAGCCGGCGGCGTTTGCTTCCGATCACGAACTCCCCGCGGGACTGCACCCGGCGGCCCAAACGGGATGTCGCCGACACCCGCATGAGGCCGAGCCGGGTGAGCCACCAGAACAGGTCCTTGCCGAGCAGCCGCTGTGGCAGCGTCGGATAGCTGGTTCCGACGGAGAGGTCGACCTCGCGGGTCGCCGCCAGTTCCTCGGCGATCTGGAATCCTGAGTTGCCGCCACCGACAACCAGCGCCCGTCCATCAGGCAGGGATTGCGGGTTGCAGTACTGCGAGCTGTGGACTTGGGTCACGGAGGCGTCCAACCGTTCGGCCGCGGATGGGATGAAGGGAACCTGGAATGGCCCGGTGGCGACCACCACCTGACGGGCGCGGTAGGTCGCGTCAGCGGTGCGGACCTCGAATCCTTCGTCCGTCCGGTCAAGGCCGATGACGCGCGCGTTGAGCTGGACGGGCAGCTTGAACGACTTCGTGTACGACTCCAGGTAGTCCGCGACAGGATCCTTGGTCGGGTAGGTGCCCTCCGGGGCAGGAAATGGCATGCCCGGCAAGCCGTTGTACTCCGCTGGGGTGAACAGCGTCAGTGAGTCCCAGCGGGTGCGCCACGACTCACCGAGCTTCGCGCCGGCCTCCAGCACGACGAAGCGCAGCCCATGCTGGGCGAGATGCCAGGCCATGGCCAGGCCAGCCTGGCCGCCCCCGGCGACGACGACATCCAGCAACCGGTCCTCTGACCGGTTCTGATGTACGTCGTCCTGAGTGGCGATGGGTTCTCCGGGTCGGGCTGTCACTGGGCGACCCCCTCGTTCCTTTCGACAGAGAAGCTGAACATCATGCCGCTGGACATGTGCTCGGCGATGTGGCAATGGGCCATCCACAGGCCGGGGTTGGTGACATCGAAGAGGATGTCGACGGTCTGGCCAGTACGGATCAACACGGTGTCCTTCCAGACCAGGTTGGGCTCGGTGACCCCGTTGCGGGCCAGCACCAGGAACCGGCCGGCGCCGTGGAGGTGGAAGGGGTGGTGCATGGGGTGATCGGAGTCCATCTCGTTGACCAGCCGGATCTTGACCCGGTCGCCAACGGTGAACCGCCAGTCGATGGCGGAGGTGTCGGCGCCGTCGGTGCGGTCGACGAACGTCCAGCGCATGTTGGCTGTGGTGGTCAGCCGGTTGACCTCCACCATGTCGTCTTCCCACTCGATGCCGTCGGTCGCACCGTGGGGGTGGTCCGCACCTGCGTCGCCGCGATCGCCGTGGACCGCATCGTGTTGCATGTCCTCGGCTCCGTGGCCGTGGTCGCCGTGGCCGTGCATGGCGGGTCCCGCTTCGGCGGCGTCATGGCTGTGGTCCTCGCCGTGGTGGTCGTGGCCGCGCATTTGGTGCGCCGCGTCGTGTTCGGCGGCGGCAGCGTCGCTGGCGGTGGCCGCGAGCAGCTTCATGCCACAGTGGGGGCATCGGCCCGGCTGGTCGCTGGTGACCTCGGGGTGCATCGGGCAGGCATAGGTCACGGCTGCGGGCACTGTTGTTGCCAGCAGCTTCATGCCGCAGTGGGGGCATCGGCCCGGCTGGTCGCTCGTGACCTCCGGATGCATCGGGCAGACGTACACCACTGGCCCGTCGCCCGCCGCAGGAGCGTTGGGGTCGTCCATCTCGGCGACCAGTGCCAGAGTTTTGTCGGGCGGCGCGGCCAGCCATCGGTCGAACTGGTCCCGCTCGGCGGCCAGCTCCGGGGCGCTCCGGAACACCTCAAACTCGCTGGCGGATGAGGGCGTGGCCTGCCGCTCGGCGACGGTCAGTGTGGCCAGTCGGTATGTCCGGTCGGGAGTGCGATGCTCCAGCGTCAGCTCGCCCGGCTGGTCGACCAGGACGTCGACCACCGCCCGCTCCGACGGCGCCAGGACCACCTCGTCGACGAACTCCGGCCGCTCGACCCGGCCCGAATCGCCGCCGACCAGCTTCATCCGCGCGCCCGGCAGCGCCACGTTGAACACCCTGGTGTTGGCGGTATTGGTCAGCCACAGCCGCACCACCTCACCCGCCCGCGCGGTCAGCTGCAGCTCGGGCTCGCCGCTGACCAGCAGCAGGTTGCCGAAGCGGCCCATCGCCGTGTGGGTGGTCTCGGTACGGCTGAACGGTGCCACCCGGCCGTCCTCGACGAGAATGTCGTCGACGGTGAGCACGACCTCACGGTCGGCTGGCGGCCAGTAATCGGGCTCGGCCGGCTCCACCAGGATGTTGCCGTACAAGCCGAGCTCCTGGGTGTAGTCCTCGCGAATATGCGGGTGATACCAGTACAGGCCCGGGTCAGGGAACTGGATGCGGTAGGTGAAGTTGCCGCCGACCGGGATCGGCGCCTGGGTCTCGTGGGGGACTCCGTCGTACCGGTTCTCCAGGCGCAGGCCATGCCAGTGCACGGTCGTGTCCAGATCCCCTTCGTTGGTGACATGGACGACAATCTCGGTGCCCTGCCGAACCTTGAGCGTGGGACCGGGAATCGACCCGTTGTACCCCAGCATCCGGACGGTGTCGTCGCCCAGCCGCTTGGCGACTGGCCCGACGCGCAGGTCGAGGATGCCACCGTCGCCCAGCTCCAACATCGCTGGCCGAGTCGCCTCGGGCAGCCCAGAAGGGTCGGTCGGGAACAACTCGGGCGGGATCGAGGTGTCGTGGTGACCCGGGTGTTGCATGATCACTACCTCTTCGGTCGGGCCCGGCCCGCAATCAGCAGGCAATGCCGGAAGGCGCGAGCAATTGGGATGAGGTACCCGGGTTCAGGCCGCCCCAGACGCGTGGCCGCTAACGTTTTCTCATTCTCCTAACTGCGGCGGCCCTGACCTCGTCCCCTGCAGGATCGACGGGCCAAGCCCCCGGGAAGGTCGGTAGCTTGCGTTAGTGATCACGCCTCGGCCTTCACCCTGAAGGGGATGGCAACAGACATCCCGGCCGCAGCTCGTCGCTGTCGGCCGGGATGCTGTGTGTTGATCAGTAGACGGTTACGCCGTAGTGGTTCGCGGCTTCGGGCACCGGCTGGTAGAAGGTTGTGCCGCCGGAGCTGCAGTTTCCACTGCCGCCTGAGGTGAGGCCGAGGGCTTTGGTGCCGTCATAAAGCGGGCCACCGGAGTCGCCTGGCTCAGCGCAGACGTTCGTCTGGATCATTCCGCGCACTGTGCCACCGCCTGAGTAATGGACGGTGACGTTGAGCGCGGTGACCGTGCCGCTGTGGGTCCCGGTGGTCGAGCCGGTTCGCTTGACGGACTCGCCGACGAAGGCATTGGCGGAGGTGAAGCCGCCCGGGTGGCTAAGCGAGGTGTTGTCGTAGCGCACGAGGGCGTAGTCATTGCCAGGAAAGCTGTAGTTGATCGTGGGGCCGATCAGGGTGGTGTGGCTGGCGTTTGTGTACCAGGTGCTGGCCACCTTCCCGCAGTGCCCAGCCGTGAGGAAGTAATAGGTGCTGCCCTTGACGACGTTGAAGCCGAGCGAGCAGCGGTACTGGCCGCCGTATATGGCGGCACCGGCTGACAGGAGCGGTGCGAAGACGCCGGAGGCGTGCTTGATCGCGATTGCGCCAGCTCTGGCGCCCGCGCTGCGCTTGATCGTGGCGATCTCGGTGGAAGAGACCGTGCGGTCCGCGGTGACGACGACGCGGTCTGACGTCGCGTCGACGTACCAGGCGACGCCCTCCACCCCTGAGCGTTCGACAGAGGTACTTACGGCGGCGAGCTCGCGCGCATCGAAATGCTTCGAAGAAGCCGCTTCGGCGGCTGGCAGGGTTAACGCCGAGGCGGAAACCACGCTGAGGGTGGCGGCCAGCAGTCCGACGGTCCGGGCGATCCGCCTCCGGCCGGACGTGCGTTCGATCCTCATTGGCTCCTCCTGGGCAATGAGTGGGTGCTAGGCGGCAGAATCCCGATCTTGCTGAGCGCCCGAACAGCAACCCGAGTAGCTGCCCCGTCACTGGTTGGCAACTCGGAGTATCAAGCGCAGCCGATGTGCCTGCAAGAGCCCATGCACAGACATACGAGTCCTTGGAGCTAGTCCGACCAGTCGTGTTGCGGCGATCGGGCAACTCAGGACGAATGGCCCTAAGTCGGCAACCGCTGGCCGACTGGACCAGGGTGGGCAGCGGGCCGGAACGCGTGACGGTCGATACGCGACTGTCAGGCAGAGCTGCCGGAGTCGGCCGGTGGGTCGGTCGGTGGGGCCGAGGGTCGGGATTCGCTTGGGCCGCGTGAGCGGCGGCTGCCGACGGCCCGGCGGACCTCATCACCAACCTCTGCGAACGTGACCTTCAGCGCGTCGCTCAGCTTCCGGCCGGTATCCCGCATTTGCTCTCGAGCGTCGTCGTCTCTCAGCGTGTCGCCGAGCGACGTGAACGCCCGGTCCAGCTCATCAGTGGCCCGCCGGATCGCGTCCGCTGTGCGACCCTCCTCTGGCGTGGTGGTACGAGAACCACGCTCCTCGCCTAGATCCCGGTACCGCTCCGAGATGATCCGCCTGAGGTTGACGAAGCCTTCTCCGACCTCATCCCATGCCCGCTTCGTATCGTCCATCCGACTCACCTCCCATTCGGAAGCATTGCTCAAACGCATCATCTCCTCTCCGGCTTCGGCACTCGGGGCGCCATCCGGGGTGGGTGGATGAGCTGTCCGCCGGGACGCGGGCCTACCTGCGCATGGACAGAGGTCCTTGGCTAGAGGTGGACGGGGTAGCCAGGGCCGAGCGGAATACCCAGCAGGTACCGCGATCGCAGCGGCGATCAGCAGGCCCGCCCCAGCGAGCCCCGCGACGGCAAGCCATTTGATCTGTTGCGCCGTTCTCGGCAGGTTGGTCTCCACGCCGCGCTGACTGACCGTCACCAGTGCGGCTTCGAGGTGGGCCGGCACGCGCTCGGCTAGTCGGGGGCCAACGGCTCGCAGAGCGGCCGCCACCACCACGCCGAGGTCGGCAAGATCGAACACCACGTTGTCCTGGCTTGGGTTGAGTACCGCGCGGTGCAGGCTTTGGGCGCGTTACGGATCACCGGTGCGGCCGCATCACTGGCGACCACTCCCGCCGCGAGCTGCTCCAGCAGCGGCTTGACGGAGACCAGAGCTGGTGCCGCATTAATGATTGAGGTTGCCACCACATCCGAGAACTCCTGCTGAACGGCAGGGTCGGCGCGCAAGTGGTCAACGCGGTCGGCGAAGCCGTCCGAAGACACAACGGTGGCCCATACGTACAAGCCCAGGCTGCCGACGAGCAGGCTCAGCGCGGCGAGCGTGAGCAGAATCCCGGACAGGACCGAGCGGAAGCCGCGACCGCCCCCGCCCCAAGCCGGGCTCGGCACCATGGCTTCATCCCCGCATCGTCAACGCACCGGCTCCGAACTCGGGCACGTCGATACGGAATCGGTCCACGGTGATGATCTCATGCACCGGGTGCACCGGCGAGATGCATCCTTGCCAGTCAGTGCCCGCGAGGCCTTAGCCTCGCGCTGCGACCGGATGGCGAGGTTCGTAGATGCCCAACTCTGCACCGCCCGGCAGTCGGACTGCGGTAAGCAAACCCCAGCCCTGATCGCTGATCGGCCGACTGAGCTCGACGCCCTTGGCCTTGAGATCCGCGACCGTGGCGTTGATGTCGTCACATAGCAGGTAGAGCTCGTGCCGGCTCGGCCCGTCGGTTGGGTGTACGGCCAGCTCGGCTGGTGGCAGTGCGAAGATCAGCCAGCCCTCCCCGGCGTCGACCGAGTCGAATCCGAGGATGTCGCGGAGGAAAGTGCGGACTTCGTCCGCCTGCTGGCTGTAGATGATGGCGTGAGCGCCAGTGATCATTTCTACTCCTCATGGCGGCATTACGCGTCACATGGCCGTAGTGCAGCATGGCGCACGGTGGCCGGCCCGGTCGCCGCACGGAGGTCAGAACGATGAATGCGCTGCTGGGGTACATCGACGCGTGGCGACGCCATCACATTGATGGGGTCTTGGGAACGCTCGCTGACGACTGCGTGATCATTGAAAGCTACGGGCCGGTTTACCGTGGCCGGGAACGGGTTGAGCAGTGGATGCGCGCGTGGTTTGGCGCTGGCGGTTCGGTCGATTCGTGGGACGTCATCTGGCACGAAGGCACGAGTGATTTCCTCGTAGCCGAATGGCGGTTCGGCTCGACATGGAAGGGAGACTCGGCGACGTTTGACGGAGCCTCGGTAGCCAGGCTTAATGGCCAGAAGATCGCGTACTTGCGCGAGTACTCGACCACCGCGCCTCTCTACGACTGGACGGGTGCGTGGCGTGACTAGCCGCAACGAGTGCACCCCGCCCGTGGTGCCGGCCGGCGCACTTGGTGCCGGTGGGGCAGCGGGACGACGCTGCCCCACCGGGATCGCAGGCCTGCCTAAGGCAGGCAGGAGCCGCCGACGTTGATGAATACCGGGATCGCTAAATGCAGGTCTCAATAACCGGGGAGAGCCACTCAGCTCCGGTCGGCGAGATCGCGCAGAATCTGCTGGCTGGCGAGCTTGCCCGGGGCTCCCATCACGCACCCGCCCGGATGGGTCCCCGATCCGCACTGGTAGTAGCCCTCGATCGGGGTCCGGTACTGGCTCCAGCCGGGCGCTGGCCGGAAGAAGTACATCTGCGGCGCTAGGAACTCCCCGGCGAAGATGTTGCCCTCCGACAGGCCGACCGTTCGCTCGATATCCAGCGGCGTCACGACCTCGCGATGCAGTACCAGGTCGCCGAAGCCGGGGAAGTGCGACTCCAACACTGCCTGTACGGTGTCGGCGAACCGATCCCGTTCAGCGTCCCAGTCACCGTCCTTGAGCTGGTACGGCGCGTACTGGATGAAGCTTGACATCACGTGCTTGCCCGGCGGGGCCATGTCCGGGTCGATGACCGACTGGATTGCGCCGTCGATGTACGGCCGGGAGCTGTACCAGCCGTACTTCGCGTCGTCGTACGCCCGCTCGAGGTACTCCATCGTCGGGCCGATGTTCATGAAGCCGCGGTAGTGGTCGGTGCGGTTGCGCAGCGCCGGATACACCGGCAGCGCGTCGAGGGCGAAGTTGACCTTGGCCGAGGTGCCCTGGAAGCGCAGTCGGGTGATGCCCTCGACGAGGTCGCCGGGCAGCTCGCGGCGGTCCACCAGTTCAAGGAAAGTGCGCCGCGGGTCGAGGGCGCTGACCACGATGCCGGCCGCGAGCTCGGTGCCATCGGCCAGCGCCACCCCGGTCGCCCGACCGTCGTGGGTGACCACGGTCTGGACTGGTGACTCCAGCCGGATCTCCGCGCCGTACGCCTGGGCGGCCCGCGCCAGCACCTGGGTGAAGCCGCCGTTGCCGCCCTTGTGGAACCCCCACAACCCGAACTCGCCGTCGTGCTCGCCCATCGAGTGATAGAGGAGAACCAGCCCGGAGCCCTGCGACATCGGGCCGACCTTCGTCCCGATGATCGCGGACGAGGCCAGGTACCCCTTGAGGATGTCGCTGTCGAAATAGTCGTCGAGGAAGTCGGCCGCCGACCCGGTGAGCAGCCGGACGAGGTCGTGCATGACCTTCGGGTCCTGGTCCTTGAGGTGGCTCGCCAGGTCGGCCAGGGCCTCGAGGTCCTCAGGTGACTTGCCCCACAGGTTTGGCGGCGCCTTGTCCAGCAGCGGCTTCACCACCTGGCAGACCCGCGACATGTCGTGGTTGTAACGCGCGTAGGCGTCCGCATCGTGCTTGGAGTGTCGCCGGATCTCCTGGACGTTCTCGTCCTCATCCGGGCCGAGGAGCAGATAGTCGCCGTTCTCCATCGGCGCGAACGACGAAGGCATCTCGATCGGCAGAAAGCCGTGCTCAACCAGATTCAGTTCCTGGACGATGTCCGGCCGCAGCAGGCTCAGCGCGTACGAGAACGTTGTGAAGTGGAATCCGGGATAGAGCTCTTCGGTGATCGCGGCGCCGCCGACGAGGTGGCGGCGCTCGAGGATCAGGGTCCGCAGGCCAGCCTTCGCGAGGTAAGCGCCGTTCACGAGGCCGTTGTGGCCGCCGCCGACGACGATCGCGTCGTACTCGGTGTTCTGCGTCATAGCACGGCCGTCTTTCGCTCGGGGTTGAACAGTGGCAGGCGGGCGGTCCGCGCCTGGACCCGCTGGTACACGTGGTCGATCGTGATCTCGACGCCGACGTCGGTGCCGGGCGCGGCGTAGTCCGGCAGCAGCCGGGCCAGGCCGATGTGGCGCTGGAGCACGGGGGAGTACATCAGCGTCGTGGCATAGCCGATCCGGTCTTCGGTGTCGACGTCGTACACCATCGACTCGTACGGCTGCGGCATCGGGTCCTTCGGCGGGATCAGACCGACCTCGGTGTGCAGCCGGTCGTAGTCGCGCCAGTCGAGCACGACGCCCACCATCGCCCAGCGTGTCGTGTTGCCGGCAAGCTCGCGCCGGATCGCGTCGCGTCCAATGAACGGCCGGTCGTCGTCCTCGATGCCGCGCAGCATCCAGGTCAAGCCGAGCTCCTTCGGCGTGAAGCGGTCCTGGTCGGTGAAGGCCAGCCGGCTCGTGCCGAACTCACTGTCGATCAGCAGCAGCCCCGCCTCGATACGGGCCATGAGCAGCGCCTCTTCGCCGTACGGACGGATGCCGTGGCCGGCGCCGGCCTCGAGGACCGCGTCAAGCACGGCGATGGCGTCCTCGGCCGGGACGAAGATCTCGAAGCCGAGGTCGCCGGTGTAGCCGGTCCGAGAGATCGTGACCGAGGCGGTACCGATCTTGGTGGCGCAGTGGTCGAAGTACCGCAGGCCGTTGACGTCGGGAGTCAGCGAGCTCAACACCGCCCGCGACCGTGGCCCCTGGACGGCGAGGACGCCGTAGTCGTCGCTGACGTCCTCAATCGCAACGTCGTAGCCGACCGCGAGGTCGCTGAGGTAGCCCAGATTCGGCCGGGCCGCGGTCAGGAAGAACTCCGTGTCGGAGTGCCGGAAGAACACGCCGTCCTCGAGGACATACCCATGCTCGTCGCACCACACGGAGTACTGCGCGCGGCCCGGCCGGCACTTCCGGATGTCCCGCGTGACGACACCGGCGAGGAAACGCTCGGCGTCGCGGCCCCGGATCCAGTACTTGAACAGCTGCGAGGTGTCGAACACCCCGACGCTGTTCCGGATCGCGAAGTACTCGTGCTTGGCCGACATGTCGTACCTCAGTGCCGACAGGTGGCCGGACCAGTGGGCCCACAGCCCGGTGCGGTTGAGCTCCGCAAGGCGCTCGTAGAAGGGGGTGGTCTTCACCATGTCCGCACACTAGATGCTCAGCGTCGTCTTGGGGATCCCTACTGACTCATGAATCAGTAATGATGGCCCAGCCACCAGCGTGAAGCCTGCTCGAACCTAACCGACGAGTAACGGACGAGTAACGCCCATAGCGATCGGCCCGAAGGCGTTCGACACTGACGTGCGGTTAGTAGTTCGTGACATCGCCCGCGCCCGGCGATTTCGGGACCGCAGGAGGAGGAAGGTCATCATGCGAAGGTCTTCAGCCGCCGCCGCCCTGTCGGTACTTGCCATGCTGACACTGTCGGTCGCGGCATGTGGAGGGGACGACGACAGCGGCAGCGCCGCAGCACCGAGCTCGGCTGCGGGCGGGACTGTCTGCCAAACGGATCAAGCCGCCGGGGGTCTGCTGGCTCAGGTATGTAGCAAGGGGAAGATCACGGTTTCGACCGACCCGGCGTACCCGCCGCAGTCGTCGCTCAACAAAACGACCGGCAAGTACGAGGGCTTCGACATCGATACGGCCACCGAGATCGCCCACCGGCTCGGCGTCGGCATCACGTGGGAGACACCCTCCTGGGATGTCCTCACGGCGGGCAGTTGGAACGGCCGCTGGGACATGAGCGTCGGCTCGATGACGCCGACGAACGATCGGCAAAAGGTCCTCGACTTCACCGAGCCCTACTACTTCACGCCGGCCGTGGTGGTCGTAAACAAGGCCAACACCTCGGTCCAGGACCTGTCGACGGACCTCGACGGTAAGAACATCGGTGTCTGCAGCGCCTGCACCTACGAGCAGTTCCTGCAGAAGAAGCTCAACATCCAGGGCTACACGTTCGACTTCATCATCGACAACGCCAAGGTCCACGGCTATGACACCGACACGACGGCGCTGCAGGACCTGAGCCTGGGTGACGGCACCCGGCTCGACGCGGTGATCACGTCGCTGACGACGGCCCAGGGCTTCGTCAACAGCGGCAAGCCGGTGAAGATCGTCGGCGACCCGGTCTTCTACGAGCCGCTCGCGGTCGCTTTCGACAAGAGCTCGCAGACCAACGACAAGACCCTGTCCGACGCGGTGAACGGCATCGTCAAGCAGATGCACTCCGACGGCACGCTGAGCAATCTGTCGAAGAAGTGGTACGACGGAACAGACCTCACGGTCCAGCAATGACGTCGGCGGGCGACCGGCTGGACCGGCTGGCCGCCGCAAGTGCCCGCGTCCCCTTCCGGCTGAAGGTGGCGCTCGTCTGGCTTGCCATCTTTGCCGTGCTGGCCGGGATCTTCGCCGCCGCCGAGTTCGACATCGGCTGGATGAAGGACAATCTCTCGTACATTGCCCAGGGCCTGCGGTACACACTTTACATCGCCATCGGCGGCATCCTGCTGGCGATTGTGCTCGCCCTGCTCGGTTCTCTCGCGCGCATCTCGTCGAACCCGATCGCGTACGGGATCTCCGGCTTCTATGTGTCGTTCTTCCGCGGCACTCCGCTGATCGTCCAGATGTTCCTCATCTACCTGGCCATGCCGCAGATCGGGATCAACCTGCACACCAAGCATCCCGATCTCTTTCCGCAGTCGTTCGCCAACGCGCTCGTACTGGACGCCGCCGTCGCTGGGATCATCGCGCTGGGGCTCAACTATGGCGCCTACATGACCGAGATCTTCCGTGCGGGCATCCAGTCGGTGGCGGCCGGCCAGGGGGAGGCGGCCGACGCGCTCGGCATGACCTACGGGCAGAAGATGCGCAGGGTCGTACTGCCGCAAGCATTCCGGGTGATCATCCCGCCGACTGGCAACGAGTTCATCGCGATGATGAAGGACACCGCGCTCGTGTCGTTCCTGGGCGTGACGGCGGCCAACGCCGAGATCTTCCGCCGGGCCCAGCTGGTCGGCAAGGCGGACTTCAAGAATCTGGAGGCGTATGTCGTTGCCGCTGGTCTGTACTGGGCGCTCACCGTGATCTTCACCTTCTTCCAGCGCCGGCTGGAGACCCGGATGTCGCGTGGGTACGTGCGCACGGCGGTGGCGCTGCCGCGCGATCATGATCTCCCACCACCGGAGGCGCTCCCGCATGGCGGGGGCGGAGGCATCGGATGAACGCGCCGCAGTCCGATGGCTTTGCGCCCGCGGGTACCACGCTCGGGACAGGTTCCGACGTGTCGGAGCGCCAAACTGTTGGCGTGAGCACAGAGCGAGGCCAGATGAGCGACCGCGATGTCATCATCCGAGTCGAGGGGCTCCACAAGCGGTTCGGCCACCTTGAGGTGGTCAACGGCGTCGACTTGGAGTTGCATAAGGGCGAGGTCGTCGTGATCTTCGGCCGGTCCGGGTCCGGCAAGTCAACCCTGCTGCGATGTATCAACTTCCTCGAGGACCCGACGCAGGGCACGATCGAGGTGTCCGGAGTGCGACTGTCTGGTGGTCACCGCACTCGACGCAAGCGCGAGCAGGTCCGTCAGCTTCGGCTGCATGTCGGGATGGTCTTCCAGCAGTTCAACCTTTTCCCGCATATGACCGCTCTGGAGAACGTGTTGGTCGCCCCTCGATGCGCTGGCTTGGGCGACCGTCCGGTGCTGCGGGCTCGGGCGTCGGAGTTGCTCGAGCAGGTGGGCCTGGCCGACAAGGCCGGCGAGCATCCGATCCGGCTGTCCGGGGGACAGCAGCAGCGGGTCGCGATCGCCCGGGCCCTGGCGATGCAACCCGACGCCATGCTCTTCGACGAGCCGACCTCGGCGCTCGACCCCGAACTCATCGGCGAAGTGCTGGCCGCGATGAAGGCGCTAGCGACCGACGTCCACATGCCGATGATCGTCGTCACCCACGAGATGGGCTTCGCCCGCGAGGTCGCCGACCGGATGCTGTTCTTCCACGAGGGCGTGATCCTCGAAAGCGGAACGCCGAAGGAGATCTTCGAATCAACCCAGCGACCGGAGACCCGCCGATTCCTCGACGCCGTCCTCTGACCGAGCCGGTGTCGCGGGGTCCGCTTGTGCAGGTAACGCATACCGTTGCGGCCCCCGCTGGGATGGCGTCCTCGTTGGACGCCGCTCACCGCGACCAACTCCGTAGCCAGCCCCGAGCTGACCTTCGACGAGGGCCGCGCCATCGTCAGCTCACGGCTTCCGCAGATCGGCGTCAGCGCCCCCGTCTACCGAGTTTGACCGTCATTGATCGCGCTCAGTACCTCGCGGTTGAGTCACTTGGCGTCGCTGGCAGTCTGCGCGACAAAGGAGGCCCACCATGGCGACCGATACATCATCCGACAGCGACCTTCCCCGAGGACTGGCTAGCCCGGCACGGCGCGCTCTCGACCAGCTCGGCTACTCCCGGCTTGACCAGCTGACCTCGGTCACCGAGTCCGAACTCGCCAAGCTGCACGGCATGGGCCCCAAGGCGCTCCGCCAGCTGCGCGATGCGCTGCATCAGCGAGGCCTCTCCTTCGCTGAAGAGTAGCGACGGGCGGGTCGCCGGGTTGGGCGATCTGCGCCATGGAAACGGGCCGCCCCTGAACGGCCCATCATGTTGTGGCTGCGGGCGCCGTCGGCCTCGAGGATCCGCCTGGTGAGTACTGTCCAATCTGGAGGATGTTGCCGTCGGGGTCCTTGAACCAGGCGCCGCGTGCGCCACTTTGATGTGTGGCGATGCCATCGACGGTCTTCACTCCTGGAAGGTCGTACTCCTCGAACACGATGCCGTGAGCTCGGAGTTGTCTCACGACGAGTTCGATGTCGTCGACCTCAAACCTCATGCAGGTGTTTTTGGCCGTTCCCGCGTGCTCGGATTTGTAGACCAAGAACCACGTCCCGCCGTAGGTCTCGTACCGTATGCCGGCCCCGGGCCGTTCGTCGCTCGCCGTGAGCCCGAGCCTGCCGCTGTAGAACTCCTTGGCACAAACGAGATCCCGGACCGCGATCATGGCGTGAGTGCCGGCCGTTTCCAACATCAACGTCACCGCCTTTCGTTCGTTGCGCTACAGGTTGGCCTGCCTTCCTCCCATTGTTCTCGTAGCTGCCGATTCCAGGTCGGGCTCAGCTCCGGCGGTCGACGGGATTCAAGCCTTGGCACTTGGCTAGGGAGAGCTGGCTTGCCATCTAGTCGCTGGCCTGAGATGCGTGATCACAAGCTGGGCTTCGCTTGAGTCATCCGGTACACAGGGGCGCGCTTCCGCGTAACTGATTGGCATTATCGTGCCGAGGGTGGGATCCACGGCTGCGGGTGAGGTGGCGACGCATGTGCGCCGTCTGCGCCAACGGGCACTCCGTGACCGGCTTCGCGAGAGCCTCCTCTTCCTGCCGGCGGTGATGCTGGTCCTTTCGGTCGTGATCGCGGTGGTGCTCGGCCGGATCGACGACATGTACGACTCCGAGCCGCTCCGATGGACCGTCACGTTCACGCCGGGCACGGCGAGCACTCTGCTCGGCATCATTGCAGGCGCAGTGATCACGACTGCGGGTGTGGTGTTTTCCCTGCTTGTGATCTCCCTACAGCTAGCCAGTGGGCAGTTCTCGCCCCGCGTGCTGCGCGGTTTTTGGCGGGACCGGTTCGGTCAGGTCCTGATCGGGCTACTCCTTTCCACCTTTGCGTTCTGCGTACTCGCGTTGGCTCAGCTCGATCCGGATGCCGAGCATGCGCCCGCGCTCACGGTGATGTTCGCACTGCTGCTCGCGATCGCGTCGGTCGTCTTCATCGTTGTCTTCCTTGATCGGATCAGCCGACAGCAATACGTCGGCCGCATCATGGCACGGGTCGTCGAGGAGACGCTCGCCCTCGTCCGCGAGCTGCCCTACGGTCCACACGTCGGCATGAAGGTAGGCGAGCCGGTTCCCGCCCCTGACGTCTCGGCGCTGGGGCAGCCGTTGATCGTCCGTTCGCCAGACGACGGCTGGGTGCAACAGATCAGTCGGCGGGCAGTGATCGCGGCCGCGCCACCGAACAGCGTGATACGGCTCGAGACGCGGGTTGGCGGATACCTCGTTCGCGATGCGCCCCTGGCCTCGGTCTGGCCAAGGCCCGCCGAGCCGCACTCGTGTGCCCTGATGCGGGACGCGACGATCCTCGGTCCGCACCGCACCATGCAGCAGGACATCGACTTCGGCCTGCGCCAGCTCAACGACATCGCATTGCGAGCACTTTCACCGGCCGTGAACGACCCGACCACCGCCATTGAGGTGGTGCTTCGGATCGGATCGATCATGCGGCCGCTCGTCCTCGCCGACCTACCCTCGCAGTCAGTCACCGACAAGGCCGGACGTGTATTGCTCACGCCCTTTGATCTTAACCACGGCGAGTTCATCGGCCACGCCTTCGACCAGGTCAGGCTCTACGCCGCGCCGCATCCGCAGGTACTCGTGGCGATCGTCCGTACGCTGCGAATGCTGCGCGGCGCTTGCGTCGCTTCCGGTGACCGAGAGGAGATCATCGAGGCGCTGGACCAAGAGCTCGTGCGCACTGTGACCGGCTGCTCGCCGACGATGCCCCACGAGGACCGCGCCCGCGTCGAAGCCGCCGCCGCGCAATGACCGCGCCACTGGACGGATCTGGCGCACGTCGAACACCCGCGGGGGAGTAGGCACCAGGTCAGCGTTTCCTACGCTTCGGACCGACACGCAGAACGTCTTCCTATGCCGCATGCGTGACCTTTCGCGCCTCCGCTCTACGCGGTGTGATCAGGCGTCGTCGTGCATCGCTTGGGCGAGGTCGGCCTCATGCGCCGCCCCGGCCACACGTCCATCATGACCGTGGAGACCGGCACCAGTTCCGCGAGGCTTTGGCGGGGCGGCCTCGCCGGCGACGGCGATGCTTTCGTAGGCAGGAAAGATGCGCCGGTAGATGCTGTAGCCATGAAGGTCAACGACGTTGATGCCGGGCCGGTGACCGGCCCGGCTGATGGCCGAGCGGGCGAGGGTGCCGCCAATGCCAAGTGATCGCGTGACGAGCCAGAGCAAGGCCCCCGGTTTCGACGTTGTCACCGGGGCGTTCAGCTACTCGGGAGCAGCCATCGCGCGCGAGCTGCTGGCCGCCGGCCGCCGCGTGCGCACGCTAACCGGCCATCCCGGACGCGCCCCAAAGGCGACGCCGATCGAGGTCAGACCGCTGGACTTCGCTGATCCGACAGGGCTGGCCGAATCGCTGCGCGGAGCGGCGACGCTCTACAACACCTACTGGGTTCGGTTCTCGCGCGGGCAGGTGGACCATGCAGCCGCGGTGGCCAATTCGCGGCTGCTGTTCGGCGCCGCCCGGGACGCAGGGGTGGGGCGGATTGTGCACGTGTCGATCACGCATCCCAGCATCACGTCGCCTTATCCGTATTTCCGCGGGAAGGCCAAGGTAGAACAAGCCCTAGCCGAAGCAAGCGTCCCTCATGCCGTGCTGCGACCCGCCGTCTTGTTCGGCGGCGACGGCGTCCTGATCAATAACATCGCGTGGCTCCTGCGCCGTGTCCCGGTGTTCGCCGTCGGCGGCACCGGCGAGTACCGCATCCGCCCGATCCACATCGATGACCTTGCGCGGCTGTGCGCGGAGGCCGGGTCGTCGACATCCACATATGTCATCGACGCCGTGGGCCCCGAGCGGCCAAGCTTCTACGAGCTGACCCGGCTTATCAGGGACACGGTTGGCAGCCATTCCTGGATCATCCGTGTGCCGGGCGAGCTCATCCCGGCGGCCGCCCGAGTTCTCGGATGGGCGCTGCGTGACACGCTACTGACCCGCGAGGAGTACCGCGCGATGGCCGACGGGCTGGCCGACACCGACGGCCCCGCGACCGGCACCACGGCCCTTAGTCAATGGATCGTGGAGAACAAGGACAACTTGGGCCGCCAGTACGCCCACGAGATCAACCGCCACTTCCGGTAACCCGCCCTCGCCGCCATATTCCCAAAGGACCCCGCCGGCGCCGGGCGATAACTTTCCCTGCACCACACCGGTGGCCTCCTGGCACGCTCGGAGAACCGGCGGGGCCGCCTCGCTGTCCGCACGTCGACCGGAACCGAGTCTGAGCAGCATGAAGGAGGTCGTTTTCCTGCACCGGTTGAACGTCGAGATCGGTTGCTAATCCTTGAGCTGGAGGATGCCGAGGGCGTTCTTCCCGGGGTCAATGATCCAAGCAGCCCAGGCGAAGCCGATGTCGGTGATGCCGTCCTCGGTTTTCAGGCCTGGCATGTCATAGTCCTCGACCGTGACGCCGCGGGCCCGCAGCTCAGCCACCTCGGCGCGGATCTCCGTGACTTGCCAGGATGCCTGCGTCTGCTCGTCAGCCGTGCCAACCGAGCTCTTGGTCACGTCCTGATGGGAGCCGCCGCCGCAGGTAAACGTGATCCTCGAAAGCGGAGCGCCGAAGGAGATCTTCGAATCCACCCAACGACCGGAGACCCGCCGATTCCTCGACGCCGTACTCTGACCGTCCGACAACTGGGGTAGCGGCCCTCGTTCCAGTCCCTCCCGTAACCCGGCGCTAGGTGCGCGGCTCCCAGTCGAAGTACCGCACGGCGAGGGTCAGGCCTGCCAGTCCCCACACACCCACCACGAGGACATCGTTCCAGTGGAAGGTCGTGCCCAGGAAACTCGCCTGCATGCCGTCGGCGAAGTGCTTGACCGGGAAGATCTTCGCCGTCCAGGTGATCCAGGTTGGCGCGTCGTCGCCGAGCGGGATGAAGATCCCGGATAGGAACAGGAGCGGCAGGATGGTCGCGTTGACGATCGGCGCAGCGGCGTCAGCGTTCGGGATGACCGCGGTGATCGCGAACCCGAGTGCGCAGAAAGACGCTGCGCCGACGACGACCATCACGAGGAATCGGGCCAACGTGGCTCCGGTCGGCACGTCCGCGCTATAAAACAGCCGTCCGAAGGCGACCGTGATCGCGACGAGGAGCAGCGAGATCAGCAGCGCATGCAGCACCCGGGCGGCAAAGTATGCCGACGCCGGCAGGGGGGTGCCGTTAGTTCGCTTGAGAATCCCGGCGTCGCGTTGGAAGGTCAGGCTTATCGCGATGTTGTTGTAGCAGGCGGTGATCACCGCGAAGGCCGACATGGCTGCGACGTAGTAGGTCGACTGATCCACCTCCCGGCCGCCGATGAGTACTGTCCCATTGCCGAGCAGCGAGGTGAAGATCACGAGGAACATGAGCGGGAATGCGAAGGTGAAGAAGGCGGACGCCGGGTTCCGCCAGAACGCCTTGTTCACATAGCGCATCTGGCGCAGCGTCATTGCCGGCGCGCTCACCCGGTTCGCCCCGCGGCTTCGGTGCCTCCGGTCGCTTCCGGACTTGGTGGGTCGCCGGTCAGCTCGAGGTAGACGTCCTCAAGCGACGGCCGGTCGATGGTCAGCTCATCCAGTGCGATGCCGTTCTCGATCGCCCACCCGGTCAGCCGGTGCAGGGCCTGGGTCAGGTCGCGGGGCTCGAGCTCAAAGAACCCGTCGGGGGTTGATCGGCCGCCAAGCTCGCTCGGCGGCGCAATGCCGGCCGGCACGCGATATCGGACCCGGGGGCGGGCCGTGTCGCGGCCGGCGAGGGTCGCCGGCGAGCCTTCGGCAACGATCTGCCCGGATGCGATGATCGCAACCCGGTCCGCGAGGAACTGTGCCTCGTCCATATAGTGCGTGGTGAGCAGCACGGTCTTGCCCAGCGCGGCGAGGTTCTTGACCACCTGCCACGCCTCGTGCCGAGCCGACGGATCGAACCCCGTCGTTGGCTCGTCGAGAAACAGCAGCTCGGGATCGCCTGCCAGGGCGATCGCAACATCGAGCCGGCGTTGCTGGCCACCGGACAGCTTGGCCACCCGGCTGTTGCGCTTGCCAACCAGGCCCACCATCTCGACGACCTCGTCGACCGGACGCGGATGGCGGTAATACCCGGAGTACATCGAGATGCTCTCAGCGACCGTGAGGTACTGGTCGACACCGGTCGACTGCAACACGATCCCGATGCGCTCCTTCAGCCGGGCCCGCTGCCGGCCTGGGTCGAGGCCGAGCACCCGAACGTCGCCACTATCGCGGCGACGGTAGCCCTCAAGGATCTCCACCGTCGTCGTCTTGCCGGCGCCGTTCGGACCAAGCAGCGCGAACACCTCGCCGTGCCTGATCTGCAGGTCGATTCCCGCGACGGCCTCGATGCTCCCGTATGTCTTGATCAACCCGCGTACATCGATGGCCACCGCCGGACCCGAGTCCGCCCCGTCCGATCCCGCACCAGCCGCGTCGATCACACCGGCAGGCTAACGGAGGACTTCGGAATGATTGCACCGTCGGGGGTCGTGTCCCGATACGAGCGCACGTCACAATAGCGAAGCAAGGCCCGCGGCCCCACCGGATTCAACCGGCCATCAAGTACGCGGCGATGGCCGGACCTCTATGGAAGCAATGCGGGCGCTCAAACGCAGGCTCTCCAACGTTGGTCAGAACTCTGCGAGGAGACCGCTACTTCGAGCAGAACAAACCCCTTTCAAGCCTCTCCTCGCGCGGTGCCCGGCGAGGCCGCAAGCCATGTGAGAGCCACACCAATGACACCGGTGGGCAGCCGCAGTATGGGAGCGTCTCGCCGAGCCCCTGGACCGAGTCTGGCCGGGCACCGGTCCTACGAGAAGTCTCTAAGTAGCCGCCGACGGGTGATCCTGCCGAATTGAGGATGTCGGCTGCGGTCGCCCAGTCGGCGCGGCGAGGGTCAAAGGGCGCGGATGGCGTCGCCTAGGTCATCGCTGTACGGAGACCAACAAGCAATTGATCCGTCCGACTCGTCGAGCTGGGCCATCCACCACCAGGACGTGCCGTCGTTTTGGGGCCCACGGCACAAAGCACAGGCCCGAGGAGCTGAGGATGGCGGATGGGGTCAGCACTTCCAACTCAGTCCTTGTCGGTCGTTGGTCGGCAGCGGCGTAGTGGGTATCCGGGTCGAGCAGTTCCGCGTTCGGCTCCATCGCGCGCACGCGGGCTAACGTCCACCCGTGCGGCAGGACCGACTCATCGACCGCGCCGCCATTGTCCGTCGCGAACCCAGAGGAAGCATCCGCACATGTAGCCGCGATCCGAGCGGTCGTTCCGATGTGCGAACGGTAGGGGAGGAGGGCTCGTCCGGCCCGGCCACGACCTCGCCGCAGTGTGCAACCCCAGCGAAGTTGTGCGAAGGGCCCGAGGTTTCTCGAAGGGTCGGTTCGGTACCGTGCGTGCGCAGGTTGCGCGACTTCGAGGGCTTGGAGCCAGGCGGCAAGGGGAAGGCGAGAATGCAGGCGTCTGACGTTCGGCGTGCGGTCGCTGCGGCTATGTCGACCGCCTCAGCGCTTGCGCTAGCAGTCGATGACGCGATCGTTGTGCACAACTCGAACAAGCTCACTGTGCGCATGCTGCCCTGTGACGTTCTCGCGCGAGTCGCGCCTGCAGCCCATCAGGTCGCACAGCTCGAAGTCGAGCTTGCTGAACGGCTCGTCGAAACTCAGAGCCCTGTTGCTGCTCTTGAGCCTCGAGTCGAGCCGCTCGTCTACGAGCGTGACGGCTTCGTGATCACCCTGTGGACTTACTACGAACCTGTGCCACCTCGAGAAGTCTCACCTGCGGACTACGCGCATGCGCTCCAGCAGCTACATGCCGGCATGCGAAAGCTGGATGTCACGACGCCGCACTTCACCGATCGCGTCGCGCAGGCGCAACAACTCGTTGCCAGCCGCGACCACACCCCGGCGCTCGCAGACGCGGACCGGCAGCTTGTGAGCAACACGTTGCGACGCCTGAGTCGAGCGATCCGCGACCGGCGCGCCCCCGAGCAGCTGCTCCACGGGGAGCCGCACCGAAGCAACGTGCTCACCACGAAGAACGGTCTGTTGTTCGTCGACCTCGAGACGTGCTGCCGTGGGCCGGTCGAGTTCGACCTGGCGCACGTGCCTCAGGAGGTCAGCGAACGCTATCCGAATGCCGATCAAGGACTGCTTCGCGAGTGCCAGACCCTCGTTCTCGCGATTGTCGCAGCGTGGCGCTGGGACCCAAGCGACCAATTCCCGAACGGACACCGAGCAGCGCGAGAGTTGCTTGGCGCCCTACGCGAGGGTCCACCTTGGCCGGCGCTTGACGTCGTTATGCGCCGACTAGGTGGTCCGTAAGCTGGCGAGCCGTGTTGCCCGTCCGGGCCGCGGACCTGCTGCATCGCATGGCGGTCCCGGAGTGGAATACGGCGAACCCCGGGCTAGGTCCTGGCCCACTGAACGCACTCTCTATGCCGCCGAGAGGGAACGGTCATGCCGAGGACAGTGCGGCCGAGCTGTGCGTCGAGCAGCCGTCTTGCGACAATCGGCGATGTGCGCGAGGTAGGCGGACGGGGATGGTCGATCGGGATCGGGTCGGATGGGCTGCTGGCCCATGCGTTGGGTGTGCGTAGCGTTGCGGACCTTCCGGTGTATGAGCAATGGGTGCCAGAATCGTTGGACCCAGAGCCGGCCAGGATGGGGACCTGGTTGAGCCGAGACGTGCGTGCCGCCGCCGCGGCACAGTGGCTTGCATGGTGGCGAGTTCTGTGGGCCCAAACGATTGCCCAGCATCGCGCATCCACGGTGCCGCCGGAACCACCGCTGTTCGGCCTGGACGTGATGTTCGTGCCGGACCCGCCCGACTTTCCGTCCCTGGCTCCCGCACCCGAACTCAGGCAGGTGGTGACATCCAGTTGGGAGTCGCTGTCGGCGTGGCTGGACCGCACTCACTATTCCGGGCGTCCCCAAGACGGAGATGGAGATCTCGGGTCGGCTGACTGGGCTCGCAATCTGATCGAGCGGGCCGATGGTCTGGCTCGACGGCCCATCGCCGATGTCGACGTGGAGCTGGGAATACTGCCCGTCGCCGGGTCATGGCACTGGCTTGTGACCGAAGACGCTGATCAGCACCTGATTCACGCGCTCGTTTCGCCGGCATTCATCACACAACCATGGTGCCATGACGACTGGCTGCTGGACGCCCTAGTCCGCAATGGGTGACCCCGGCCGGCCCTCTCCCACGAGCCAGTCGGTTCGTGATTCACCGAGGCCGAAGCCGTCGCCAGTGGCGATCACGGCGACACCATGCTGGATATCGTCACGGCGTCGAGCGGCCAGCGGCGAACGCACGCACACGCCACCGATAGTGTGCGTCCGCGGAGGTCTCGGAACGAGAGGGACTGAGAGCGCCTACCGTGGCGTGGCATGGTCGATACGACGACGGGAGAACGGCTTATGTCACATGTACGACGCTTCGACCACGTTGGCCTCACGGTCGCGGATCTCGACGTCGCGACCGCCTTCTTCGTGGCGCTGGGCCTGGAGGTCGAGGGCAGGACGTTCGTCGAGGGCGAGTTCTTGGACACGGTCTGCGGCATTCCCGACTCTCGCACCGAGATCGTCATGCTGAAGCCGCCCGACGATGGCACCCGCCTGGAGCTCTCGAGCTTCGTGCGACCCGACTCCGTGCAGGGGTCACCGGCTGCCATGGCCAACGAGCTGGGATTGCGCAACGTGGCCTTCGAGGTCAACGACCTGCAGGCGGCTGTCGATTGGGCAGCTATCGAGGGCTACGGACTGGTCGGTGGCATCGGCGAGTACGAGGGCGCTTGGCGGATGGCCTACGTCCGGGGGCCGGAGGGGATCATCGTCTCGCTGGCCGAGCGCATCGGCTGAGCCTCGCAACGCCCGCATCTGCCGGCGATGTGCGGGCGTGTGCCATCCGTAACAACTCGATGCCGGCTTCCTGTCCCACTCGGCCATTCGGCACGCGGCCAGCAACATTGTTGCCGACGTACCCGCGCACACAGTGATCCCCGAGTGGCGGTCAAGGCGCCAGGTATCGGGTGACCGGTCGGAGCCGCAGGTGGCGGTGCTAGGCCCGGTCAAAGATGAGGTCGAAGTCTTTGCGCCACGTTGATCCGCGATCGTCTGATGCTTCCCATCGACCCGCGATCCGGTCTGGCCCGACGTCAGCGATGAACCGCTGGAACATGTCCGGGTCTTCGCGAGTCAGGTTCCAGTGCGAACCGTCGAAAGTCATGGCAAAGACCGGCAGACACCTCGTTCGTCGTGGTAGAGGGCGGTGTAGGCGTCGCGCGCATCGCTGCGACCGAGAACCAAGACCATCTCACTCGTGGCCGGTCCAACATCGCCCCCCATCGTCCACCGGAAGACCACAAACGCGTCGCCGAGCCACTCCACGGTCGCCGAACCTGGCACAGTCTGGTCGGCTGGTTCCAGGAACCACGCGTTCCGCATCGTCGTGCGCCACGATCCAACCAGGACGTCCAGCGGCTCCATGGCCTCGTTGCGCATCCTTGCTCCCTGACGTTCGACGCTGGGCCGGCTCCCACCTGGGTGGCGACCTCATCGGTCAAGAAATGCCCAGAAGTGGCCCCACTGATCTACCACACGCGCGATCAGGCGGTGATGAGCGCGGAGGCGGACGGCGCAGACGTGCCGATACTGCGTGCTCGATCGCTCGAGAGTCGGCATTCTAAGCGGACTCATAAGCGAACGGAGTGCGTTGATGGCCGACCAGCCCACACCCGGTGCTGGCCTGACGACCTGGCTGGTTGCGGACCAGGTCTGGGAACACGATGAAGAGACCGGTGGGCAGGTGGCCATGTTGGTGGACCGGCCGAACGTACAGGCGGGGCTGTGGAGACCCGGGCGCAGTGGCCTCGGTCCGATCGAGGTCGAGCTGGACCATACGGAGATCATCCTGGTCCTGTCCGGCAGCGGCCAGCTGGAGGTCAACGGAGGAGCGCCGCTCGAGTTGACCCCCGGAAGAGCGGCCAGGATCGATGTCGGCGCACACACCCGATGGATGGTCGACCAGGAGTTCACGGAGTTGTGGCTCTATGTTTGAGACACGAGCAGGCTGCCGTCCAGGTACGAGAACGCGCTGAGCACCACGTGAGCGCTGAGCAAAGGTGCATCACTCAGCCGCACCGAAGTGCCGATATCGCGCAAGTTCGCCAGTCACCAGCACACGGATCGACATACGATCCCCGTCCGCAGCCACCTCGGCGCGCGCAGAGTCGACGGTCCGCAGAACCTACTAGCGCCGGCTTGCCGGGGGCCTGCGAGGACCATCCTCGGCATCCAATTGGGGTCCGGGCGGTGTTGGCCGGGCTCCCCAAGCGGGCTCTCGCACGAGGCGCCGATCCTTCGGCAGCCCACACAGCGAGCAGATTAAGCATGTAATCCAGACACCCTGGATGGGTACCTCAAGCAACACGTTCCAAGGCCGACGGCCAACTACATTGCAGTGCTTCTGACTCAAGCCGGAGTGCTGGACTTGGAGACGGACGACCCGCCCGTATCAGGCTTTCCGCTGAATGGTCGACCACGTAAGGAATCCACGCGTCATATCGCCGCCTGGGCGTCGCGCCCTTCGCAGGCGCCGTCCGTGAGTTTGTGCGCGCCGATCCGGCAAAGCCAGGTTGAGCGACGTCCAAGCGCTACCCCACCCTGGCTGGTGCGGCTCATTCGTCGAGCACGGCGACGCTGACGGCGGCGCGGTCCAGTTCGGCCATCAGGTCTGCTGGAGCGCCGATCAGCAGCAGGCATTTCCCCGGCTGTTGGAGCTCGATGGCCGGAGCCTGCAAGGTCTTGGCTAGCGCCTGCGGCGCGGCTTTTACTGCGGTCAAGTCGACGATGACCATGTCGCTAGTCGTGGCGAGGTGGGCGAGCGCTTCGCCGAGCCGGTGGAGTGCAGGCTGGTTCAGCGTTCCCGCCGGGCGCAGAACCGTGGTGAGCCACCCGTCCGGTTTGAGTGCGGTCTCGCCGCGGTCGTGATCGTCTGTGTACTTCTTCCGGCCGCGGTCGAAGTGCGTTGCCGGGCTTTCTTCGAAAGTCGCTGTCTTGGCCACGTGTATTTTCTTCCTGTTGCATCGCCAGGCGACCTGGTGCGATGCGGCGGTTAGGCGATGTCGGCCTGAACTGTGGTTCGCGATGCCGCTGCGGCCATGAGGGCTGCGACGCCGGCGATGAGTACGGCTGCGGCGGCGAACGGGATTGCTGTCGCGTCCGAGAGTGACGCTCCAGCCATGGTGGTTGCGGCGGTGTAGGGCAGATAGGGCTGCGCGGAGTCGAACAGCCCGCCGATGACTTGCTCGACAACCAGGCCCCAGGCGAACACTGTGACAATGGCCGCGAGCTGGCTGCGAAGCAGCGATCCCAGGCCCACCCCGATCGCGGCCAGAAGCCCGGAGCCGAGGATCGCTCCGGCCGCGAACCGGGCAATGGTTCCCCAGGCGAGCGCGACGTCGTAGCCCTTGGCGGCCACGAAGGCCAGGCTGATTCCGGTGGTGAGGCTGGCCGCGACCAGACCAAATAGCATGCCGACGCCCGTCGCTACCGCTGTTTTGGCGAGCAGGACCCTGACCCGGTCTGGGGTGGCAAGGTAGGTGGCGGTGGCAGTCTCGTGACGGAACTCGCCGCTTGCAATCGTGACTCCCAAGACTGCGGACACGAGCATGGCGAATCCGGTCCTGTTGAGTGTTTCGGTGAGGCCGGCTGCGGTGTTGAGGGGAGGCGGTGCCATATGCCCCGATCCGCCCGCCCCGGCAGCCCCCAGGACCGTGACCAGCGCAGTTAGTCCCGCCGCCGTGACCAGCAGACCGAGAGGGAGCGGGATGGTGCGAAGCTTGAGCAGCTCGGTTCGAACAGACCGGGTCATCGAGACACCTCCTGCTGGGTCGCTGTCGCAGTGAGTTGGAAGAAGATGTCCTCGAGATTGGCCGCTTCGGTCGTGCTCTCCAGGATCGGGATGCCGAGCTGAGCGGCGAGGATGCCGACCCGCTCGGTGGAAGCACCGGTGATCTGGAGCCGGTCGGAGGCGACCCGTTCCACCCGAACAGCGTCGCGACCCAGCGCGTCGGCGAGGTCGTCCGCGCGGGGGGTCCTGACCCGGACCACTCGCCGGGTTCCCGCGGTCAGATCCTCAAGCGAGGACTGGGCGACCAGCCGGCCCCGGTCGATGATGACCACGCTGTCCACGGTCTGGGCGACCTCGGCAAGAATGTGGCTGGATACCAGGATTGTTCGGCCTTCCTCAGCAAGGCCTCTGACCAGGTCGCGAAGCCACCGGACCCCCTCCGGGTCGAGGCCGTTGGCCGGCTCGTCCAGGATCAGCACCTCGGGATCGCCGAGCAAAGCAGTGGCGATGCCCAGACGCTGGCGCATGCCCAATGAGAACCCACCAACCCGCCGGCCCGCGGCGGCTTCGAGCCCTACGAGCTTGAGAGCTTCATCCACCCGCACCGGGTCGATGCCACCGGCCATCGCCTGCACCCGCAGGTGGTTGCGGGCCCGCCTGCTCGGATAGAAGCTCGATGCCTCGAGCACGGCTCCCACATGCCTGAGCGGTTCCGGCAGATCGGTGTAGGCCTTCCCGTTGATGGTCGCGGTGCCATCGGTTGGTCGCACCAAGCCGAGAAGCGCCCGGAGAGTGGTGGTCTTTCCGGCGCCGTTCGGTCCGAGGAAGCCCACGACAGTGCCCCGATTGACCTCGAAGCTCAACCGATCGACAGCCACTACCGGACCGAACCGCTTGGTCAGCCCGCGCACCTGGATCACGGCCATGGAACCGTCCTTCCTTCCGTCCTCGGGCGTGTTCGGTAAATCCGAACGTAGGTCTGGGCAAGCGCACCGCCCTCGACCCTCGGGCGGTCTCGCCTCACGCTGGAGGGGGATTTTCGAGGCGGAGTAATCCCCAGCCAGGTGGATGCGTCGGCCGCCTCCGCCGTGGTGGCCTGCGGTTATGGTGGAGGCCGTGGAGCCGGAGAGTTCGCCGCGAGGCGGACTGTGGGCGGTCGGGCGCTTCACCCCGGCACAGCGCGACTGGATAGTGCTTGGTACTGCGCTGGGTCTGTCGCTGCCCGCCGTGGTCCATGCCGCTGTCGTCGGGACCAAACCGGTGGCGATCGGCCTGGCCACTCTCCCGTTCGGGACCGTGCCTCTCCTATGGCGGCGCAGCCATCCTGGGCCAGTGCTCGGCGTGCTCGCCGCGGCATTCGCCCTTCCGGCGATCTTCGGAAACGCCGAACCCAACGCGGTCGGGTTGCTGTTTGGTGTGGGATCCGCCGCGCTGTACGGCGATCGTCGCGTTCGCCTGGTCGCCGGGGTCGCCGCACTTGGCGGTCTGCTCCTCGCCTTTGCCGTCGTGCTGACCACCGGCGAGGCCGGGGTCGGCCATCTCGGCGTGGCGGCCGTGGGGTCGGGTGTGGCTTGGGTCTTCGGCGACCGCGCCCGAACGCGACAGGCGTACCTGTCCCAGCTTGAGGAGCGGGCGGCCAGGCTGGAACGGGACCAACAGGACCATGCTCGTCGGGCCGCCGAGGCCGAACGCGCTCGTATCGCCCGCGAGTTGCACGACGTTGTTGCCCACAACGTGAGTGTCATCGCGGTTCAGGCGGGGGCGGCTCGAACCACTGCGCAGCAGCGCCCCGAACAGGCGACCGAGGCGTTCGGACTTATCGAGCGCACCGCCCGCACGACCTTGGCTGAGCTCCGTACGCTGCTCGGGATCCTCAGAAGGGCAGACCAGGAAGGGCCTGGCCGGGGACCGCAGCCCAGCCTGGCCCAGCTCGATGCGCTGGTGGCCCGCGCACGTGAGTCGGGGCTCAGCATCGAAGTCAGGATGGAGGGAAGCCTCGAGGCGCTGCCGGCAATGGTGGATCTGTCGGCCTACCGGATCGTGCAGGAGGCCGTGACCAACGTGATGAAGCACGCTCCGGGCGCCGCGGTGGACTTGCTGGTCCGACGTACCGACCGGGCGATCGACGTGATCGTGGTCGACGACGGCCCTGGGGCTGTACCCGACCCGACCGGCGGACAGGGCCTGATCGGGATGCGTGAGCGTGCCGCCCTAGTCGGTGGTTACCTCACCGCTGGCCCAGCGCAGGGGGGCGGCTTCCGGGTGCATGCCAAGCTGCCCGTGGAGGCGCATACCGTGGGGAACTCTGCCTACGCACGCGAGAGCCCGGCCGAGGCCAGGCTGCCGTGACCATCCGCGTGCTCATCGCCGACGATCAAGCACTGCTGCGAGCGGGCTTCCGCATGATCATCGAGGCGCAGGAGCACATGGCTGTGGTGGCTGAGGCAGCGGACGGCGTGCAGGCCGTGGAGCTTGCCCGCGCGCTCGGCCCACACGTCGTGCTGATGGACATCCGTATGCCCAGGATGGATGGCATCGTGGCCACCAGCCGGATCACCGCACTCGGATCATCGACGCCTCCACGGGTGGTGATCCTCACCACCTACGACCTCGACGAGTACGTCTACGACGCGCTGACCGCCGGTGCGAGCGGATTCCTGCTCAAGGACGTGCCGCCGGAGGACCTGGTCCGATCGGTCGAAGTCGCCGCAGCGGGGGAGGCGCTGCTGGCACCCTCAGTGACCCGCCGGCTAGTGGAGGAGTTTGTCCGGCAACGCCCGCCGGGAGCGTCAGCGGCCCGTCGGCTCGGGGTTCTCACCGACCGGGAAACCCATGTCCTTCGGCTAGTGGCTCGAGGACTGTCCAACGCGGAGATCGCAGGGACACTGTTCCTCGGGGAGAGCACCGTGAAGACCCACGTCGGCCACATCCTCGACAAGCTTCAGCTCCGCGACCGGGTGCAGGCCGTGATCGTCGCCTATGAGGCCGGGCTGATCCGGCCGGGGCAGCTGGACGGCACCTGAGAACGCCGCTTTGACGTCTAGCCCGTGCTGGCCGGTAGGTCCCGGAAATGCTTGCCGGCAATGGCTGTCGATCATGCGTTCCCGCAGTTTGACAACCTGGTATTCCACTGGGTCATTGAGCGTTTTCATCCTGCGATCTCACGAGTTTGAAGGACGTGGATGGCCTTGACCACTGCTCAGCACGCCACGGGCAGCAGCGGAGTTGTATAGGGATGCGCCAGGTCTAGTGTCCGAGGCGTCCCGTCCCAGCGGGGCGGGGGGGGTGCAGCGGCCAGGGTGGAGCTCCGTCGGACAGGAAGACGCAGCTGACTGTCAAGGCGAGGAGCTTCGGCCGTTCCGCATCGTGTCCCGGACAGCGTGCTGGCTGACCTACGCGACCGGCTGAACAGGGCCCGGTGGGCACCGGAGCCGTGCGGCGGCGGCAGGGGGTATGGCGTCTCCCTCGCGTTCGTCCAGCGGCTGGTTGCGCACTGGCGCCAATGCTACGACTGGCGTGCGTGGGAGAGCCGGATTAACGAGCACCCGCAGTTCACCACCACCATCGACGGGACCAACGTGCACTTCTTGCACGTCAGTTCGCGCGAGCCCGGTCCGCTACCGCTCGTGCTCAGCCACGGCTGGCCGGGCTCGGTCGCCGAGTACCTGGACGTGATCGGGCCGCTGAGCGACCCGCGCAGCCACGGCCTGGGCCCCGGTATCGCCTTCGACCTGGTGATCCCTTCCCTGCCAGGGTTCGGCTGGTCTGGGCCGACGCCGGACGTGGGGGTGGGGCCCGCGCCGCATCGCCCGCGCCCGGGCCGTCTGATGCGCAGACTGGGTTACGAGCGCTACGGCGCGGCCGGCAACGACTGGGGCCTGTTCATCACGCCCGCCCGAGCTGGGACGGTCCGCGCCGGAGGAGATGGCCGCCGTGCAGGTGACCCAGGTGTTCCCGGCCGCGCCCGGCGAGGTCCGCAACGCCTCCTACAGTCACGTCCACGCCGCTCAGCCGCAGACGCTGGCCCACGCCCTGGCCGATTCCCCGGTCGGGCTGCTGGCGTGGAACAGCCAGGCCATGGCTGACCTCGACCCGGATGCGCTGCTCACCCACGTTACGATCCACTGGCTGACCGGCACCGCCGGGTCGGCCCCGCGCATCTACGCCGAGGAGGACCGGCAGCAGCCCCCGAACGGCCCGGCGACCATCCCGCCTGGTCTGACCGTGCCGCTCGGCCTGGCCCAGTGCCCCAACGACTGGCCGTCAGACCGCGCCTGGCCGAGTGTCAAGGCGCCCACATCGTGTCCTGGAACGTCTATGGCCGCGGCGGCCACTATGCCGCCCGCCAAGCGCCGGACCTGCTGGTCCAAGATCTGCGCGAGTTCTTCGCCCGTCTGCCGGCACGTCAGCGATAGAGCAAACACGACCGCCGCGCTGCCGACCTGGGGCGCGCTCACCTTCGCGTCCTGGGCACAAGACGTGACTACGCCGCCGACCTCCGAAGCCGCGACAGACCGACGCGCAGAAGCGCTTGGTTGGTGCGGCGCTTGACCTCATAGTCAAACGGCACTGCGCCAGGCGGAACCTCTCGGTGGGGATGCTGGTCGCGCAGCATCGCCCACCGGTCCGCTAGGTATCGTGTAGCTGGTGCACTTCGATGCTGAACGTCGATGCTGCCCGCGTTGGTCCACTCGCTGCCGCGGTCGCTGGGTTGAGCCAGGCTTGGCGGGCGGCCTTAGAAGACCCCAGTCTTAGGCGGGCAGCCGTTTGGACACGGACATGATCACGCTCATCGGGATGCTCTTCTCGTTGCTGGACTGGACAGCAAGTGGTCTGTGAGACCTGAACCCGGCAACTCAACAGGTCCGGCGACATGCCCAGTGAGGACGTCGGAGCTGTCGGGCGCCGTTGGCGCGAGGGTTGTCACTTGCGCCGGACGGCGAACCGCAAGTCGGTGATCTGACCAGAGGTCGCGACCAGTGTCCGCTCGAGGGCGACCGGGCTAAGGTCCGGCGTGTCGATGAGGCGGACGCCGTTGCCCAGCAGGACCGGCACCAGGTGGATCACGATCTCATCGAGCAAGCCAGCGCGCAGGCACTGCACCGCGAGGTTGGCCCCGAAGACGATGACATCCTTGCCGGCTGCCGCGCCGGTAGCCGTGGCGAGAGCATCGGTCAGGTCACCGGAAAGGAAGGTGATCGCCGGATGGTGATCGGCGTTGGGTGGCCGGTGCGTGAGCACGAACACCGGCCCGGTCCACTGCCCTGCGTAGATCCCGTTATAGCCGCCGAACTTGCCAACAGCGACGTCGTACCAGCGGCGGCCGCCGAGGATCGCTCCGGCGCGCCGCAGCACCTCGTCCGCGACGGTGCTGCGCTGCACCTCGATGTCGCGGGTCCTTTCGCCGCCCTCGCTCCACTGGGCAACCACCCAGTCCATCGCACCGTCCCGCCCGGCGATAAAGCCGTCCAGCGACATCGTTACGTGCCAGATGACGCTGCTCATCGGTTGCTCCCTCGCCTTGCATGCAGACACCAGTTTTGGTCGTCCAATTCCCCCATGTGTGGAGGTGTTTGGACAGGAAGATTTCCGGCAGTTTGCCGGTGGTTTCGCCGCCGGTGACCCGTTGTTCTGGGAGCGAAACCTGATGACGAGTCGCTTCCCGGAAGGGCGGTCAGCAATCTTGCCGCGTCGTGCGGCCTGGCCGAACGCCACCATGGTCGGCCCCCACCTGGATTGACACACCGAAGCCGGGGCGCGAGGCCACCCGTCGCGTCTGGGCAAGCCGCTCTAGGAACCAGATCGCCGTCCGACTGCACTTGGGCGAGAGCAATGAAAACCGGTGGTCTTAACCGTCTCCACCAGGTGTCACCGAGGCAGGGAGTCCTGGCCAACGGCACGGCCCCCTGGACGGTGTTCTACGCGGGGCGGCGCTCTTCGGATGCGGTCGGATTACGGTCCCTGGCCGCCGGATGCCCAGAGCGGTCGCGGGGCGGTGACGACGTCTGACCCCGGGCACCGGCGTCGTCAGCGCTCCGGCTGGGCGGTGAGCAGGTAATCGTCGGCGTCGGGGTCCCATCTGAGGCGGACCACTCCGCTGGCCGCTGCCGCCTTGCAGAACTCGAGGAAGCTGCGGTAACCGAGCTTCTTCTCACTGAAGCCCGGTTGCACGCGG
>JBKPTD010000240.1:0-18138 GCA_046735375.1 Actinomycetota bacterium | reverse complement strand
CGTTTCCGCTTTGAAGAACTCAGGGATGTAGTCGAACATGAAGCGGCGGCCCTCCGAGTTGCGCAGGACGCCGCCGTCACCCCGAACGGACTCGGTGACGAGGAGGCCCTGTACGGATAGGGGCCACACCATCGCGGTTGGATGAAACTGCACGAACTCCATGTTGATGAGGGACGCACCGGCGCGGAGTGCGAGCGCGTGGCCGTCACCGGTGTACTCCCAGGAGTTGGATGTCACCTTGTACGACTTACCGATGCCACCGGTGGCGAGGACGACGGCGGGCGCCTCGAACAGGACGAACTTCCCGGTCTCCCGCCAATAGGCGAAGGCGCCGGCAATTCGTGGCTCAGGTCCGGCGGCATCCCGGAGCAGCTGAGTGACCGTGCACTCCATGAACACGTCGATGCCGAGGGCGACGGCGTGTTGCTGAAGCGTGCGGATCATCTCGAGCCCGGTGCGGTCACCGACGTGCGCGAGCCGCGCATAGCGATGCCCGCCGAAGTCACGCTGGGAAATCAGCCCTTCCTTCGTGCGGTCGAAAAGCGCCCCCCACTCTTCGAGTTCCCAGACCCGGGCGGGCGCCTCCTGGGCATGCAGCTGGGCCATCCGCCAGTTGTTGAGCATCTTTCCGCCGCGCATCGTGTCGCGGAAATGGATCTGCCAGTTGTCCTCGGGCCAGAGGTTGCCCATGGCTGCGGCGATCCCGCCTTCTGCCATGACCGTATGGGCCTTGCCCAGCAGTGACTTACAGACAATCGCGGTACGTGCCCCGGCATCGTGAGCGGCGATTGCCGCCCGCAGCCCGGCTCCTCCGGCGCCAACGACGATCACGTCGTAGCTGTGTCGTTCCAGATCGGACATCGCGGCGTGTGACCCCTGTCAGAAGAAGTACGGGTTGGAGATCGTGCCCCTGGCAACGAGGAGGACGTACAGGTCGGCGAGGGCGACCACGATCATCGATACCCATGCCAGCGGCATGTGCCGCGCGTTGAGCTTCGACACCTGGTTCCACATCCAGTATCGGGCCGGATGCCTGGAGAACGAATTGAGCCGCCCGCCGACGATGTGCCGGCACGAATGGCACGACACCGAGTAGAGACCCAGCAAGATCGCATTGACCAGGAGGACCAGGGTCCCGACGCTCATGTGACCCCACTCGCCGTCCTCGTTCCTGAATGCGAACACCGCATCGATGAACAGGATGACGTTGACGATCAGAGCCAGATAAAGGAAGTAGCGGTGGATGTTCTGCCAGATCAGCGGGAAGCGGGTTTCGCCTGAGTACTTCTTGTGCGGCTCGGCAACCGCGCAGGCGGGGGGAGACAGCCAGAACGAGCGGTAATAGGCCTTGCGGTAGTAGTAGCACGTCAGCCGGATGCCGAGTGGGATGGGCAGGACCAGGAGGGCTGGCGAGAGCTTCCACCATTCCCCGATGATCGGCACTTTGAAGCTGCCCTCTACGCAGTTGTCCGCCAGACATGGTGAATAGAACGGCGAGACCAGCGGCTTAGCAACGTAGTATTTGTTCTGGAATGCCCGCAATGTCGCATAGATGCCAAACGCGACCAAGGCTGCGACCGTGATCGCCGGCAAAACCCACCATTGATCGGTACGCAGGGTCCGCTCTGCGATCGCTGCCCGTTTTGCCTGAGTCACGGTTTCCGCGGCCATGTGCGGAGGCCTCCGAATGATCGATCTGGAGCTCACGGCGTGGTCGACACCGAGCGGACAGAGCGTAGGCTCCGGCTCGACCAGGTGAGGCACAGGGGTCAGGAAGACCCAACTCAGCGCTGCGGGCGGGCTCGCCGACGACCGACGACCGCTTGAGCGAGGCGCGCAACGCTGTCCGATCTGCCCAGGCCCGAGGGCAGTCTGCCGCGTTCTCCGATCTTTCGCCAGGACATGGCGGGGTGAGATCGCTCACTGTCGCGGCGGGGGCCGGATTCGGCAACTGCGACTGCCTCCTGGAGGAGGCACGGCGCACCTTCGGGCGGCGGCGGGGACGCACCGGATGTGCCGCGCTCGAGGTTGCGGAGACCGTCGATATCGGCTCGGCAACGCATCGGAATTAAGGTGCCGGTTACCGATGGCTCATGGCACACTGCGGGGTCGTGGCCGCACAGCCTTCACGCCGTCCGCGGTGGGCGCAGTTGTGTGTCATCGTCGGCGCCTGCCTCGTGCTGGCCGCTGCCGCCACGGCTGTCCTGTTCGGCCGTGGCCTGGCCGAGCGGAATGCCTATACGAATGCCAGCGCATGCGGAGCGGATCCGAGCGGCGACTGCTGGGTCGAGGTCTCCGCCACCGTCGCCGGCAAACATGCAGTCAATCGGGTGTTCGCCGCCGATGAGCAGGCTGTGCAGATCAACGATGTGAGCGGACCCGAAATCGTGCTCGCCGATGGCGGCGATCTCTGGTCGATCCTGCACCCGGGAGATCGACTCACGCTGCGTCTGTGGCGTGGCGATTTTGTCCACGCCAGCGCCGCCGGGCTGTCGGCCGAGACAACGGCGAGCCCGCTGATCGACACGTCACGGTGGTACGCCGAGACCGTGGGCCTGTCCGGCCTGGGCGCACTGCTCCTCCTGGCGGGGCTCGGCTGGAGCAGCCGGCACCGCGGCGCCGCACTGGTCCGGCAGCGCGCGGCCGCGTGGGTAATTCGGCCCGCTTCGGCCGCCCTCTGCATCGGGATCGCTGGGATGGTCAGCGGGCTGTTCACCCGGTCTGCCTCGATCTTGGTGGTGACTGTGGCCGGGCTGGCCGGCTGGGGGTTGGCTGAGCTTGCGATTCAAGGCAGTCGGCTGATGAGGCGCCGAGTGACCGCGCCGGCTCCGGCTACCGCCACGATTCCAGCTCAGGCGGCCGGGGAATCGCAGCCGCTCAGCAGCTAACCCATCGCATTAAGCTGGCGGCACTTCTTTGGTCGACCCGGAGTGCGCCGTGCCCGTCCGTCCCGACCTGCGCAACATCGCCATCGTCGCTCATGTGGACCACGGCAAGACGACACTGGTCGATGCGATGCTCTGGCAATCAGGAGTATTCCGCGCCAACCAGGACGTCGCGGATCGGGTGCTCGACTCGATGGATCTCGAGCGTGAAAAGGGCATCACGATCCTCGCCAAGAACACTGCGGTCCGCTATCGCGCCACCGATGCGGCGGGCGGCGGGACAGTGACGCTGAACATCGTCGATACACCAGGCCACGCGGACTTTGGCGGCGAAGTGGAGCGCGCGCTCGAAATGGTCGACGGTGTCCTTCTGCTCGTAGATGCGTCGGAAGGGCCGCTGCCCCAGACCAGGTTCGTCTTGCGGAAAGCCCTGCAGAAACGGCTGCCCGTTGTGCTGGTCGTCAACAAAGTCGATCGACGCGACGCGCGGATTAAGAAGGTCGTCGACGACACCTATGAGCTCTTCCTCGACCTCGACGCGGATGAATCACAGATCGACTTCCCCATTGTCTATGCATCTGCTAAAGCCGGCAGAGCCTCTCTTCACCAGCCGACTGATGGGGCGATGCCCGATTCGGCGGATCTGCAGCCGCTGTTCTCGACAATCCTCGCGACAATCCCCGCGCCCGCCTATGTCGCGGACGCCCCGCTGCAGGCTCATGTCACCAACCTGGATGCCTCCCCATACCTAGGCCGGCTGGCCCTGTGCCGCATTCATGCCGGTTGGATGCGCAAAGGCCAGATGGTCGCCTGGTGTCGGGCAGATGGTTCGGTCGAGCGGGTGCGCATTGCGGAGCTGTTGATGACCGAGGCGCTGGACCGGGTGCCGGCGGAGCAGGCGGGCCCAGGAGACCTCATCGCGATCGCGGGAATCCCCGAGATCACGATCGGTGAGACGCTCAGTGATCCCGACAATCCGCAGCCGCTGCCGCTGATCACGGTCGATGAGCCGTCAATCTCGATGACCATCGGGGTCAACACCTCCCCCCTATCCGGTCAGTCCGGCACGAAGCTGACCGCCCGTCTGATCAGGAGCAGGCTCGATGCGGAACTTGTGGGGAACGTCTCGCTGCGTGTGCTGGCGACGGAGCGGCCGGATACCTGGGAGGTTCAGGGTCGCGGGGAGCTGCAGCTGGCCGTCCTCGTCGAGCTCATGCGACGCGAGAGTTTCGAGCTGACGGTCGGCCGGCCCCAAGTAATAACGAAGGTGGTCGACGGGCGCCGGTGGGAACCGATGGAGCGGCTCACCGTCGATGTCCCAGAAGATTATGTTGGCGTGGTCACCCAACTGCTGGGCCTGCGCAAGGGCCGAATGGAGCAGATGGTCAACCACGGCACCGGATGGGTGCGCATGGAGTATGTCGTCCCCGCCCGTGGTCTGATCGGCTTCCGTACCGAGTTCCTCACCGAGACGCGGGGAACCGGGCTGCTCCACCACGTCTTCGAGCGTTACGAACCATGGCATGGCGAGCTGCGGACCCGGCCGACTGGGGCGCTCGTGTCCGACCGGCGGGGCACCGTCACCTCGTACGCATTGTTCAACCTGCAGGAGCGGGGCACGCTCTTCGTTGGTCCAGGGACCGAGGTGTACGGGGGGATGATCGTCGGCGAGAACCCACGGGCCGACGACATCGATGTGAACCCGACCAAAGAGAAGAAGCTGACAAACATCCGCTCCTCCACGGGCGAGGAGCTCGAGCGGCTCATCCCGCCGCGGCTTCTCTCCCTGGAGCAGGCGCTTGAGTTCTGTCGTGACGACGAGTGCGTTGAGGTGAGCCCGGCGGCCGTACGTTTGCGCAAAGTCATGCTTAATGCCAAGGAGCGGGAGCGACGCAACCGTAGCGGTGGCATTCCGTCCCTCACGGATGAGTAAGTGGAATGCAAAACTCCGGCAAAGTAGCGGTCCCTCAAAGTATTCCTCATTAGAGCGTAAAGATAAGGCAAAACCTGCTCGTCAATCGCCGCATCTGTCGATCGGTCCTGAAATTCGCTCCTTTGGCGCAAAGACAACTTCCGGGTCACGAATTGACGACAACCCTTTCCGGCAATATTAGATCTCACGAATCCCGCCATACCGTGCGGTTACTTGCTTGGCACAACTGTCCGTCGGGCCGTAAGGGACCGTTTGCCGAGTCCGGCTGCCACCCGGGCGGCCGGAGGTGACCCAGGGAAGGCGGTCCAACTAAATGAGGAACGTCCGTAGTTCGGCCAAGCTTGCCGCCGTCGCTGCTGCCGGCGCACTGGTCCTGGCCGCCTGCGGTGGTGGAGGCAGCAGCGGGGGAGACGGCACCTCGTCGGGCGCTGCACCCGCGTTCAACATCTCCACCACCACGATCATCAATCCGTCGGACAAGACCGGCGGAACCATTAAGCTCGGCGCCGGTTCTGACTGCGACTCGTGGGATCCGGCCCGGGCCTACTACGGGTTCTGCTGGAATCTCCAGCGGCTCTATGCGCGGACGCTGATGGGGTTCGCGCCGGACCCGAAGAAGGCAGCGACGGTCGTGCCCGACCTGGCCACCAAAGCTGGTGAGTCGAGCGCCGACTTCAAGACCTTCAAGTACACGCTGCGCGACGGCGTCAAGTTCCAGGACGGCTCGCCAATCACCAGCAAGGACATCAAGTACGCGATCGAGCGTGGTTACGCGACCGACGTGATCAACGGCGGTCCGACCGGCTACTTCCTGTGTCTGCTCGACACCTGCCCGGATGGCAGCACCCCGGCCTACAAGGGTCCGTACAAGGACAAGAAGGGTGAGCCGAAGGTCAATGGCAAGCCGTCGATGGAGACCCCGGACGACAAGACCATCATCTTCCATCTCACCCAGCCCTATGCGTCGTTTGACTTCCTGATGGCGATGGGGCCGTCCTCGCCGATCCCGCAGGCCAAGGACAACGGCGAGAACTACACCCAGAACCCGGTCTCGTCCGGTCCGTTCAAGATCACCCAGTACAACAAGGACACCGGCATCACGTTCGAGCGCAACACCAACTGGGATCAGGCGACCGACCAGATCCGCAAGCCGAAGGCCGACCGCATCGAGATCACCTACATCACGAACTTGGACGACCTCGACCAGCGGTTGAAGACTGGCACGCTTGACGCCCGGGTGGACGCCGACCTGCAGCCGACGTTCCAGAACGAGGCGCTGGCGGACCCGAGCCTGAAGAAGAACGTCGACAACCCGGTCGACGGCTCGCTTCGGTACCTCGGTGTCTCGCCTGACGTCAAGCCGCTGGACAACATCCACTGCCGGCAGGCCGTGTTCTACGCCATCAACAAGGAAGCCTGGCGGCTGGCCTACGGTGGCTCGGTCACCGGCGACATTGCGCCCAGCCCGACGCCGGCCGCCCTGCCCGGTCACGACTCCAAAGCCAACATGTTCCCGAACGGTGCCGACTTCACCGGTGACATCAACAAGGCCAAGTCCGAGCTGTCGCAGTGCGGTCAGCCCAACGGGTTCAGCACGAACCTGGCCTTCGTCAACCAGGGCACCGGCGCGGCACGTGCCGCGGCAGTGCAGGAAGCGCTCGGCCGGGCCGGCATCAAGGTCACGCCCAAGGCGGGCGAGGCCGATACCTACTACTCGCAGTTCATCGGTTCCCCGGCGAGCGTGAAGAACAACAAGCTGGGGCTCATGGATGCGGGTTGGGGTGCGGACTTCCCGACCACCGTGGGCTTCTGGTACTCGATCGCTGCCGGCAGCGCAAATCTCCCCTCGTCCGACAGCAACTACGTGAACCTGAACGACCCGAAGGTCAACGAGCTCCTCAACAAGTCGAACAGTGCTCCGCAAAGCGAGTGGAACAGCATCGGTCGGCAGGTCGACGACGCGGTCATGGCTAACGCGGTCTACCTCCCGATCATGTGGACCAAGAGCGTCTACTGGCGCAACCCGCGGCTCACCAACGTCTACTCGACCAACTTCTTCGGTCTGTACGACTGGGTGAACATGGGCGTCAGCGACGGTACGTAACCACGCCCCCGCGGGGTTCCCACCACTTGGCGCCAAACGCCGCGGATAGCCGATCTCACGAGATCGGTGGGCACACGTTCTCTCCTCGGGAAGGCGGTTTCGCCGAAACGACGGAGGCGGCGAGGCCGCAGACATAACCGACATGTCGCGACGCCGATTTCTCCAACGCCCGTGAAGTGGCAGGAAATCAAGAATTACCAAAAGCACGTGCAAAGCAAAGGTAAAGCCCGCTGGTAGAGGCTGCAGTGGACACCGCGATCCGGGATTACACCTGAATACACAAACGCAACCAGTCGGTCACAAATCAACGACAACCGAGTACGCGACATATGCAGGATCCCCGCCTGCAACGTAGCGTCCGGGTGCCCGGTACATACGTCCACAAGGCGTCGTGCCGCGTCACGTGACGTCCGGAAGGGACTATGAGCGCATGACCGTGAGTCCAGGCACGCTCGAGGAGGTGCCGCTCGAGACCATCGGAGAGGGCGAGCGTCGGATCGAGGGGCGTTCACTTGGCCAGATCGCCTGGGCAAGGCTCCGCAAGGACCGCGTCGCGATGGCCGGCGGCATCGTGGCGCTGATTCTGATCCTCATCGCCCTCGCGGCATGGCCGCTGCAGCATTTCGGTTGGATTCATCCCAACCAGAGCAATACCGATGCGCTGAATCCAGAGAACTCGATGCCCGACGGCCACTTGGGTGGCGCGAGCTTTTCGCACCCTCTGGGGGTCGAGCCACTGAATGGCCGCGACATCATGGATCGCTTGATCGTCGGCCTGCAGGTCTCGCTGTTCATCGCCGGGGCCGCGACGGTCCTTGCAGTCGGCCTTGGCGTACTCGGCGGCATTGCCGCGGGTTACTTCCGCGGCTGGGTTGACACGTTCCTGTCCCGGCTGATGGATATCACGCTGGCATTCCCGATCGTGCTCTTCTCGATCGCGCTGCTTGTGATCATCCGCCAGGTGGACAACATCGGCCCATTCTCGGGCAACTCACTCAGCGTCGCTGGAATGATCTTCGTTATCGGCGTCTTCGGTTGGGCGTACCCGGCACGGATCATGCGCGGGCAGGTGATCTCCTTGCGAGAACGGGAGTTCGTCGAGGCTGCCCGCAGCCTGGGCGCACGGAGTTCTCGCGTCCTCTATAAGGAACTGCTGCCTAACCTGGTCGCGCCGATCCTCGTTTATGCGACCCTGCTCTTCCCCACGAACATCCTCACCGAGGCGGGCTTGTCCTACCTCGGCGTCGGTATCTCGCCACCGACGGCTTCGCTCGGCCAGATGATCTCAGCCGCGTCCGGTATCTCCAGGCTCGATCCGCTCTACCTGATCGCGCCTGGACTGTTGATCTTCATAGCTGTCCTTTCCATCAACCTGTTCGGAGACGGGCTGCGCGACGCCATCGACCCCAAGTCGAGTCGTTGACGGCCTGCCCTGTCCCCACGCAAACGTCTCGGCCGAAGCCGAGACCGGGCGCCGACCGGCGACCCGGAACCCACCCCGAGGAGAAGGTGGACTAACCCGATGTCGAACCTCCGTCGTTCGGCCAGGCTTGCCGCCGTCGCTGCTGCCGGCGCGCTAGTCCTGGCCGCCTGTGGTGGTGGAGACGATGACAGTGGCGGGGGTACCAGCACTGGTGCCGCTCCCGCCTTCAACATCTCCACGACCACGATCGTTAACCCGAACACGAAGCCGGGCGGAACCCTCAAGCTGGGTGCCGGCTCGGACGCCGACTCGTGGGATCCGGCCCGTGCCTATTACGGCTACGTCTGGAACCTACAACGGCTCTATGCGCGGACGCTGATGGGTTTCGCGCCGGACCCGAAGAAGGCCGCGACGGTCGTACCTGACCTGGCCACCAAAGCTGGCGAGGGGAGCGCCGACTTCAAGACCTGGAAGTACACGCTGCGCGACGGCGTCAAGTTCGACGACGGCACGCCGATCACCAGCAAGGACATCAAGTATGCGCTCGAGCGTGCCTACGCGACCGACGTGATCAACGGTGGTCCGACCGGCTACTTCCTCTGCCTGCTCGACACCTGCCCGGACGGCAGCACCCCGACCTACCAGGGTCCGTACAAGGACAAGAAGGGTGAGCCGAAAGTCGACGGCCAGCCGTCGATGGTGACCCCGGACGACAAGACGATCACCTTCCACCTGAGTGGGCCCTACGCATCGTTCGACTACCTGATGGCGATGGGTCCGTCCTCGCCGATCCCGCAGGCCAAGGACGACGGAGAGAACTACACCCAGCACCCGGTCTCGTCCGGTCCGTTCAAGATCACCCAGTACAACGCGGACACGGGCATCACGTTCGAGCGCAACACCAACTGGGATCAGGCGACCGATCAGATCCGCAAGCCGCTGCTTGACAAGATCACGATCGACTACATCACCAACCTGGACGACCTCGACCAGCGGCTAAAGGCCGGCACCCTCGACGCCCGGGTGGACGCCGACTTGCAGCCGACCTTCCAGAACGAGGCGCTGGCCGACCCGAACCTGAAGAAGTACGTCGACAACCCGGTTGACGGCTCGCTTCGGTACCTCGGTGTCGCGCCCGACGTCAAGCCGCTGGACAACGTGCACTGCCGTCGTGCGGTGTTCTACGCGATCAACAAGGAAGCGTGGCGGCTGGCCTACGGTGGCGCGGTCACCGGGGTCATCGCACCCAGCGGAACCCCGGCGGGTCTGCCCGGCCACGACGACAAGGCCAACATGTACCCGAACGGCGCCGACTTCACCGGTGACATCAACAAGGCCAAGGATGAGCTGAACCAGTGTGGGCAGCCCAGCGGGTTCAAGACCAACATGGCCTACGTCAACCAGGGCACTGGTGCAGCGCGATCGGCAGCTGTGCAGGAGGCGCTGGCCCGCGCCGGCATTAAGGTCACGCTGAAGGCCGGCGAGGCCGACACCTACTACTCGCAGTTCATCGGTTCTCCGGCGAGCGTGAAGAACAACAAGCTGGGGCTCATGGACGCGGGTTGGGGTGCGGACTTCCCGACCACCAACGGGTTCTGGTACTCGATCGCGCACGGCAAGGCCAACCTGCCCTCCGCGGACAGCAACTACGTCAACCTGAACGACCCGAAGGTCAACCAGCTCCTCGACCAGGCGCTCACCGCGAAGTCGGACCAGTGGGACGCCATCGGTCGGCAGGTCGACGACCAGATCATGAGTGACGCGGTCTACGTCCCGGTCATGTGGACCAAGAGCGTCTACTGGCGCAACGCGCGGCTTACCAACGTCTACTCGACCAACTTCTTCGGTCTGTACGACTGGGTGAACATCGGGACGACAGACGGCGCGTGATCTGGGGTAGAAACCAGATAGAGAAGAGCATGCTCACCGAAGGAAGGTGAAAGGAACGGTGTGGCCGGCGGGATCCCCGCCGGCCACACCGGGCCGACATACATGGGCCGCTATGTCATCCGCAGGGGCTTGGGGGCGCTGCTCGTCCTCATCGTTGTGAGCATGCTCACCTTCGCGATCTTCATGTGGGTGCCAGTGCTGACCGGCGCCGACTATGCGTATTTGTATGCCGGCAGGCATCCGTCGCCAGCGCAGGTGGACGCGGTCCGGGAGAAGCTCGGCTTCGATAAGCCGATCACCACGCAATATTTGCTGTACATGAAGGGGATCTTCACCGGTCGGGAGTACTCGAGCGGGAACCAGACCGTCGAGTGTCCGGCACCATGTCTCGGTTACTCCTTCTTGCGGCACAACAACGTGTCGAGCCTGATCGCGGAGAAGTTCCCGGTCACGTTGTCGCTGACCGCTGGGGCGGCGATCATGTGGTTGATCTTTGGGACCGGCGTGGGGGTGTTGTCGGCGATCAAGCGGGGGAGTCTGTTGGATCGGGCCAGCATGGGGATCGCGCTGGCCGGGGTTTCGCTGCCCATCTTCTTTACAGGCAACATGCTGCTGCTGATCTTCAGTTACAAGCTGCAGTGGATCCCCAACGTGCACTATGTGCCGTTCACTGAGAATCCGGGGGAATGGTTCACGAATCTGATCCTGCCCTGGGTGGCGCTGGTCACGATCTTCGCCGCCGCGTATGCACGGCTGATGCGCGCCAGCATGCTGGAGACGATGGGGGAGGACTACATCAGAACGGCCCGGGCGAAGGGCTTGCCGCGGCGCAAGGTCATCGTCAGGCATGGGATGCGGGCCGCCATCACGCCGATCGTCACCATCTTCGGCCTCGACCTGGGTCTGCTGCTCGGCGGCGCGATCATCACTGAGACGGTGTTCAACATCCCGGGCATCGGCAAGCTCTCCTTCGACGCCATCGCGGGTCGAGACCTACCGGTGATCATGGGGACGACGATCTTCGCGGCTGTCTTCATTGTGGTCGCCAACATCGTCGTCGACGTTCTCTACAGCGTTGTCGACCCTAGGGTCAGACTCCAATGAGGTCCCCCGCGAGGTTTCCGTCCCTAGTTTTGAAAGGGCTTCGTCGATGAGCGCTTCCATCGAGGTGATCGACGAGTCGACCCTCGTCGAGCCCCCTGAGGCGTTCCTCGAGGTTCGGGATCTCAAGGTTCACTTCCCGACCGAGGACGGCTTGGTGAAGGCCGTCGATGGCCTGACCTTCAAGGTCGCCAAGGGCGACACACTTGGTATCGTCGGCGAGTCCGGCTCCGGCAAGTCCGTGACCAGCCTGGCGATCCTCGGCATCCACAAGGGAAGCCGCGCTAGGGTCTCCGGTGAGATCTGGCTGGACGGCCAAGAGCTCGTGGCCATGCGAGAGGAAGAGATCCGTTCCTTGCGCGGCCCCAAGATGGCGATGGTCTTCCAGGACCCGCTTTCGTCGCTGCACCCCTTCTACAAGATCGGCGACCAGATCGTCGAGGCTTATCGCGAACACCATCCCAAGGCCTCGAAGGCCGAGGCGCGGAGCCTCACGATCGACATGCTCGATCGGGTCGGCATCCCCAATCCGAAGACCCGTGTCGACGACTACCCGCACCAGTTCTCCGGCGGTATGCGGCAGCGCGCGATGATCGCGATGGCGCTGATCAACACGCCGGAGCTCATCATCGCCGACGAGCCGACGACCGCGCTTGACGTGACCGTTCAAGCGCAAATCCTCGAGCTCATGAAGGATCTGCAGGGCGAGTTCCACACGGCGATCATCATCATCACCCACGATCTCGGTGTCGTCGCCGAGACGTGTGACGATGTGGTCGTGATGTACGGCGGCAAGTGCGTGGAGCGCGGCACTGCGCAGGACGTGTTCTACCATCCGGAGATGCCCTACGCCTGGGGGCTGCTCGGCTCGGTGCCGCGGATGGACCGGGAGCGCCAGACTCGACTGCTGCCGATCGCCGGCCAGCCGCCATCGTTGATCAATATTCCAAGCGGCTGCGCGTTCCATCCGCGGTGCGCCTTCAAGGGTCATGTAGAGGGCGATCGCTGCCGGACTGAAGTACCCGAGCTTGTCTCCAGCCAAGACGGGCACAGCGTGCGGTGCCACATCAGGCCAGAAGAACGCCGCACCCTGTGGGAAGAGGCGATCAAACCAAAGCTCTAGCGAGCGCGAGACGCAGTACATTCTGCACAACGTCCTCGTGACCCGAGGAGGGGAGACCTTGACCACCACCAGCCCAACCGCCGAGCTCGGCCAGGCGCCGGAGACCGGCGGCGGTGATGCGCTGCTGAGGGTGACCAACCTGAGGAAGCACTTTCCGATCACCCGTGGCATCCTGTTCCAGCGCAAGATCGGTGCGGTGAAGGCCGTCGACGGCATCTCTTTTCAGGTCGCGCCTGGCGAGACGCTCGGGCTGGTTGGTGAGTCAGGCTGTGGGAAGTCGACCACCGGCCGCGTGGTGGTCAAGCTAATCGACCCCACCGCGGGCACGATCGAGTTTGAGGGCCGCAACATCAGCGGGCTGTCGTGGGGCGATATGCGCCCTTACCGGCGGGACATGCAGATCATCTTCCAGGACCCTTACTCCTCACTGAATCCACGGCACACGATCGGCACCATCGTCGGCGCGCCCTTCCGTATCCAGGGGGTCAAGACCCAGCGCGGGGTCAAGCGCGAGGTCCAGGACCTGATGGAGCGGGTTGGTCTCAACCCCGAGCACTACAACCGCTACCCACACGAGTTCTCCGGTGGCCAGCGCCAGCGCATCGGCATCGCCAGGGCGGTCGCGCTGCGCCCCAAGCTCATCGTCTGCGACGAACCGGTCTCGGCGCTCGACGTATCGATCCAGGCCCAGGTCATCAACCTGCTCGAGGACATCCAGAACGAGTTCAACCTGGCCTACGTCTTCATCGCGCACGACCTGTCGGTGGTACGGCACATTTCCGACCGGATCGCCGTCATGTATCTCGGCAAGATCATGGAGCAGGTGGACCGGGACACGCTCTACAAGGAGCCGCTGCACCCCTACACGCATGCGCTGATGTCGGCGGTGCCGGTGCCGGACCCGGTCAAGGAGCAAAAGCGCGAACGGATCCTGCTCAAGGGCGACCTGCCGAGTCCGGTCAACCCGCCGAGTGGTTGTGTCTTCCACACCCGGTGTTGGAAGGCGCAGGAGATCTGCAAAGAGGTCGTGCCCCCGCTCGAGCTCAAGGCGCCCGGCCACGAGGTGGCCTGCCACTTCCCCGAGCAGAAGAAGGTCATCTAACGTTCGCTCCGCTCGCTCAAGAACCTCGCGGGGGCGGGGGCCCGGCGCGGTGGTGATTGCCGCGAGTCAGGTGAAGCTTCGCTCGGTTAGTCGTCAGCGGCGGCCCACGCGATCGCCTGCTCGCGTTCAGCGAGGGGGAAGCGCTTCAGGTCCCCTGGTGTCATCCAGCCGAACGCATCGGTGAGGCGTCTCATCCAGTCGATGTCTGTGACGAGCGCGATGCGTTTCCAGGAGGTGAGGTGGCCGACCCCCATCTTGAGGTCCTGCCAGAGGGCACCACCTGACAGCCCATCGAGACTCTCGAACACGAGCACAATGCGGATTTTCTCGCCCCGCTTGATCACCGCCTCGATTGCGGGGAGGAGCACATCGCGATAGTCGTCGGCATGGAGTTCACCCTCGGCCTCGAACCCGAGCACGCCCGGAGGTAGCCCGGTCATTGTCCGGAACATGATGTGTCCTTTCGCTGATCGAGACCGGCGTCCGAGCCGCAGCGTAGCCTCCCGTCCGCGGCCCGCCGAGGGCAGGCCAGTGTCCTCTGCCCGAGGTCTCTTCGCGTTGGCCTGGTCCCGCCGACGCCTGGCTGCGTTCTCGGTCGCCCGCGTACCTCCAGTACTCCGGGCTCCCTGCGGCCTTGCCAGACACCGGCGGTCCTCCGGCCACCAGCAAAGGACCTCGGGCACAGGACACTAGTCGACCCCCAGAGCCTCCTTGAGGAAACGTACTTGGAGCAGCAGGAGGTTCTCGGCGACCACCTCTTGCGGCGTCATATGCGTCACGCCCGACAGCGGCAGCACGGTGTGCGGTCGGCCGGCCGCGAGCAGCGCGGAGGAGAACCGCAGCGTGTGCGCAGCGACGACGTTGTCATCGGCCAGGCCGTGGATGATCATGAGCGGTCGCTCTAGGTGTGGGGCGTCGTCGACGATCGAGGTGTGCTTGTACGCCTCCGGCTGCGCGTCCGGCGTGCCGAGGTAGCGCTCGGTGTAGAAGGTGTCGTACAAGCTCCACTCGGTCACCGGTGCGCCGGCGACCGCGGCGTGAAAGACATCCGGCCTGCGCAGAACCGCGAGGGCGGCCAGATAGCCACCGAAAGACCACCCGAGGATGCCGACTCGGCCGAGGTCGATGTCGGGCTCGTCGGCGGCGACACTCTGCAATGCTTCGACCTGATCCTCGAGCACCGGATCAGCGACGTTGAACGCGATCTCACGCTCCCAGCCGGGTCCACGGCCCGGGGTACCGCGGCCGTCGGCGATGACCACGGCAAAGCCCTGGTCGGCGAGCCACTGGTCGGTGAGGTAGGCGTTGCGGCTGTCCAACACCTCTTGGTGGTGAGGGCCGGCATATGGGGCCACGAGCACCGGGAGCTTTCTCGTTCGCCTCTGGTGCCCAGCGGGGAAAAGAACGGCGGTGCGCAGCGCGCGGCGGCCGACGGTCCGGATGGCGACCGACGGCGTGAGCGAAGGTGTCTCCGCATGAGATGGGATGTCCGCCACCTCCTTGCCATCGAGGAGAACGCGCACGCGCGCACCGAACCACTCCAGGCTGGCGCTTGACAGCACGGTGACCGGACCACCGCGCACGGCGGCGTGGACACCGGCGCCCTCGGACACCCGTTCGACGACGGGCTCATTCGCGAGGTCGGCCCAGTAGACATCGACCTGTGTCGGCTCGCCGGCCGAAGCCGCGAAGAGAACACTGTCCCCGGTCACGTCAAGCACTGCGCGTACCTGGAGCCCGGTCGTGATCGGCTCGCCGTCGACGACGAGCCGCCGCTCGTCATCGCTGTCACGAGTGGCCACGAGCCTGCCGTCCCCCGTCCAGTCAGGCACGCCGGGGACGGCGTCCAGCCACTGCGCGTCCTCGGCGGAGTCCAAGGTCGTCGTCAGCCCACTGTCCACATCGACCATGAGGATCTGGCTGTGCCGCTGGTCACGCGACATGACCAGGAGCAGCGGCGGACCGCTTGAGGACCAATGTGCCGCCACGAGATAGGGATAGCTGCCGTCGTCCCACCGAACTTCCTGGCGGGACCCGTCAAGGTCGACCAGCGCCAGAGAGACGACCGCGTTAGGCGTGCCCGCGGCGGGATATGCGACCTCTGCCGGCTGACGGCCAGGGTTCGCGGGATCGGCGATGTACCAGCGCTGCACCGGGGAATCGTCGACTCGGGCCACAAGGAGCCGCTGGCCGTCTGGCGCCCACCAGTACCCGCGGGTGCGGTCCATCTCCTCCTGCGCAACGAACTCGGCGAGACCCCACGTGATTGCCGGTCCATCTGGTTCGGCGAGTGGACGGTCGGCTGAGCCGTCGATCTCCACGATCCGCAGCGCGCCGGCGCAGACGTACGCCACGCAGGCGCCGGTGGGGTCGGGACGTGGGTCGATGACCGGCGCCGCCGCCGGCAGCTCGCGCGTCCTGCCCATGGCGAGATCGGTAACGAACAGCCGGCTCGACAGCGGGAACGCGGCCGTCGTGACCGCCTCGTCGGTGGCGTACTGCACGATCCCTGCCGCCCCGGTCCTGGTTCGCTCTCGGCGAGCCCGCTCCTGCGCCGACAGCTCCTCATCCCCACCTGCGAGCAGGGCATTCGGGTCGGCCACCAGTCGCTCCGCCGTCACCTCTGCGTCGAGGTCCAGCACCCATAGGCACGTCGTCCGGTCGTCTCCGGCCCGCGAGCGAAGGAAGACGACCCGGCTTCCGTCGGGCGCGACGGTGTACGCACGGGGTGCGCCAAGGGTGAACTTCTGGGTGCGGGCGGCCTGCCGGGGGAATGATTCAACCTGACTCATTCCCAACATCTTTCCAGCACGTAAGCCCCGCAAGGCCATCCGGCAGCTGACCGATCGCCGCCTCGGCCTGACGGCCCCGCGGAGGGCGCTGGCTGTCTGGACTCTTGTGACGACGGCTGCCGGAGCCCGCGTACGGCCCAGTAATGTCAGGGAATATGGCCGATGCGGACCGCAGGGTGCTTTTCGTCCACGCGCATCCTGACGACGAATCGATCAACAATGGCGCGACGATGGCGAAGTACGCCTCGGCGGGTGCCCATGTCGCGCTAGTCACCTGCACGCTCGGTGAGGAGGGCGAGGTCCTGGTCGATGAGCTCGCCCACCTTGCGGCTGACAAGGACGACCAGCTGGGCGAATACCGCATCGGCGAGCTCGCGGCGGCCATGGACGCCCTCGGCGTCGCGGACCACCGCTTCCTCGGCGGGGCCGGTCGCTACCGCGATTCGGGGATGATGGGTGTCCCGGCGAACGCACGGCCGGACTGCTTCTGGCAGGCCCCGGTCGACGAAGCCGCGGCCTACCTTGTGCAGACGATTCGCATGGTCCGGCCGCAGGTCTTGGTGACCTATGACGAGAACGGCGGCTATGGGCACCCCGACCACATTCAGGCGCACCGAGTGGCGATGCGCGCCTTCGAGCTCGCTGCGAAGCCGGACTTCCGGCGGGATCTCGGTGAGCCATGGCAGGTGGCCAAGGTCTACTGGAACGCCATAGCCGACTCGAGCATCCGGCAGGCGATCCTGGCACTCAGGGAGGCGGGGGACACCACCACCTTCGAGGGCATCGACCCGGACGGCGACATTCCGTACGCGGTACCAGATGATCTCGTCACGACGGAGATCGACGGTTCGGACTTCGCGGAGGCCAAGGTGGCGGCATTGCGCGCGCACGCGACGCAGATCAAGGTCGACGGCCCTTTCTTCGCCCTGTCGAACAACCTCGGCAGCGAGGTCATGGCGCACGAGCAATATCGGCTGGTCCACGGCACTCGCGGTCCCCGCAGTGGTGATGCTGGTCGGGAAGCCGACCTCTTCGCCGGCCTGTCCGCATGAAGGGCACCTTCACCCCATAGGTTGGGGTGAAGGTGCCCTTCATGCGTCGCGGGTTGGCGCACGCGTTCCCCTCATTTGGATTTCTGGACCCGTGTTCGCCTCAGGCTTCGGTCAACGGGAGGCCGAGGAGGCCGACGGCGATCGGTAGGGTGGCCGCCGTGTGGGCGAGGCTACGGGTGATCGCAATCTATGCCGCGCTCGCACTCGGCGGCCTTGCCGCTGGCGTCCTCGGCGTCTTCGTCCAGGCCGTCAGGACCACGGCAGGGCCGATCCCGGTCCGCTATGGCGTCGCCGTCGCCGCCGCCGGTGCGGTGGGACTCTTCGTCCTTGGCAGGTTGGTCACCGGCTCACGGGCTGGCGTGATCGTCCCCGCCTCCGCCTGGTTTCTCGCCATCTTGCCGTTCACGGTCACCCGGCCAGAGGGAGATACGGTGCTGTCTGGGAATGGACCCGGTGCGTATCTGTTTCTTGCGTTGCCGACTCTGGCGGCAGCGGCACTTGCGACGATGCCCCCGCCGCTGCCCAGGCGGCGGCGCTGAAGCGCCGAGAGTCGTGTCCCGACAGGAGGTCCAACCCTCGACTGGTCGCATCGGCGATTGCCTCGGGATTGGCGAGGTAAGGTAAGCCTAAGTGACAGACTTCGAGCCTGAATCGGCGCAGCCAGGCGCTGCCGACTCCGGGATGGCCGGAGCCGCGGCCGCACGCTCGGTCGACATCAACGGGTTCCGCGATG
>JBKPTD010000239.1:0-6454 GCA_046735375.1 Actinomycetota bacterium | reverse complement strand
CGACCTGGTCGAGCCCCAATACGGAATCGAACCGTAGACCTTCTCCTTACCATGGAGACGCTCTGCCGACTGAGCTATTGGGGCGGGCAGGGATCGAGGATACACGTTCGAACGTCGGCCTCAGAAATCTGATTCCCGCTGACTGAGCGGTGATTGAGCGGCCTCTGCCGGCCTGCTGGCCAGCCGCATCGATCAAGATCGGATAAGGAGATATGGGGGCGGCCGAGCGCACGCTAGGCCGCCCCCATATCTCACAGCCGATCGCCGGTCAGACCGATTTCTGATACGAGCGGAAGGTTCTGACCGAGAGCAGCACGACGCCTGCGGCGAGAGCAAGCAGCCACCCGCCGTGGCTGAAGACGGCGGCCCAATCGCGATCCGCACTCAGAGCGCCACGGCTTGCCGATAGTGCCCAGTTGACCGGGTTGGCGGCGGCCACGTTCTGCATCCACTGCGGCATCAGGTCCTTGGCCATGAACGCCGAGGACAGGAAGGTAAGTGGAAGCAGCAGGAAGATGTTGAGCGCGATGATCGTCTCGCGCTGCCGCACCAACATGCCGACGGTGTTCGACAGCGCACCGAAAACCGTCCCCAACAGCACAGAGGCGGTGATCAGCACCGCGACGCCCGCAGGTCCGCCTGGATAGTGAGCGCCGGCGAGCCAGCCGAGCAACACGATGATCAGCGACTGGACTGCCGTGCTGACTGCTTGCTCGACGACATTGGCGTTCATGATGGCCGACCGCCGCACCGGGGTCGTGAGGAATCGGTTGAGCGTTCCACGCTCGATCTCCTCCAGCGTCCCCATGCCCGCCCACATGTTGGTGGAGATGGCATTCATGACTACGACGCCCGGGATCAGGTAGTCGAGGTAGGACGTGGAGCCGAAGCCCGGCAGCTCGACGACCTTCCTGAACAGACTGCCGAAGAGGAACAGCCAGATCGCCGGCTGGATCAACGTGATGATCAAGAAGGCGGGCTGCCTGACGAACGCCTTGAGGCGGCGTTGTGTCATCCACCAGGTCTGTACGACAGCAGTACTCATCGGGCACCTCCGACCAAAGCGAGAGCGTCATCGGACGAGGCGCCGTCTGCCTCGTCAAACCGGCGGCCCGCGTAGCGGAGATAGACGTCGTCTAGCGACGGCCGAGCGACGGTCACCGCGGCCACGCGTACACCTGCCTGGTCGAGCGCGGCCAGCGCGCTCGGAACCACGGATGCCCCATCGTCGGCCCGAGCGCTTAGCCGGTGGCCGTCGATAGCGACCTCCCGAACGCCGCCGACACGCTCGAGCGCGATCCGGACCGTGTGTGCTTCGTCCGCGACCGACGACCCGAGCTCGATGTGAACGGCATCACCGCGCAGTTCGCCCTTGAGCTCGTCTGGCGTGCCCTGCGCGACGACCCTGCCCTTGTCCACGATCGCCAGCCGGGACGCCAGGCGATCCGCCTCTTCGAGATAGTGGGTCGTGAGCAGGATCGTCAGGCCCTCGGCACCTGCCAGCCTGGCGATCTCCTCCCACATCGCCGAGCGTGCCTCCGGGTCCAGACCCGTGGTCGGCTCGTCGAGGAAGAGCACCTCGGGCCGGTGGATCAGGCCCAGTGCGACATCCAACCGCCGCTGCATGCCCCCGGAATAAGTGCGGACCTGCCGGTTGGCTGCCTCGACGAGGTCGAACCGCTGGAGCAGCTCGCGCACCCGCTGCTCGAGCGCTCGCCCGGGCAGCCCGTACAGCCGCCCTTGCAGGACAAGGTTGTCCCGCCCGGTCGCAACCGGGTCCGAGGTCGAGCGCTGGGACACGACGCCGATAGCACGCCTGACCCGCTGAGGATGGCGCAGCACATCGTGGCCCGCGACGCTCGCGGAGCCCGAGTCTGGCCTCGCCAACGTCGTGAGGATCTTGACGGCGGTGGATTTGCCGGCGCCGTTGGGGCCGAGCAGGCCGAAGATCCTGCCGTTTTCTACGGTGATCGTCAGACCGTCTAGGGCCTTGACGTCCTTGGGATACGTCTTGACGAGGTCGTACGCCTCGACTGCGGACGCTGTCGAAGTGAAAGTCACAGCGAAGTCCTCCGTTGCGGATCATGTTCAGTGACGGATCAGGGCTCTGTCGAACCGTCCGCGGAGGAATTCCGGCTACCCTTTGGATGCCAGCCTCGGTGGCCGGATTCCGTTGCGGGATCGGTTCTGAGGTGCATGACCCCGGTTGTGGCGTTGCCGCGCCACGCCGGGGTCGTTAGTTACGGGCTCACTTCCGTGGTCTCTTCCCTTCCTTGATCGTTTTCTTGGGATAAGAGGCGCTATTGGTCGGCGCGCTCGTGGTCGAATGTTGGTCAAGCTCGTCTTCCTCGGACTCGAGGTCGGCGAACTCGGCCGGCACCTTTCCGGTCTCGTGATATGAGCGCCATCCAGACAGGCCGGAGAGCGTGCCGTCCTGGATCTCCTTGATCAGCGACCGGATCCAGTCGGCCTCCGCCTTGACCATGGCGACGTGGTACTCACCTTCGACCAGGAAGACCCGGGGAAGGGTCTCGCTGACCTCCGCCAGCATCTGCTGCTCATCGGCAGCGGTCTTGTCGAGCACCAGAAGGCGCTGCTCCAGCAAGCGCAAGACCTCGTCGGGCGGTAGCAGGCCGGCCATCGAGAGCGCGGCCTCGAAGCGCGGGTACTCCTTCTCCGGCACTCCGATGAGTTCCCGCATCCAGTCCTCGACCTCCTCGCGCCCAGCCTTGGTGATGCGGAAGATCCGGCGCTCGGGCCGGTTTCCCCGCCGATCAGTGCCCGACACCTCGATGAACCCATGCTTCTCGAGGTTCTGGACCACGGTGTAGAGCGACCCCCAGTTGATCTGGATGCTCTGCTCCTTGCCGCGCCTGCGCAGCACAGAAGCGATCTCGTAGGGATGCATCGGCCGCTCGGCGAGGGTGGCGAGGACGGCCATCGCCAGCAGGTTGCCGACCTTGCGTCGCTTCGCCATCAGTACACCTCGCTTCCGTCCCGTTGCCCTATCCTGACTCGTGTATTCGCGTTCGTATATCCGTGAACGAGTATACGCCTGCGAGTACCGATCGCAAGGGTAAATTTCGACCGGTCACATCACAGGGGAAATCGGCCCCGGATATGGCGACAGGGAGCCCCGGCGGCGCGCTGTCAGAAGGAGCCCCCCGGGTGCGCAGTCAGAAGGAGTTGCCTTTAGTCCACTCGGACCAGGCCGTGCGGTGTCGCGAACAGCACCGCAACGATCCCCGATTCGCCATCCCCAGCGCTGGGATCCAGCCATTGGACCGAGACCTCATCGAGCGGGTGATCGCCCGGCTCTCCGAGCCAGGCCGAGATCGTCTCCGCCTCGCCGGCGAGCTCCATGCTCTCCAGGCGCACTGGGCTCCCGTACGCAGCCGGATGCTGGTCGCTGCTGACGAGCCACTGGACGAAGAAGGGCAGCTGCGGGTCATCCATGAGGTCCATGACGCCGATCTGCTTCCAGCGCAGCTCTGTACCGTCTGGACGGTGACGATGGCCGTCCACCGCGGACCGGCCCAGACGCCGCTCCACCGGCGTGATGTCGGGGACAGCCACGACCCAGCCCAGCCAGCCGCCGCCGCCCGCGACCCGGCGCTTCACCGCTTGTCCGAACGGCACCCGGTCCACCGCCGGATGGTCGAGCGGGCTGACCACCTCCACATAACAGCCGCCCTCGAGGGCAAGGACGAAGTTCCTCGTCCCGAAGCGTGGGTGTAATCCCCCATCGCTGAAGGCGGCGCCGAGCTGCGCACCGAGCCGCTGGACGGTTTGGGCGAGATCGTCCGCCGCTACGGCATAGGAGACGTGGTCCAGGCGCATGCGTGGATCCTGCCCTGAGGAGTACTCGATCACCGCACCGGGGTACGTCCCCGGTCCACAGTCTCGATGACTGGGCTGGTCAGCCCCCGCCCGCTCCGACTCGTCTGACCTTGACCCATGAGAAGGCTTTAGACAGCTGCCCCCGTCTCCGTCAAGGGATCCGAAAGGGATAGTCATGACCTCGCGGGCGCCATTGTGGAATCGCGCGGTGGCGGGGCCGCTTATCGGCTATGCAGAATCGTGCGCCACCGAGTAGGTGCACGAGCGCGAGAGAGGCGGCCTCGGTGGACTATGGGCGAGAAGTCACGTTCGGGCACTTCCTGATACCGAACGCAGCCGACCCGCTGCTCGACATTGCGCGCGAGGTGGAGCGACGCGGGTTGGACTCGATCGGCATCCAGGATCATCCCTACCAGCGTCGATTCGTCGACACGTGGACGCTGATGAGCATGATCGCAGCCGTCACGTCACGGGTGACGATCTTTCCCGACGTCGCCAACCTGCCCCTGCGGCCGCCCGCCGTTCTCGCCAAATCCGCGGCGAGCCTCGACGTGCTGTCCGGCGGGCGATTTGAGCTCGGGCTGGGAGCCGGCAGCTTCTGGGAGGCGATAGAAGCGTACGGCGGACCGCGCCGCAGCCCTGGCGAAGCCTATGCGGCTCTCGACGAGGCGATCGACGTGATCAGGAAGGTATGGAGTGGGGAACGCAATCTTCGTTTCGACGGCACCTACTACCATCTCCGCGGTGCCCACTCCGGGCCGCTGCCAGCTCATCCGATCGGGATCTGGCTTGGCGTCTATCGGCCCCGCACCCTACGGCTTACTGGGGCGAAAGCTGACGGCTGGGTCCCGTCGTTCCGCGGCGAGGTCAAGCAGTTGGTCGACATGTCGAACCGGCTCGATGACGGCGCCGCGGCGGCTGGCCGGGATCCTGCCGAGATCCGGCGGGTCCTCAACGTAGCGGGCCAGATCACATCTGGGGGCACCTCGGACGGGATGCTGCGGGGACCGGTCACTCAGTGGGTCGACGAGCTCACAGAGCTCGCTGTCGGCAACGGCTTCGACACGTTCGTCCTGTGGGCGGAAGGTGAGGACCAGCTGCCTCGGTTTGCGGAGGAGATCGCCCCTGCGGTCCGCAATCGAGTCGCCGAAGAACGCCGCCTGTCCTAGTGGGCGCCGCGCGCAGGTGACGGCCCGACGTAGACGGCGCGCGGGCGCAACGGGGTGCTGCGCGCGTACTCCTCCAAGGCATGCGCAATCCATCCGGCGGTACGGGCAACCGCGAAGATGGCCTCACCGGCACCCTTGATCATGCCCGTCGCGGCGACGAGGGCGGCGAGAGCGAAGTCGATGTTGGGCTCAGGAAGCCGGCGCCTGTGCGCCTCGGCGAGCACCGCGTCGGCCGCTGCCAGCGCCCTTGGTCCCTGAGGCACGCCTGGGTGGTGAGCAGACACTGCGTCGCGCAGGAGAGCCAGCAGAAATGTCCCGCGCGGATCGCCCTTTCGATAAACGAAGTGACCGAGGCCGGGAATGCGCTCGCCGCGTCGAAGCCGATCTCCGATGACGCGCGGCGCTTGGCCAGGCTCGTGGACTTCGGCGAGCATCACCTCCGCACCGAGTGACGCGCCGCCATGCAGCGCTCCGCCGACCGCGCCAAGCCCGGTGGCGACCACCGCGTACGGATCGGCGCGTACTGACGCCGCGACCCTAGCGGCCAAAGTGGACGCCGCGAGCTCGTGATCGGCAAGCAACACCAGCGCGGCGCGGAGAACATCGAGAATCGCAGGCTGGGGATCAGCCGGGCTGAGCTTTGGCCACAGCCGAGCAGTGATCGATCCGCGCTCGATCCAATCCAGCCGGCCAGCGGCGCGGGAAGGAAGCGCGGCGTCAGGGGAATCCGCAGCATGGAAAGCCATGCCGGGGGGCACGGCGTCAGCCGACGCTGCGGCAGACGACATGTCGGAGGGGGTGGCTCCCGGCAAGCTCGCGTCGGGCAATGTGGTGTCGGACAGTGCGGGGTCAGACAGTGTGGCGTCGGGCAGGGTGGCGTCGGGCAAGCAGTCCACCATGCCGGCGATGAGACTCTGTGCGGCGGTCACGACTGCCGGCGGGTCGAGGTGGAGCCGGACCTGATCCGTTGCCGCAAGCGCGGGCACGATGACCTGAAGTCGCTCGAGCGGGAGTGTGTCCGCCGGTAGTCCGGACTGGGCGGCAACCCCCGCAGCGATGGCATCGGGGGTCGCCTGCCAGCCGAGAGCCTCGGTGGCGATGAGCCGACTCCCCCGGCGGCCGGAGTTCTCGGCGGACACGGCGGGCGATGGAGGCATGCGCTGCGGCGGGTCGTTGCCGCCCGCGGGCAGCTCGCCGGTCCACAGCAGAGCGGCAACGTCCTCGAACTCGCGGTCACCGGCCAGCGAAAGGACGGGCATGCCACGGTAAAAGGGTTCCTCGTCGACGAACGTCGTCAGCGCCGACTCGAGGATCAGCTCGGCCGGGTTGCGGGGCCGACGCGGACGGCCGCGGCGGGCGAGCGCGTCGACCTCGGCCGGGTCGAACAGGCTGCTTCTGCCGTCAGGCGCTCGCCTCCGGCGGAGGACCCCCCGGCTCACATAGGC
>JBKPTD010000238.1:0-26721 GCA_046735375.1 Actinomycetota bacterium | reverse complement strand
CTGCGCGCATCAGGACCCGGCATGGTCCGAACGAGACCGACGCCCCGCATCGCGGCGACTTTCTGGCTCGTCGCCGAATGGGTGCGCTGAACCGACTCGGCCAGCTCCGTGATCGTCATCGGGCCGCGTGCGTTCAGCCGGAGCAGCTCCATCACGTAGCTCGGCTTCAACCCTTCGATCCGCGCCTCGGTGTAGAGGCGGGCGATCTCGGCATCCATCGCGGCCTGCAGCAACCGCAGCCCACGCCACCGACTCTTCTCAGTCGGATCGGGCTTAATCGACTGGTCCATGCCCAACTATAACCATACTTATATAAGTGCTGTTAAGAGACTCTGTTGCATCGAAATCCTACGCAGGGCACGTCTGCAGCCTTCGGCGGCATGCGGCTGACATGCGGACCGCCATACTGGTGCCTTCTCGCCTGGCGTTCGCGGGCTACGGCGCTCGCCTGAGTGATCGTGCTGGTAGTGCGGTGGTACCTGCGTTCGGCTTGTCTTATCGGATGTCACGGGGCCGCTCGCTGAGCGTGGTATCGACGTCGACCATGTCACCGTGCACGGGTCGGGTGCGCCGGTTCGCGGCGCTGCGGGTCGAGGCATGCCTCGGCCGGTGCCGGGTCCGCGACCGCTGGCAGCTGGACGCTCCGCGATCGACTAGTGCAGCAGTCCCCCGGATTACATCTAACGGTACTTATATAAGTACCGTTATAGTGGAGGTGACCAACTTCGACGAGGAGCTGACATGAAGCGCATCCGGCTTGAGGCCAAGGCGTTGCGGAAGCGTCAACGGTCTGAGGTGCTTCCGCTCGATCCGCGTGATGCGGATGTCCGTCGCGCTAAGGCGCTCGCGCGGGACCAAGCGAACGGGGTGGGGCAAAGTGAGCCCGCCCGCAATATCTGATGCGGCAGCCAGAACTCGCCAGTGGATCTTCGCTGGGACACCGAGCAGCAACGTCTGGCCCAGTTGGCCCGCAGACGCGCCGATGGCGAGCAACGTCGTCCCGGTCCGCTGGTCGTGGCCATGGTCGGTTGGATGGCCTGGGCTGTCGCTGGGTTGCTCCGCACGCGGGCTAGCTGTCCGGCGGTGGCACCTGTGACCGGCCCGGTAGGGGATCCCCAGGGCCGGCGCGCGACGCGCTTCGAGCGTGATGCGCTGCCGCACCTGGGTCGGCTCTATTGCCTGGGGCTGCTGATGACCGGCGATTCAGGCGATGCCCAAGAGTTGGTCGAGGAGACGTTCACCGCGGCCTGCACCTCGTTCCATCAGCCCCAGGCCGGCGCTGACCTCAAGGCCTGGCTCTACCGCATCCTCATCAACACCTACCGCGGCAGGCGGCGGCCCGAACCCCCACCTGCGCCCGCCAACCCCGCGGGTTGGGCCTCGGTCGATGTCGTGCCGCAGCCTGGTCCGGGCTCCGGGCAGGCGCTGATCCGGGCCCTGCACCGGCTGCCCGATCATGAGATCAGCCATGCCCTCCGCTTGCTACCCGACGACGCTCGGATCATGGTCTACCTGACCGACGTGGAGGGTTACACCTACGCCGAGATCGCGGACATCATTCCAACGCCGATCCCGACCGTGACCTCGCGGCTGCACCGCGGCCGCCGCCAGCTGCGGGACCGTCTTCGGACCAACGCCACCAGATCCGGCCTGATGCTCGATGAGTCGACCGGGCCGCAGATGGCGTCACCTGGTGTCATTTGAGTCCGCGGAAGACGTTTCCCTCGGTGGAGAGGTAGTTGTTGGCGTAGTCGAAGCGATCGACCTGGGCGAACATCAGGTACCAGTACTTCATCTGTTCCGACCACCAGTAGCCCGAGGTGAGATCGCCGTGAGTGACCGGGTCGGTGGTGACGTTGGTGGAGATGGTCCAGCCGTTGTCGACCCTGGAGGCGGCCTTCTGGCGGAGGTAGTAGTCGTAGGCCAGCTCGCGGAACCGTTCCGTTTGGGCGGTGACGAGCCACAGGTTGAACGCGGAGTCGACATACTCGGGTCGCAGCGCGTTGCCGACGCTGGTGGCGCTACCGCTGATCGGGTCGATTCCCTCCGGAAGGATGATGTAGCGGTCGAGCAGCGATGTCCACGAGTCGAGGTACGCCTCGCCGAGGGTCAGGTAGCCGCTTTGCCCGAGCAGCCCGGCGTAGAAGCTGCCCAGTTCGGATTGCCCGGTGCTGACCAGCGCGCCGGTGTCCTGGTTGACCCGGACGAACCAGAGGTGCTCCGTTGGCTGCCCCGAGGTGCGCAGGTAGACCGCCTCGTGCTCGATGATCGCTGGGGTGAGCACCTCGTACCAGGTCTTGAAGTCCGGGTCGCCGAACAGATCCCAGCCGTCCCACAGGTACTCGAAGTACGAGTCGACCGGCGGGTGGATCGACGCCGTGGTGTTGAGCCACTCGCCGGTCTCGATGTCGAGCGTCGTGCCCACCAGATCCAGCGAAGACCGTCGGTCATAAACGGCCTTCATCGCCCTCTTCGCGGCCTGGTAGTACCGGTCGTCGCCGACCAGCCTGGACAGGGTGCCGAACTCGGCGATGATCGTGCCGATCTCGGCCAGGACGTTACTGGTGCCGCTCACCTTGCCGTTGGACGGCTTGACGAACCGGTACGGCGCGCCCGTCGGCGACTTGGTGAAGGCCGGCAGTAGGACGTCGGCGATGTCGCGTGCCTGGTCGAGCAGCACCCGCTCACCGGTGGCGAGGTAGCCGGAGAGCAGGCCGCCGACCATTCGAATGTTCGTCTCGAAGATCTGAACGTTCTTGTTGACGCCTCGAAAGTCGAGATTGTCCCTGATCCAGGCCACCCCCTCGGCGAGTTCGTCGTCGAGACCCATGAGGTAGAGGGTGTCCAGCGCCTCGACGATGGTGAGCCCGACCGGGTGGTTCTTGTCGAAGAACTCCCCGAAGGTCCCGCTGACTGGGTGCAGCTCATCGTGCCCCCAGGCGAGCCTCTTATACGCGTTCCAGTTGTGGAGAAGCTCGTTGCGGACGTCATCCGCCGCGTCGCCTGGGACGATCGCCGCCGTAGCCATTGCGGTGCCGCGTTGAGCCACCCCGGCGTACGCGGGAGTCGCGCCCAGCAACGCGCTGCCACCGACCGCCGCGCCGCCGGCGGCCAGTATGCGAAGCAGAGCCCTCCGCGATATCGGTGTCTGGTTTAACATGATCCACTGACCTCCATGTTGATCCGAGATATCGCCGGCCCACATTTGGGCATTTCCGACGGTGTAGGGCATGTCGATGACGGCCTGGGACGACGTGCTGATCCGCGGCCAGAAACTAGGACGGGATCACGCATGGAACGCCGTAGCGGTCGTAGCCCTCGCAGACGGCCACTGGATCCTCAAAGATGCCGATTGAGGGCAGCGTCCGCCCCTGGAAGTCGTACAAGGTGAGGTTGTCGTTCGGCGTGCCGGCGCCGGGTTCCCAACCCACGCCGGGCACCCACTCGGGCTCCCAATAGAAGAATCCCTTGCCGTGCCCGCCCGGAACCTGCGCGAGGATTGAAAGCAGGTCGTTGGCCAGCGACAGCTGCCCACCCGCGCTGCCTGGGTAGCCGGGTTCGAACTGGCTGGCCTGCCAGACGAAGTTGCCGGTCGTGTCGCCGTTGGCGAGCGTCCATGCGTATTGCATCTCGGCGATGACGATGTCCTTGCCGAAGCTGGTTGCCAGCGCGTTCAGATTGGACCGCAGCGCGGTCACCGGCCCGTGCCAGAACGTGTAGTAGGACAGGCCGATCACGTCGAAGTCGACTCCGCGGCTGATGAGGTTGTTAAAGAACCGCGTGCTGTCGGCGTTGTTGCCTCCCTGGTCGAAGTGCAGCATCACGCGCAGCTGGTGCTGCGGCGGGTCGGCGGCGCGTGCGCCGGCGACGCCAGCCTTGAGCAGCGTGGCGAGGTTGTCCCAGCCCGTGTCGGCGGTCCAGTCGAGCTGGCCGACGGGCCAGAGTATGCCATTGCGGATCTCGTTGCCGATCGACACCATGTCGACCGGTGTGCCCTGCTTGGCGAAGGCGGCGATCACGTCGCGGGTGTAGCCCTGGACGGTGCCCGCGAGCGTGGGCAGGTCCTGGCCCTGCCAGGCCGCGGGTGTGTTCTGGTGCTGCGGGTCGGCCCAGAAGTCCGAGTAGTGGATGTCAAGGTAGATCTTCATGCCCGCCGACCGGACCTGGCGGGCCAGCGCCAGGTCGTTCGCGAGGTCGCTGTAGCCGGCCGGGGGACTCAGCCACAGACGCATCCGAACGTAGTTGCCGCCGTGGACGCGCAGGATCTGCACCGGCGTTGATGTCTTACCGGCGTCGGTGAACTGTGTGCCGGCGGCCAGTTCCTGGTTGGTGAAGGACAAGTCGGCGCCGAGCATCATCGCGTCAGTTGCCGCGTCCTCGCCGAACAGCCGCAGCTCACCGACGCAGGCCGGCGCGCCGTCTCCGGTCGTTACGGTCAGCCGCGCGTACCGGGCGGGCTGGGCGTTCAGCGCGATATAGGAGGGCGTGTTGGCGTTCAGCGCGATGTTGCGCGCGGACGGCACTGGCTTCCACGCATCGAGCCGCGTGGCAAGCGCCAGGGACACCGCGGATGGCGAGGCGGTGGCTCCCAGCGTGAGGCCGGCACCGCTGAGTGTGCGTTGCGCGCCGAGGTCGATGGTGACGCTGCCGGTCCACTGGGTGGCACACCACGTCGTGGTGGCGCTCCCGTCCACGGCGTTGGCAGCCGGGCTGTCGGCCGCCGCCGAGGTCGCGCTCGCCTCAGCACCGATGGCCAAGTTGACGCGCAGCGGCGGCGGGCCCGATAAGGAGGATCCACCATCGGACGCCGCGAGCCCCACTCCTGGTAAAGCGATCACGGCGATCAGGTAGGGCGTGAGCCGGGCCAGGCCGCGGTTACGAAGGGACTGAGTCACGGCGGGCATCGAGACCACCTCTCGACCCGGCAGAGCCGGAGTGTTGGGGTCTTGAGGCTGTCAGCGCAACCAGCTTCCGCGTCAGAACACAACCGGTCAAGACCGAACGGGCCAGCGTTGATATTTGATCAAGTTACGCAAGATCCGCAACCGGGGACGCCACCTGTCATAGGACGGGCTCGGACCTCAAACGGTCACCTTCTCGACACAGGTCCGTCGGTCATTGGTCCCCGGCGAAGAACCCTCGCTCACGCGATACTCCCTCTCTCATCCGATCAGCCTAGGTAGGCCAGAATCCGGGTCATCAGATCAGCCTTGTCTGTCGCGGTGCCGTATCCCTCGAATGGGAAGGCGAGGAAGACGACCTTGTAGGCGCCGGCGGTCACAGTGAGGGCGTCGGGTGCTGTCGTGTCGTCGGTGAAGGCCGCCGTGGCCGGGCTGATCGGGGTGATCTGGTCTTCATACGACGCGTTAAGTACCGAATGGTCCAGCGATATCGTGCCGATGCCGTCGGTGACTGCATTACCGGGCACGCCGTGCACGTTCGCTGTCGGCTTGTCGTTCTGTGTCTCCGAGCCGTCCCAGTTGATGTGTAGGTAGTCGTGGACGAACTGGGTGGTGCCGGCCGACTGGTCCAGGATGTCTTGGCCGGACATGAACAGCCGCCCGCCGCCGTCGAGGAACGCCGCGAGCTGCGACTCGTACTGCGTGATCGGTCCCGGATAGGCGTTGCCGGTGAACCAGACGACGTTCTTGTGCGAGGTCAGCATGGAGAGAGGAAGTGCTGGATCGGCCGACAGGTCCCAGTAGCTGTAGGCCACTCCATCGGTGGTCAGCGCGTTCTCGTAATAGCTCTCGACGTTCGGGCCGCCCAGATCTCCGTCGACGATGAGCGTGTCGACCGATACGGCGATCGTTGTCAGTTGCGCTGTGGCACCCACCGACGGATCCGTCGTAGACATTGCCGTGATCGCGGTGTCGCTGGTGTCGCCGTTGGCAGCCGATGCCGGCACGCTGACCTTGACGCACAGATCGACGCTGTCGCCCGGTTGCACGGTCACCGTGCTGAGCGCGGTGGTGCAACTGGAGTTGTAGACGTTTGCCGTCCATGTGCTCGAGGACGAAATCGTGTACGAGTCGGCCTGGTAGCCGGCGTTCGTCAGAAGCACCGTATAGGTCGCGTCCGTGCCAACTCGTCCACCACCCTTTTGCGCGGGAGGTGTCAGCGTGACCGCGTGTGCCGGCGCGGGCGGCAGTGTGATCGCGAATATGTGCATGTCACCGCCGGTCGCCTGCGGCAGTGTGATGCTCGCGACCGTCTTGGCCACCGACACCGGCGCCTCCATCGCGAAGACATGGGTGTCGACGGTGTCGCGCTGGTTGCCGGTGAAGTTGCGGTATGGCATGGTGACCGCGGTGGTGTTGCCCGGCAGCGGTGGGAACCCACCGGCACCGAGCGTCCAGTCGCTGAACCTCGCGGTGAACTGCGAGGTCGTGCCGTCGGTATAGGTGATCGTCGCGGTGCCACCGGCGCCTGCGCTGCCGGCATTCGTCGAGCTGCCGAGCAGCCCGATCCTGGACGCGTGCGCTGGTGCGGCCAGTGGGATGGTTTGCCCGCTTGCCTCGATATTGTCGAGCGTCGCTACCGGCACGTCCGGCCAGGTGTAGTCGATCCCGTTCACTGTGACCGTGCTGCCGGGGGTGACGTCCTGTGCGGCGAGCGCCTGTGCCGAGTAACTCCAGCCACCGCCGTCGTAAGTGGCGGCGCTCGTGTCGTTGTCGTCGGTGATGCCGGCGTTCGTGTAGTAGGGCCACAGCTCACCGCGCTGGGCAACCGCGACACCGAGAGCCGCTGTCGCCTGCCCGCCGCTCGTCGTGTTGATGTGGAAGGTGACGCTGTAGCGTCCGTCGACCGCGTTCGGTGCGGCACTGACCGTCACCTGCCTGCTCGCACGGCGAGATGCGCCGAGCGTCAATGACCCTTGCACAGGCGTCACCGTGAGGCCGCCGTCGGCAGTGGTGGTCCAGGTGACGGTTTGCTGGGTGTCGGTAACGTTGGCGAGCTGCAGCGTCACATTGGCGGAGGCGCCTGGCTGCAACACCACGTAACCCGGGTCGACCGCGGCGAGCACCGGCTGTTCGCCGCGTCGATATGACGGCGGCGCGTCCTGCGGCGCGTTGCCCCATGTGCTGGGGCTGGTACCGAGGGTCCAGTCGAGCGTGGCGCCTTTCGCGAGCGTCGAGAACGGCACGTACAGCTGGTGGTATGGGCTGCCGTTGAGCTTCAGGTTCTGAACATAGAAGGTGGTCGGGGAGGCGCCCGGCGCATTGATCGTGATCGTCTTGCCGTTGGGCAGGCTGATCGTGGCGTGCGGGAAGCCGGGACCATTGAACACCAGGTTGTCGCTGCCGGAGTTTTCCGGGTACATGCCCAACATCTCCCACACGAATGCGGAGCTGTTGGCGCCGAGGTCATCGTTATCCGGAAGCCCGCTCGGGCCAGGCTGATACAACGTGTTGCGGATGTGGTTGACGGCTTGCTGCGTGCCGGCCGGATCCTGCGCATAGTTCAGCGCATACTGCTCACCAAAGCCGAACTCGTTAGTCAGATACGCATGCATCCCGAAGCCGTTTGGCTCTGACAGGAACTCGCGCAATGCCGGGACGACCTTCGACTTGCCGCCAAGCAGCCGGAACAGCGCAGCGTAATTGTTCGGGACATTCCAGAGGTACTCGTAGGCCGTTCCCTCCACGTAGCGCGTCGTGCTCGTCGGAGTGACTCCAGGAACGAACGAGCCGTCCTCGTTGCGCCCGTTCAACAGGTTGTTGGACAGGTTGTAGACGTTCTGCCAGTTATTGGCCCGCGCCTCGAGCATGTCCGCGTTCCTGCTGTCCCCGAGCGCGCGGGCGAAGAACGACAGTGCAAGGTCCTGGCTGTCGTACTCGAGCAGCGTCGGCACGTACCCGTGCGGGTTGCAGCAGCCGTACTTGCTGTCCTCGGGGAGGTAGCCGTACTTCTCCTCCAGCGCCTGACCGGGCCGTACGGCATTGACGCTGTTGGCCTGCGCCAGCATGTCCGTGAGTGCCTCGGCCGTGTCGAAGTCCCGGGCACCGAACGCGTAGTAGTCAGCGATGATCGACTGTGCCGGGTCGCCAACCATCACATAGTTGTTCAGGTGCAGGTAACCCCACTGCTGGAGGATCTTGTCCTGGCTGTAGTAATTAAGCAGCGATTGCGCTTGGTCGCTCGCTGCCGCCGGATCCAGCATCGCCTGCAGTTGCGACAGTGAGTGGTAGGTGTCCCATCCGGAGAAGATGCCGTACTGGTTGTGCTGCCCGGCACCGATCGTGTGGACCTTGATGTCGGCACCTACATACTCGCCGTTGACGTCACTGGTGATATTGGGCTGGATGAAGTCCTTGTAGAGCGTGCTGTAGAACTGCTGGGTCTGCGCGAAGCTGCCGCCGGAGACCTGGATTCGCCCGAGCAGGTTGTTCCACGCTCCTTGGGCGGCGCTCCTTGTCCCGCCGAAGTCCCAGTCCGGATTGTCGGTCTGCCAGTCCAGCCGCGCGTTGTCGTCGCTGACGTAGGAGATGCCGACCTTGGCCTGGACGACTGGGTTGCTGGTGGTGTCGAAGGTCAGGTAGACCGCGCTGGGCGTGCCGTCTGACCGGTTGATGATCTGCGAGGAGCTGAATGGCTGGTCGAAGGTGATATCGAAGTGGACGGTGTACTCCTGCCGCTGGCCGTCATTGACGACCTCGCCGCAGAAGTGGCCGCTGGTCTCCGACCCGCTCACCTCGTGGCCGTTCGGGATCTGCGCGGCGCTCGGCGCGAACTGGCCGTTCTGGCTGTCGCGCAGCTTGATCAGGAACCCGGCCTGCGTGGTGGCCGGGTAGGTGAACCGGCCCATGGAGCTGTGCGGGGTCGCGGTGAACTCCGACGTGACCGTGTCGGGCTGGTTGCTTCGTGCCGAGTAATAGCCCGCCTGGGCGATCTCACCATCGTTGCTGAACCTTGTCGTGATGCCGTTCGGGTCACCACTTGGCAACTGGCCCGTCATCGGCAGCATCGGCACGTCGCCGGCCGCACCGCATCCCGGACCGCTGATGTGGGTGAGGGAGTAGCCGGTGATGGATGTGTTGCCGAAGGTGTATCCACCGCCGGCGCTTCGGCTGGGCATGGTGTCCGGACTCCACTGGACCATTCCCCACGGCATCTCCGCGCCGGGGAAGGTGTTCCCGCCTCCGGTCGTCCAGGTACGCGTGTCCACGAGCGGCGCAGGCTCAACGACAGCCTCGGTGACCGCGGCCCGACTCTTCGCACCCGCAGGCAGCTTTGCGGCAGGTATCGGGGCTGGGCAGTTGACCAGATGCCCGTTCGACCCCTTGGTGCAGGCCGCAGATGAGGCGGTCGAACGCGCGGTCGCGTCGCCATGCTGCAGTGAAGCGCCGGAGCCAGGACTGGGACTGGGAGTTGGGCTGGGCCCGGAAGCGGCCGCCACCGGCGCCGCTGCCAAGGAGGTGGAAAGACCAAAGACGGCGGCGGCAATCAGTCCGACGATTACCCGACGTCGCGTGCCGGGCGACAGTTGAGTGCGCTGCATCGACAGCACCCCTCCCTCATGAGGGAGCCACCAGGATCGCCGGGCCACCCGGGTGGCTTGACAACGTTGTCAGCGCCCGCAAGCTACGCCGTCGTTGTGGGACTGTCAATCAGTTGGACCGCTGGGCCGACTCGCATGTCGCTTCGCGAGAGTGGACCTACGACGAGGGGCCAAGCGTTCGCGCGCGGGCCGCCTTCGGACCTGCCACGAAAGAACCCGTGGACGATCGCCGAGCACGCGGGCGACCCGGAGCCCGGACGGAGGCAACACCTGCGTGGCCGGACGGTGTGGGACCACGACACGCCGCGCGATTACGTACGCGACTAGGCGGTCGAGTTCGTTGTCTGCGACTCCGCAAATGTCACGACGCAATTTGGCGGGCGGGCCGCTGCTGCACCGAGCTCAGGCGGACGGATCGGTGCGCGTAGACACTGACTTCGGCGATGTAGTGCGACTCGCCGGTGGCATATCGGTGATCAAGTCAACCGAACCGGAGCACCTCGACCGGATTCTCCTCATGGCGCTCGACGGGCTGCGATACGACCACCCGGCACCCGCCGGTGCTTTGAACGTGTCACGAGGGACCTCCCACCTGCACACCCACGCAGTTCCAGAGTCCGACGAAGATCAACTAGACCCGCCGCTGAGACTTGCTCGCGCGGTGGACGGGTCCTCGCAGTGCCCGCAATTCCGGATACCCTCGCCACAGCACCATTCGTTCGTCCGACAACATCGCCTGCAGGAGGGCGACCATGGACGACATCCGCGCGGTGTGGGTCGGTGGGTCCAGCGGCCCTCGGCCCACGGTCGATATCATCGACACCTTCGAGACCGCGGTCGAATCGCTGAAGGCCACCAAGAATTACGTCAACCGCTCTGGCCGGCAGAAGTTCGAGCGCGCCGAATTCCTCGAGGGCCCGGCTCGGCAGACCGGGACTCGGCTGGGCGTCCCGGTAGCCGTCGGTTTCGAGGTGTACGGCCTCGGCGAGGGATAGTCGATGGTTCGGCTCGACGCCGCCCACCGCGCTACGCTGCCGGACAGCGCGTTCGCGTATGTCGATTCCCGTGGCAAGCGCCGGCTGCCGATCCACGACGCGTCGCACGTCCGCAACGCGTTGGCCCGGTTCAACCAGGTCGCGTTCGAGGACGAGGCGGCCCGCGACCGCGCCCGCACGCGGCTGCTGAGGGCCGCCAGGAAGTATCGGATCGTTCCGGTGGGGTTTATCGCCGCACAGCTTCGCTCGGAGCGTGCGCGCTCCGCGCTAGGCGATCCCGCGCCCCTGCCGTCCGGGTTTGTGACGTTGCTGATGACCGACGTCGAGGAATCGACCGCGCTGGTGCAGCGCCTAGGTGAACAGTATGGCCAACTGCTCGACGGCATCCGCGCGCTGCTCACCGACGCCGTATCGGCCGCCGGCGGTCTGGTGGTCGACGCGCGCGCCGACGACTTCTTCGCCGCGTTCGAGACCCCCCGGGCCGGCCTAGAGGCGGCCGTCGCGATCCAGCGATCGCTCCGCGAACGATCCTGGACCGACGATCTGCCGGTACGTGTCCGCGCCGGCATCCACAGCGGCTACCCGACGCTCAGCGGCGCAGCCTACATCGGTCTGGCCGTTCACACCACGGCACGAGTGTGCGGGATTGCCCAGGGCGGGCAGATCCTCGTCTCCGGTGACGCCCGGCTCGCCGCGCGCGAGTCAGCACCCGACGGCGTACGCTTCCGCAGTCTCGGCGACTTCCGTCTCCGCGGACTCCCCGACCCGGTCGCCCTCTACCAGGTAGTAGCCCGCGGCCTCTCGCCCAGCTTCCCGCCACCACGGTCCCGCTGACATACCACCACCAACCGGTCCCGCCGAATGTCAACCGTGGAGCAATGCCGACGCTGTGGGGTCTGTCCCTAGCTCCTCTCCGCGATGATGTGATGCTGTGGACGAGGTCGGCTTGTAACGCCCGCGTAGAGGATGTCGGAGATCGGCGCCTCGAGGAAACGGAGGGCTTCGAGAGCTCCATCGCCGGAGGCTCTGCCTCGGGTCATCATCGGCTGCGCAGTTGGGTGCCAGTGTGCTTGGGCGTGAGGCGATGCGGTGCGGCGCGGCGTTGAGCTGGCGGTCGCCGACGATTGCGCCCGACCTCCGATGCCGACCTGTCGTTTCGACTGTCGTTCGATCAATCTGGTCGGCTGTGCACAGGCTACGTACCTAGACGGTTACGTATCCGATCGGATACATTAACCGTGTGGATGCTGTGTTGCACGCACTCTCGGATCGCAGCCGGCGGACGATGTTGGAGGCTCTGAGCGAGGCCGACGCCACCGTAGGTGACTTGGCCGCCTTGCTGCCGATTGCTCGTCCTGGTGTGTCTCGACACCTGCGGGTGCTTCGCGAGGCCGGGTTGGTCGATGTGCGACGAGCCGCGCAGCGGCGGGTGTACAGCATGCGGCCGGAGCCGCTGGCCGAGGTCGACGACTGGCTCGCCCGCTACCGATCGCTATGGGAGCAGCGGCTGAAGGCACTGCACACCGAAGTCACCCGCGGGAACAGACAACGGAGGAACACCCGATGACGCTTGATCGCATGGCAGCCGGCAGCACCCTGGTGGGGTCATTTGTCCTCCACTACGAAGGGGCCGGTCGCGAAGACGATCATGCGTTCTGTCGCGGGTTGTCGACCGCGTTCTGCATACCGGCCGGGGTGGCTGAGCTTTCCTCCGTGCTGGATGGTGTCGCACTAGTCCGGCAGCGCAGCCCCCACGAAATGTGAGGCCACTCACCGACGTCATCGTCGCCGCATATCGTCTGCGCTGTGCATTCACGCCGACGGTGAGCGTTGAACACATCTCGGGCCGCGTGAGAGAGCTGGCCCAGCTGCCGCGCCAGGACGACCCCGCCGACGCCGCGCGGGCGCACGGCCGGCATCGACTGCTACTCCCCACGGGTGTCGTCCATCGTGACTAGCCCGGCTGGCAGGGTGGCGTAGATCTCCTTTGCCTTGGGATGGGCGTTGTCGGCCATCGCCTCCAGCACGACCACCCTGGCGGTCACCAGGGCGACGTCCGCCTGACTGAGGCGGCTGACGGTGGCGACCGACGGCTGGGCCTCGAAGCGGCCGCAGGCATCGATGACCACGTAGGGCCGGTAGCCGTCGGTGGCGCTGGCCAGCGCGGGCAGTTGGGCACACACATCCAGGCCGGTGCCGGCGATCAGTAGCTTGTGGCGTCCGGTGGCAACGACCGCATCGCGGACCCGGCGGTCGTGCGAGGCGTTGATGAGGGTACGGTCAATGACCTCCTGGCCGGGGAAGGTCTCGGTCAGCTCCTTGAGCTGCGGTCCGTTGGGGCCGGCAGCCAGGGCGGTGGTCATGACCGCCGGGATGTCCAGCAGTCGGGCGCAGCGGGCAAGCGCCACCAGGGTGCTGCGGGTCTGCTCCGGCTGGTGGGCTCACCGGTTCGGTGTCGTTCACGGCTTTCATGGTTGGACCGCGCGCAGGGTGGGGATCGCGGCGGCGAGCGCGGCAAGCCGTTCCGGGGTCCATGGCCCAGGGGTGACGACGACCACGTGCTGGATCCCAAGCGCCGCGGCCGCCCGGCACCGACCGACGAACTCGTCGCTGGACTCGCCAGCCTCCAGTCGGGTGCTCAGAGTCTTCTCGACCGCCTCGTAGGGCCGGCCGACGTCACCGCAATGCCCGGCCAGGACCCGCAGCTTGTGCCTGACGGTGCGCCCGCCGTCGGGGATGTCAAAGAGGTTGCACGCGTCGGCGTACCGCGCGACCAGGCGCAGTGTGCGGCGCTCGCCGTCGCCACCGATCAGGATCGGCGGGTGGGGGCGCTGTACCGGTCCAGGGCTGTCGACGGGGCTGACCAGGCGGTAGTGGCGGCCCTCGAACGGCGCCCGGTCCCCCGCCCCTGTCCACATGCGGGTGGCGATCTGCAGCGTCTCCTCCAGCCGGTCGAACCGCTCGGCCACCGGCGGCAGCGGCAGGCCGAGGGCCTGCGCCTCCTCGGCGTGGTAGCCGGCGCCGATGCCCAGCCAGGCCCGGCCGCCGCTAAGCACATCCAGGGTGGTGATGGCCTTGATCAGCAGCGCCGGCGGGCGCAGCGCGACCGGGCTCACCATGGTCCCCAGCCGGACCCGCTCGGTGCAGGCCGCCGCGTAGCCAAGCACGGTGTAGGCCTCGTACATTTCGGTCTGGTTGGGCCCTGCCGTCGGGTCGGCCTGGAGCAGATGGTCGGCGACCCACACGGTGTCCACTCCGGCACGGTCGGCCGCCTGCAGGAGGCGGGTGAGCTCGGCACTGAGCGCCTTCGGGCCGGTCGGCCAGGAGAAGTTGGTCATGCTGATGCTGACGCGCATCCTGCTCACCTGTCCGCCGCCGCGAGGGTCCGAGTCGCTCACCGCATGGCCCAACCAAGGTTGTGCGGAGGCGGTCGCGTGGCTGGCGAAGGCGTCTCGGATGCCAATGGGAGAGTGGTTCAGCGACCACCCGTAGTTTCCTTCCGACGGTCCGGACCATACCCCTATCGCCCGTTGCGTGTAAACTGAGTGTAAATATTTACCAGATGTAAGAGGGGACGTCGTGGATGCTCAGTCCGGGCTTCGCGAGCGCAAGAAGCAACAGACCTGGGGCCAGATCGCCCAGACGGCGCGCCGGCTCTTCCAAGAGCGCGGCTTCGACGCCGTCACCGTCGCTGACGTCGCGCGCGAAGCCGACGTCTCGCGCAAGACGGTGTTCAACTACTTCCCGACCAAGGAAGACCTTTTCTACAGCGGCCTGGAATTCTTCGAGGCGCGGCTCCTCGATGCAATCCGCGAGCGCAAGCCCGGCGAATCGATCCTGGCCGCCTTCGTTCGCTTCGTCACCGAGCCACGCGGCCTGCTGGCCGCCGACCACCCCGACGCCGGCGAACGCCTGCGCGCGATCAATCGCTTGATCACCGATAGCCCCGCGCTGCTCGCGCGCGAGCAGCAGATCCAGGCGGGCTACGCTGCCGCGCTGGCGGCGCTGATCGCCGAGGAGACCCGCGCCCGCCCCGACGACATCACGCCCTGGATCGCGGCCAACGCCATGATCGGGCTGCACAAGGCGCTGGTGGACTACGTCCGCCGGCGGGTGCTAGCCGGTGAGCGCGACCGGGCGCGCATCATCCGCGGCCTGCGCGCGCAGGCGAGGCAGGCAGTCGCGCTCCTCGAACACGGACTCGGTCACCTCGGGGCCACCGACGGGGCCACCGACGTCATGGCGGGGTGATCGTCACCTGCACCGCAACGCATCCCAGTGTGGCCGCGCAGCTTATCGGTCGGTCAGCGGTAGGTCTCGCGAGGCCTCGTACGACATCGCCGTCGGTCTGCCGCTCGGTGTCGATCCCGAGCCGTACGCGAAGGCCGGTGCGACGTGGTTGCTACCGGAGTTCGAACCGGGTGTACGGCTCGACGCCGTACGTGGCGTACTCCGCGACGCCCCGGCGGCGTGAGGCGGCGGTCGCGCTGTTCGACTACGACTCGGAGCTCGTTCGCTATCACGAGCGGCTGTGGGAGGCCCTCGACATCCGCCCCGGCGATCGTGTCCTCGACATCGGCTGCGGCACCGGCCAGACCACCCGGGACGCGGCCCGAGCCGCGTCGTGTCCTGTCGTCGGCTCGAGCCAGCCCGTCTGAGGAGCTGGCGTAGGGGTACGGGAGCGGCCGTCCGTCAGTTGAGCCGGTAGACGTCGACGGCGGTGGCGTGGAAGACCGTGTGGCGTTCACCTGGATCGAGTGCGGCGGTGAGTTGGTTGGCCAGTTCGTACACATCGAGGTATGACGCGGCGAGCGTGCACACCGGCCAGTCCGAGCCAAACATGGTCCGATGCGGGCCGAAGACGTCGAGCACATGCTCGGCGTAGGGCCGGATCTGAGCGGCCGACCACCGGTTCCAGGGCGCCTCGGTCACTAGACCGGACAGCTTGCAATAGACGTTCCGGTACGTGGCGAGCGCCCGGACGCCGCTAGCCCACGGTTCCCAGCCGCCACGCGCGATCGGCGGTTTGGCGGCGTGGTCGAGCACGAAGCGGAGCTGGGGATGGCGGCTGACCACAGTGTGAGCGGTGGCCAGCTGCGGTACCCGTACTAGAAGATCGAAGACGAGATCCGCAGCAGCGACGGCGGTCAGCCCGTCGGAGACATCGCCGCGCAGCAGCCAGTCTGGGTCGGCCTCGTCCTGCACCTGGTGGCGCACCCCCACGAGCAGGTCACCGCCCGCGCCGGCCCGCAGCCGAGAGATGGTGTCGGACACATCGGGAGCGGTCAGATCGAGCCAGCCCACCACGCCGGCGATAAGACCGGCGCTCGTAACAGCGGTGGTGAGGAACTCTTCGGTCTCGCTGAGCTCAGGGACAGTCTGGACGAGCACCGTTTGATCGACGCCGGCGGCGGCCACCTCCGGCTCGAGGTCGGCCAGCTCGAATGGCCGCCGAATGGGCGTTAGCTCGATGGCGGACAGCCAGGCGTAGGTCCGCCTCCGCGGATTCCAGAGGTGGTGATGGGCGTCGACGGTCATCCCTTGGTCGCCCCGCCGGTCAGGCCTTTGACGAAATGTCGCTGCAGGGCGAGGAAGAAGAGCAGCACGGGCAGGGTGGCGAGGAACATGAGTGCGAACATCGAGCCGAAGTCCACCTGGTACTGGCCGATCGAGCGATAGACCCCTGTCGTCACGGTGGTACCGCGGCTTGGGCCGAGGATGATCAGCGGGTCGATGAAGTCGTTCCAGATCCACACGCCGAGGAAGATCAGGACGCTTGCGGTCGCCGGCCGCAGCAGCGGGAACACGATCCGCCAGAAGACCTGTCCGCGGCTGGCCCCATCGATGGTCGCCGCCTCTTCCAGCTCCACCGGGATGCTCCTGATGAAACCGGTGAAGACAAAGACGCCGAACGGGATGTAGTAGCCGACGTTGAACAGGACCAGGCCTTGCAGCGTGGTCATGAGGTGAGCTGCGCGCAGCACCCGAGTGATCGGCAGCAGGATGACCTGTGGGGGGATCATCAGCCCGCACAGCAGGAGCAGCAGAAGCCACCGGCTCCACCGAGCGCGTTGGCGCGCCAGGTAGTGGCCGAGCGTGGCCGACAGCACGGTGAGTACGAGGATCGAAAGCGAGGTCACGACCAAGCTGTTCGTGAGGCTCACCCAGTAGAGGCGGTCTGGTCGGCTGAGCACCCGGCTGATGTTGTCCAGCGTCGGCGGCAAGGGTAGCGAGGCCGGCTGTTTTGAAATCAACGTGCCACGCTTGAAGACGTTCGCCAAAGCGACATAGAGCGGCAGGAAGAACACTGCGGTTACGGTGATGGCGACGGCAGGGCGCACCCAGTGTGCACGAGATGGCGTCCGCGGGCGCCTGGCCGCCGCGGCGAGTACCGTCGTCTGCGGCACCTGTGCGAGCCGGGTCATAGCTCCACCTCACGGCGCTGAAGAACCTTCAAGGCGATGGCCGAGGCGACGGCGATGACGACGAGCATCAGGACCGCCATTGCCGACGCGTAGCCCTGCCGGTTGGCGATGAACCCGGTCTGCAGCACGTTGTAGGCGATCGTGGCCGTCGTGCCGGTCCCTGGGCCGCCGTGTGTGATGACCTGGATGTGGTCGAAGATCTTGAAAGCGGAGATGAGCAGGACGACGGTGTTGATGGTCAGCGCCGGCGCGAGCAGCGGCCAGGTCACGTGCCAGAACCGCCGAGCCGGCCCGGCTCCGTCAATGGCCGCGGCGTCCAGTAGGTCCGCGGGTACGCCCTGGAGGCCGGCGAGATAGACGACGACGCAGAAGCCGAGCATCTGCCATGACAGGATCGCTGCCACCGAGTAGAGCGCGTACCGCGGGTCGGAGAGCCACCCCGGCGGGTTGTCCACGCCGAGGGCGCGCAGCGCCTGGTTGATCGGCCCGTCGTTGTCGAGCAGCCGAGTCCAGATGATGCTGACCACGACGGAGCTGAGCACGATCGGTACGAAAAAAACGCTGCGCAGCACGTTATAGAGCCAGCCCCGGCGGTCGAGCAGCACGGCGATTCCCAGGCCGAGCACGTTCGGAACTATGACCACGATCACAGTGAGAATCGTGGTGACCTGCAGCGATGTGAGGAACTCGCTGTCGGTGAGCAGGAGCCGGTAGTTGCGGACACCCACGAACTCGGTGGGCGGGTTGAACGGGTTGTAGTTCGTCATGCTGTACCCGACGCTCACGATGATCGGGGCAAGGACGAAGCACACATAGACCAGCACGCCTGGCGCGCCGAAGGACGCGAAGTGCCACAGCCGTGGAAGGACCGGGCGACGACGCCGCGGGCCCGTCCGTTGACTCGGACGGGCCGCCGGCGCGTTCACCTGGTTAGTGCGGAGGTCGGCGACCAACTGGGCAGGCTCCTCGCATGCGAGACGCCGACGGGTCAGACTACGCCCCGAACGACGCAACCTGGCCGGCCGATGGCGATCGAGTCAGGAGGACTTCTCCCACTCCTGGTCAAGGAACGAGGCGACCGCGTCCGGCGACTTCCTCCCGGTGATCAGGTCCACCGTCGCCGAATCGAACTTCTCGACGATGCCGGGGATCATCCCGTCGTCGCCCGCCTCGAACCCAAAGGCGGGCACCACAGCGTTCGCCGCCGCGCCATCGCTGAACAGCTGGTAACCCTCCTTGTAGGCCGGACCCGTGTCGGTTGGCGGCGTGTAACCCTTGATCGCTGGGAACAACCCGTCTGCCTTGGCGGAGTTGTCGAGATTGTTCTTGTCCAGCTGGAAGCCGAGCGCGAAGCGCTTGGCGGCCTCCAAGTTCTTCGCGGTCGCGCTCACCAGTAGGCCGCCGCCGGTGAAGGCCGGGACGACCATCCTTCCGTCGTCGGATGGCCACTCGAACTGACCGACCTCGAAGGACGGCTTCGTGTCCGGGCTGTCCAGCGCCGCGGCGAACCAGTTGCCCATCGCGTACATCGCGCCCTTGCCGTCCAGGAACGCCTGCTGGGTGGCCGCATAGTCGCGGGACACGTCGCGCTTGTCGATGTAGCCCTTGGCGGCGAGATCCGCGAGCTTGGCTGCGCCCGCCTTGAAGTCTGGGTCACTGAACTTGACCTTGCCCGCTCGCCGGTCGTGCATCCAGTTCGGGTTCTTCGCATACACGTCGGTCGCGAGGATGCCGGCGAACGTCGGGCCGAGTGCGTCGTGGACACCGCCGACCACGAACGGGGTGATCTTTTGGTTCTTCAGCTTTGTCGCGTCGTCGAGGAGCTCGGCGTAGGTCTTGGGCGGCGCGCTGATGCCGGCCTTCGCGAAGAGGTGCTTGTTGTAGTAGACGACCGGGATGGTTTGGGTGTTGGCGGGCAGCTGATAGACCTTGCCGTTGACCGCACCATTGGTCGGATACATGAAGTCTTTCAGCTCGTCTGGCGACCAGGCGTAGAGGTTTCCCGCCTCAGCAAAGCCAGCCGGCGAAACAGCGATCATGACATCGGGGAACTGCCCCGAGGTCAGCAGCTGCTTGGCATAGGTCGTCCGGTCCTGGTCGGGTGAGACGATCTTCTTGACACTGATGTCCGGGTTCTTGTTGGTGACCCGCTTGATCGCCGCGTCCCAGTACTGCGCATTGAGGTTCGGTGTTTCGAAGACGAGGAAGGTGATCTCTTTCTTGCCCTTGGTCGCCGAGCTCGAGTCGTCGTCGCCGACCGAGCAGGCGCTCAGGCCGGTCGCCGCGGTGAGTACCGCCGCCGCGAGCGCGATGCGCTTTCTCATTGAGCCAACCTTTCCGTTGCCCGCCGGCAGCGCCAGGCCGGAGAATAGGCAGGGGCCCTATGCCCGCTTCAGTCGTGGATTACATCGGATGTCTAAGCGCCTGTCAACCTCTCAGGAAGGGTTTTGACCGTATTGAGAGGTTGATTCATTGGATGTATAGTCGACGAGAGCGTTCGAATAGTGCTATACATCGGATGACTTGCCCGGCCACCGATGGGACACGATGGACGCTCGCATCATCGCGCTGGAGACCTTCGACGTACGTTTCCCCACGTCGCTGCAGTTCGACGGATCGGACGCCATGCATCCCGACCCGGACTACTCAGTGGCATACGTCGTCCTGCGCACCGACGCGACCGGCGGGAACGCGGCAGAGGGACACGGCTTCTGCTTCACCTTGGGCCGCGGGACGGAGATCGCCGCCGCCGCGATCGAAGCACTGCGGCCCTTCGTTGTGGGGCGCGACCTGGACACCGTCTTCGCTGACCTCGGCGGCTTCGCCCGCCTGCTAGTCGGCGACCCCCAGCTGCGCTGGCTAGGCCCGGAAAAGGGGGTCATTCACATGGCGGCGTCGGCGGTTATCAACGCGGTCTGGGACCTCTATGCGAAGATCCGGGGCGAGCCGCTGTGGCACGTCCTCTCGGCAATGACAGCTGAGCAGATCGTGTCGCTGGTCGACTTCCGCTATCTCACCGACGCACTGACCCCAGCGGAGGCGCTCGAGCTGCTCCGCAGGGCCGAGCCAGGCCGGGCCCGTCGAAACGAGTTGCTCCGCGCCGACGGCTATCCGGCCTACACCACATCCCCGGGCTGGCTTGGTTACGAGGATGCGAAGCTCGCCGAGCTTGCCCGAGCCGCCGTCGCCGCCGGTTTCAGCCAGATCAAGTTGAAAGTCGGCGCCGACCTCGAGGACGACATCCGCCGGTGCCGGATCGCCCGCGACGCTGTCGGCCCCGACGTTCGGATTGCGCTCGACGCGAACCAGGTGTGGTCGGTGGACGAGGCGATCGCCTGGCTGAAGGCGCTAGCAGAGTTCTCGCCATATTGGATCGAGGAGCCGACCAGTACCGATGACGTCCTCGGTCACGCCACGATCCGGCGAGCGATCGAACCGATCAAGGTCGCAACCGGCGAGCAAGTCGCCAACCGGATTATGTTCAAGCAGCTCCTGCAGGCCGCGGCAGTCGACGTCATACAGATCGACGCCTGTCGAGTCGGCGGCGTGAACGAGAACATCGCAATCTTGTTGCTCGCAGCGAAGTACGGGGTCCCGGTTTCCCCACACGCCGGCGGGGTCGGGTTGTGCGAGCTTGTCCAGCATCTGGCCATGTTCGACTACATCGCAGTCTCTGGGAGCGACCGCGACCGGGCCATCGAGTACGTTGACCACCTGCACGAGCATTTCGTGCACCCGGTCCAGTTGCGCGACGGACGCTACCTCCCCCCGGCTGCGCCGGGATTCAGCGCCGCGATGCGGCCCGATTCACTTGCCCGGTTCAGCTATCCAGCCGGTGAGATCTGGGCTGCGGGCGCCGACCGGACATGGCCCACCGCAGCCGCCGCGCCTGTGCAGCCCGCCTGACCTGACGGTCCGGGGAAGGGAGCCGCCTATGCCGGACGCCGACTTCGCGGGACTCGCCGCGGTGGTTACCGGTGGTGCGTCAGGGATCGGGCTAGCCACGGCGCGGCTACTTGTCGCCCGTGGCGCGAAGGTCGCGTGCCTTGACCTGAATGCGAACAGCGTCCCCGCTCCGCTCCTCGGGGTCCGTTGTGACGTCACTGACGATCAGTCCGTACGAGCGGCCGTCGCGAACGCGGTCGAGAAAATTGGGCGACTCGACCTCGTCGTGAACAACGCGGGAGTCGGTGCGGTCGGCGATGTCGCCGCCAACGAGGACGCAGAGTGGCACCGCGTGCTCGATGTGAATGTGGTCGGAGTGATGCGGGTGACCAGAGCAGCGCTTCCTCACCTCCGGCGGTCACCGTGCGCGGCGGTGGTGAACACGTGCTCGATCGCGTCCTGGGCAGGGTTGCCACAGCGGGCTCTCTACTCGGCGAGCAAAGGTGCGCTCTATGCGCTGACCCTTGCGATGGCCGCCGACCATGTACGGGAGGGGATCCGGGTCAACGCCGTCGCGCCAGGTACCGCCGACACGCCGTGGGTGGACCGGCTGCTCGAAAAGGCGGCCGATCCTCCGGCAGCACGCGCGGCGCTCGCGGCTCGCCAGCCCATCGGCCGCATGGTCTCAGCCGAGGAGGTGGCGGCGGCGATTGCATACCTGTGCAGCCCGCGCTCCGCCTCCACCACCGGCATCGTGCTCGCCGTCGACGGCGGGCTGTACGGCCTACGCCTCCCTCATGAGGAGCGGTAAATGCGGTCGACGCGCCTCGGCCAGTCAGCCGTCGAGGTAACCAGCCTCGGGTTCGGTGCCGCCGAGATAGGGAACCTCCACCGCGAGGTTTCGCAGACAGAGGCTGCCGAGGTGGTCGACGCCGCCTGGACCGCGGGCGTCAGGTATTTCGATACGGCACCCCATTATGGGCTCGGCCTCTCCGAACGCAGACTCGGTGCCCGACTCGTCGCCCATCCCCGCGATGCCTTCGTCGTATCGACGAAGGTCGGCCGACTGCTCGAGCCGGCCGAGCCGCACGGCAATGACCTTGCCGAGGGGTTCGCCGTCCCGGCCGACAGCCGTCGCGTGTGGAACTTCACAGCAGCCGGAGTGCGCGGGTCGCTCGATGCGTCACTCGAGCGGCTCGGTCTTGACCACGTCGACGTTCTCTTGATCCACGACCCGGACGACCACATGGAAGAGGCGCTGTCCACCGGCTTTCCCGCTCTTGCCAGCCTACGGCGCGAGCGGATGGTCCGTGCGATCGGTGTCGGAACCAAGCGGGCCGATGTCGCCGCACGGTTCCTCCGCGAGACCGACGTCGACGTTGTCCTAGTGGCCGGCCGCTACACGCTGCTGGAGCAGCCGGCACTGGACGACTTGCTGCCGCTCTGTCTCAAGCGCGGCGTCTCTATGCTCGCCGCCGGTGTGTTCAACAGTGGACTGCTCGCAGAACACGAGGTGCCCGAGACCGCTTTGTACGAGTACGCGAAGGCTCCATCGGAGCTGCTGGCTAGGGCTAGGAGGCTCGCTTTGATCTGCGCCCGCCACGACGTCTCGCTGCCAGAGGCCGCCCTCACCTTTCCGCTCGGCCATCCGGCGGTCGCATCGGTGGTCGTCGGCGTACACAATCCGGACCAGATGCGTGCGGACGCCTTGCGGTTCGCTCAACCGATTCCGGCCGACTTGTGGGCAGAGCTGCGCGAAGAGGGATTGATCCGCGCTGACGCGCCCGTACCAACTGAACCAACCGGACGGTGAGATGGCGTTTCAGACGGTCGACGTGCTGCAGGTGGACCCGGAGCAGGCCCGTTTGTACGAGCACGGATGGCAAAGCTGGAGCCCGACGACGGACTACCCGGTCACAGGTACGTCGTATCGGCCGATCACGCCCCGCATGGACACGATGGCCTACCGGCCGGGCAAGTCGGCTCCTCGCTCCGGCTTTCAGGGCGAAGGGCTGCTCGCTGTCGATCCGGGAGACGGATCGGTCCGGCTCTATACCGCGCCTGGTCCGGAGGCGGTGCCGTCGATCCGGGGAGCGTACGCGGACGGAAGGTTCCGGGTTAGCGCCGACGGCCCCGTCGAGGTGAGCACGTACGCCGGCCCCCTCCAGGTCGCTCTCGGTAGCTGGGCGGACGGCTACGCGGCAGCCGCGGGTGTCCGAACCCTTCGGAAAGCTCCCGCCGGGTGGTGCACCTGGTACCACTATGACGGGCAAGTCAGCGCCGCCGACGTCGACGAAAACATCGCGGCGATCAGTGATGCGGCGCTGCCGGTCGATGTCGTGCAGATCGACGACGGTTGGCAGGCCGGGATCGGCGACTGGCTCGCGTACTCGGCTCGCTTCACCGCGCTGCCCGACCTGATCGCACGCATCGCAGACACCGGGTTGCGCGCCGGCATCTGGATCGCCCCGTTCCTGGTCGGCGCCGGGAGCGAGCTAGCCAAAGGCCACTCCGAATGGCTGGTGGGTGGCGCCGACTCGCCCACCGACGCGGGGCATAACTGGGGACAGGATCTATACGCGCTCGACCCGACCCATGATGGAGCCGCCGCCTACCTGAGCTCCGCCTTGTCTAGCCTGCTGGACATGGGTGTGGACTACTTCAAGCTCGACTTCCTCTACGCGGCTGCGCTCGATGGCGAACGCGCGGACGGGTCACGAGCGCTGACCGCCTACCGTCGAGGCCTGGCCCTGATCAGGGAGATCGTTGGCGAGGATGCCTATCTGCTGGGCTCAGGCGCGCCGATCCTGCCCAGCGTCGGGCTGGTGGACGCGATGCGGGTGTCGGCAGACATCGCCGCGCACTACGAACCCGCGGACGGCGATCCTTCCCGGCCATCGCAATGCGGCGCCGCCCTGTCCACGATCGGGCGCGCCTTTCAGCACGGTCGATTCTGGGTAAACGACCCGGACTGCCTGCTCGCTCGGCCTGGCGTCGAGCGACGGGAGGACTGGGCGGGCGTCGTCGAGCGGTACGGAGGGCTGCGCTGCAGCGGCGATCGCATCGCCGAGCTGGACGACTGGGGACTGTCGACCGCGAGGAACTTGCTGTCGAGTGTGCCGCCACCGATACCCTTCGCGTCGGGATGACCGACCCTGTCTCCGCCACTCGCGTTAGAGCGCCCGGCGCAGCCAGTCCTCCACACCGGACACATGAACAGTCGCCCAGGCGCGCGCCACCTCCGGCTCCCTGGCCGCGATCGCCTGGTAGATAGCACGGTGCTGCTCAAGCGTGTGAGCGCCGGCCCCTTCCTGCGTCAATCCGCGCCAGACCCTGGCCCGGAGCGTGGGCGCAGACAGGCTCTCGAGCAAGGATGCGAGAGCAGAGTTTCCTGAACCGGCGGCGATCGTCCGGTGGAACTCCAAATCCGCGGCGATGAGACCCGGAATATCGCTGGCGTCGCCGACCGACTCCAACAGCTCGCCCAGCTTGGTGATCTCGTCGTCGGTCATCGCGGTCGCCGCCATTGCGGTCGCCGCAGGCTCGAGGACGCGCCGGACCTCGAGCAACTGGAGCACGCTGTCGTCGCGGTGGAAGTCGATGACGAAGCCGACGGTGTCCAGCAGGATCTCGGGTTTGAGGCTGGTCACATAGGTGCCGTCGCCTTGCCGCACGTCGAGGACCCGGATCAGTGCCAGTGCCCGGACCGCTTCCCGAAGCGAGTTGCGGGACAGGCCGAGGCGAGCCGCCAGGTCGTCTTCCTTCGGCAGGCGATCCCCCGGCTTCAGCTCGCCAGAAACGATCATCTCCTTGATGCGTTCGATCGCCTCGTCGGTCAGCGCCATATCGATCAGGATAAGTGGCAAAATCGCTGCGCCGCACCGTCCGTGCACGTCCGCTCGATCCTCAAGGCCCGGACGTAGGCAACGGTCAACGCGGCGAGCAGCGCGGACCGGATCTATTCGAGGATGCGGTCCGGGTACGCGTCGCCTGTCGCGACGCTGAGCACGAACCGTTGTCTCTCGCGTCGGCGGCGACCGGGGTCCCTGCACTGCACCCAGACCGAGCTCGCGGGATGCCGTACCACCTGCCGTTGCAAGGGGTGATCTCGCCGATGGCCACGGAGCGTCCGTGCGAGAAGCTGGCCGCGAGAGACTCGGGCATCATCGGGCACAGGATGATCGTCGCCTTCTCGCCGACGGCGTGGCGCTCACGCAGCAGCTCGGCGACCTGTCTGGCTCAACAACCCCTCGCGAGAATGCCGCGGCCAGTGCGGGCAGCTCAGGTTTGAGCATGCTGACATCGCGAACTGACATCAACAATGCCGACCGACGACGCACCAAGGTGGACCTCGACGAACGGGCACATGGCCTGCCGACGCGGTCGGTGCGCGGTTTCGAGCCCTGATCCTCCTCGCTTTCGCCACTGTGCGCATCTGCCTGCCTTCGCCGATCGCTAGCGCCGCGGGTACGACTCCGGCGGGTACGACTCCGGCGGATAAGGCTGCGCTTCCTCCGCGCCTCCCGCGGCAGCGCGGATCGCTGAACCTGCGACGCTAGAAAGAAGGGATCCGATCGCCACCCCGAGAACCAAGTTGATCAGGCCCGTGGCGACTTGAGCCGACCTCTCAGCATCTGTAGTGAACGGCGCGAGCACGGCCGCTGCGGTGGCGAGCACCATGATCCATGTGAAGAACAGCGAATAGCTGGGGACAAAGAGGATCAGTCCGTGTATCAACACAGTGGCAAGGATGGCGGCGGCGGCCGCATAGAGCGCATAACGGCCTGTCTCGGCACCTCTCCAGGTACCCTCGTCTGTTGGCGCGAGCACCGGGACGTCGAAAATGCCGCGAGCGATCAGGATGCCCACGACGGCTACGAGAGCGGCCGTCACCGCTGTGGCTAACCCACCCGCCCAGAGGCGGCCAGCGTCGACCTTCGGCCTACCGCGGCCACCATCGGGAGGTGGCACCGTCATGCGGATCAACCTCCTTGCCGTCGGTGATTAACGTCCCACCCGTCGCCAGCCACGTCAAGATCACGTGGTTTGAGCAGCGGCCTGTCGATCGGCCGCCTTCTCCACCCCGAGATCGCGATCGAATGCTCTCGGACAGGTTTGGTCATGACATGCCGCGGCAAAATCGGCGGCAACTATTCGGCGGCTACAAGTACCTGCCCGACGAAGCCTTCACCATAGGAGTGCCCACGACCGCCCACGCGTGGCGGAGGTGCAACGACCACCGCTCCCGCACGCCACCGTCATCATCAAGGACAGTCACATCGTGGGTGCGGCTCGCCCAGTCCCAGCCGACGAGGGTCATCTGTGGCCTCCTGAGGGAAAGTCGGTGATTGACTCGTCGGTGTCGAGGCCCTTCGCCGGTCCTCATTGTTCGGCCCTCGGTCGGGCATGTTCCTAACGCCGGTCAGGGGCCTCGGCGTGCCAGAGGAGGCAGAACTAAAACTGGCCCTGGGCGGGCGCGGCAACGTGGCCATCCCCCCGACACGACCGAGAGCCACGGCCAGACATCAGACCCAGCCGCGGCCCCCGATACTCCACCAATGAGACATCGGATGATCTCTGCCTTGCTGCGGCCTTCAGTGGTGCGTTTGGCGACGTAGGCGCGGGTGGGTTGGTGGTGTTGCATGCGGACGATGACGACCCGGTAGAGCGCGGCGTTGGCTTGCCGGTGCCCGCCGCGGTTGAGGCGGTGACGGGTGGTGGTGCCCGATGACGCGGGGATCGGTGCGACGCCGCACAGCCTTGCCCAGGCGGCTTCGGTGCGGACCCGGTCGGGGTTGTCGCCGGCGACGATGAGGACCTCAGCGGCGGTGTCGGCGCCGATGCCGAAGGCGTCGACGAGTTGGGGGGCGACCTGGCGGTTTAGCTGCTCGAGGAGCGCCCCTGCTTGGCCTCG
>JBKPTD010000237.1:0-6662 GCA_046735375.1 Actinomycetota bacterium | reverse complement strand
GGTCGGCTGGTCGGAGAAGCCGTAGCCCGGCATGGACGGGATGACGAGGTCGAACGCGTCCTCCGCGGAGCCGCCGTGCGCGGTCGGGTCGGTGAGCGGGCCGACGATCCCGAGCATCTCGATGACCGAGCCCGGCCAGCCATGCGTGATGATCAGCGGCAGCGCGGTCTCGTGCTGCGACTTGACGTGGATGAAGTGGATGCCGAGCCCGTCGATCTCGGTCTTGAACTGCGGCAGCGCGTTCAGTTCCGCCTCGCACCGGCGCCAGTCGTAATCGGCCGCCCAGTAGCGCGCCAGCTCCTGCAACATCACCAGCTGCACGCCCTGCGACCAATCGTCGACCAGTTCCTTGTGCGGCCAGCGCGTGGCCGCGACGCGCGCACGCAGCGCCTCGATCTCCGCCTCGGAAATCTCGACCGTGAACGGCCGGATCGCCGCGGCATCTGCTGACTCTTCGGTCGTGACAGACATGTGGGCCCCCCTCGATAGCTCGCGCAAGCGCAGGCGCGTCCCGCTGGTCAAGCCTTCCCTACCCGGATGCCGGCCGCCCGAATAGGAGATTCCAGTCATGACAGTGGACGGGGCTAGCCGCCGCCCTGCTCGGCGAGCCGCGCAAGTGACCTTGATCTGCGTCCCACCACGTCCCAAACACCAGCACCGACAGGCACGCATGCTCGAGTTCGGCGTGCCTTTTTCCAGCCTCCTCGGCAGTAACCATCCAACAGCGCAAACGTCACTGGTCACGGCACTAGCGAGGCATGCGGAGCCAGGCCGCAAGGTGCCGCGATCGTAGCGAGCCGCCGCAACGACGTGGTCGACCTGCGACCGCGTGACAACCAGCCTCGCCGAGATGACGACGGACCTGCGCGCCGCACCGGCCGGGGGGGCCGGTCACCGCGTTGCCGAATGGAGCCGTTCTTAGATCAAGCGGCGCCGCTGGGTGCCGGCCCCACGCCTCAGCCAACCGCAGATCAGCCAGGCTCACCCGGCACGCAGAGCGGTAGCACACGGGCCATTCCTCCTCGGCTCTCCAGTGTCCAGGTCCCAAGGATCTTGGCGCCTGCGGGGAGGAGGGGGGAGAGGCTACCCCCCGACAACAGTCAGCGGCCGGTGGGTTCGTCCCATCCCAGGTCAGTGCCCAGTGCTCTGGCGAGCCGGGTGATTGCCTCGCGTGTGGTCTGGTCGCTGACGCGGTCGGGAAGCCAGGCGCAGGCGATAGAGGCGGCTCTCACGTCGGCGGTGGCGCAGGCGGACCCCTTCGAAGACGCGCAACTCGGACGGCTGCTGGCGCCAGCTCTGCGGCCAGTAGCTGACGGACTCGTCGGTGCCCGACTCGCGGAGCCGACCGACCATACGTCGGACTACCCGCCGGGCGGTGGCCTGCTCATCACCGTCGGCGGGGACATGCGACGGGACAACGAACTCCACCTGGTGGTCACGTACCTGGCTTACATCGATGCCACCAAGATTCCGCAGTGCGTGAAACTGGGGTTGACCCGGGCACCGGATAGTTCCCGGCCTGGCCGCCCAAGCCGCGCCACACCTAGGCGCCTACCGAGGTGGTGGGGTGCTCACTGGGCGCGAATCATCCCCCCTGGGGCGATGCGTTCGCGGGCACCGGTATGCAGGCTCACAGTGTGGCGACGCTGCGTAGCTGGCTGCCTTGGTTCGCCCTGACCACCCTTCTGGTCCTTAGTGGGTGCGAGAGTGACGGCGGGGATGGCGCCACCGCCGCCAGTCCGACCGAAACTCCGAGCGTGTCGCTGGAAGGACCAACGTGGGCACTGTCCGCCGAACCGGCATTGGGATCCCCGCTGGACGGCATCGTCGTCACAGCGCGTTTCGAGGACGGGATGATGTCCGGCGAGAGCGGCTGCAACACCTACACCACCTCGTACGAGGTCGACGGGACGTCCCTCACCATCGGGCCCGAGATCGCCGGTACAAGTAAGGCGTGCCCGCCGGCGGAGACCGCAGTGGAACGTGCATATCTCGAGCGACTGCCTCAGGTCTCGAAGTACCGGATCTCTAACGGCACCCTCACCTTGCTGAAAGGTGACAAGGCACTGCTGCGGTTCGACGCGACGATCGCGGCGGAAGCCATCCTTGGCCACTGGATCGTCACGAGCTACTTTTCGGGGAACGCGGTGACCTCAGTGCTAGGCGGAGTTGACATGACGACGACCTTCGCCGCGCGGGAGGTCACAGGCAACACCGGGTGTAACACGTTCAACGGTCCCTACCAGGTAGAGGGGGACGAGATCACGATCGGAGAGCTCGCATCGACGAGAGCAGCCTGCCCGACCGAGGAGCTCGATCAACAAGAGACGCACTTTCTTGCCGCGCTGCACCTCGCGACGACGTTCCGGGTGACAGCTAACCGCTTGGACCTGCTCCGGCCCGGCGGCACGATCGCCGCCACATTCGCACGGGCGTAAGAGCGAGCGCTACCTGACGCCTCGGCACCGAACCGGCTGGCTCCACCGCAAAGGAACACCACGTAATGACAACTGACCTGGACCTGGCCACGTACAAGGCGCTCAGCTTCGACTGTTATGGGACCCTCATCGACTGGGAGGCTGGTATCGGCGCTGTGCTCGTCGGGTGGGCACGCGAACAGGGACTCGATCTCAGCGACGAGGACCTGTTGCTGGCCTATGCCGACAACGAGGCCGCTGTCGAGCGGGAGACCCCGACAGCGCTCTACCCCGAGGTTCTCGCCACGGCCTTCCGTCACACGGGGGACGGACTTCAGCGCCCGGTGAGCGACGATTGGGCGCAGCGACTCGGCAACTCGGTCCCCGACTGGCCGGCGTTCCCCGACTCTGCAGATGCCCTGGCCCGGCTGGCCAGGCACTACAAGCTCATCATCCTCTCCAACGTGCACCGCGTCGGGTTCGCGGGCAGCAACCGGCGGCTACACGGCGACTTCGCCGCCATCATCACCGCCGAGGACGTCGGCGCCTACAAGCCCGCCGAGAACCACTTCCGTGCTCTCGACACCACGCTCCTCAGGCTCGGCGTCGACCGTACCGAGCTGCTGCACGTGGCGCAGAGCCTGTTCCACGACCACGTCCCGGCCAGGCGGGAAGGCCTGCCGTCGATCTGGATCAACCGCCGCCACGATCGCCCTGGCTGGGGGGCTACCCCCGAACCCAGCGAGCAGTGGACCTACAACCTTGAGTTCACCTCGATGGCTGACTTCGCTGACGCCGTCGACCGAGCTTTCGCCGACATCCATCGCACGAACGGCTGACGGTCCACGCCTCCCAATCGCGCTGGCCCGTCGCGCGCGACGAACGACCTGACCACCGCTGGTGAGGCCGCATGCCGCCTGGTGCAACCCAGCCTTGACACCCTGGATGTCGCGGGCTTGCTTACACGAGTAGGTGACTCACTCGGTAGGTCGGGGGTTGGCCCGTCTGGTCACTCCCAACGCGAGGCGAGGTAGAACATGGAACCAGCAGAGGGACCAACTGGATCCGATGGCCCGTCCAGGCTGAAGGTCTGCATCGTCGGGGCGTCCGGGAAGCTCGGGCAGTACATGGTGCAGCACGCCCTCGATCGTGGGTACGAGGTCGTCGGCGTGTGCCGTGAAGGCAGCGTGGACAAGCTCGACACGTTCAAGGAGCGCATCACCGTGCTCCCTGGGGCGACGAATGACCGCGAGGTCATCAAGCGCGCGGTGGCAGGCTGCGACGGCGTACTGACCGTGCTCGTCCCGGTTGGGCGCGACAACTACTCGTCGAGAACGGCCCAAGCGGTGCTCGACCTCGCACGTCCCGGCGCGCGCCTGGTGTTCTCCTGCGGGTGGCACATCACCCGCGACGGCAAGGACGTCTATCCATGGAAGGTCAGGGCCCTGGTGTTCGCCGGCCGGCTCGCGAAACTCACTGGTCGGGTGGACCTCGACGACCAGGTGGAAGCCTGCCGGCGGATCTTCGACAGTGACACGCGGTGGACTGTCGTGCGCGGCAGCGACTTGGAGGAGGGCGAGAGTCAAGGCCTACCGGTGTGGAGTGAACACGTGGGTGACCCGATCCTCAAGAGCAACGTCACTCGCCGGGTGGACTTCGCCCTGTTCATGGTCGACGCTCTCACGAATGACGAACTCATCCATCAAGCGCCGGCGATCGTCGGCCGCCTGACACCCTCGGCGCTCGCGCACACCGCCACCGCTTCGGACCAGTGACGACATCGAATTGCGCACATCGACAAGAGCCTGGCACGAGAGCCCATGACGAGCGTGGCGGAACCGTCGCGTTGAGCCAACCGGGGTATGCGCTGTGCGGAGTCGTCGCCCTCCGTGTGGAGGATACTGGGCCTGTCGTTCCACGCGACGCGTAGAGGTCCGCGCGCCGCTACTGCGAGGGGACTCCAATGACCGAGCCTCTGCTGAGCGCCCAAGAGCTTCCGGGCATCGGCGCGAGCAACCGCGCCGACGGTGGGAGAGCTGCGGCACTCGCGGCCCGCGCGAATGCCCGTGCGGCGGTGGAGGCGGCCGAACGAGCGTTCCCGGGCTGGTCAGCTACGTCCCCCGCCGAGCGGCGTGAGGCGCTGCAGCGCGCGTCCGAGCTGCTGCTGGAGCGCCAGGCCGACATCGCGGCTCTTGTCACCGAGGAGACGGGTGGCACCTTGGGCTGGGGCATGTTCAACGTGCAGCTAGCGGCCGGCATGCTGGCTTATTACGCGGGCCAGGCCGACGCACCGGCGGCGGACGAGCAGGAGATCCCCTCGCACATCCCGGGCAAGCGGGCGAAGGCGGTGCGCCAGCCGGTCGGGGTGGTGGTGGGTATCGCGCCGTGGAACGCGCCGGTGATCCTCGGCGTGCGCGCTGTCGCGGCGCCCCTGGCATACGGCAACACGGTGGTGCTCAAGGCGTCGGAGCAGTGCCCGGGTACACACGCGGCGATCGTCGGCGTGCTGACCGATGCTGGCGTCCCTGCGGGGGCGATCAACCTGGTCACCAACGATCCTGAGGACGCGGCGGAGGTGTTCGACGAGTTGGTCGCCCATCCGGCGGTGCGGCGGATCAGCTTCACGGGTTCGACGCGTGTCGGGCGGATCATCGCGGAGAAGGCTGCGCGGCATCTCAAGCGCGTGCTGCTCGAGCTAGGTGGCAACGCCCCGTTGGTGGTGCTCGCCGACGCCGATCTCGACCGGGCCGTGGCGGCCGCCAACTTCGGCTCGTTCATGAACCAAGGGCAGATCTGCATGTCGACCGAGCGGATCGTGATCGACCGGTCTGTCGCGGACGAGTTCGTTCAGATGCTGGGTGAGCGCGCTCGTGCGCTGAAGGTCGGCGACCCGCGGGAGCCGGACACGCAAGTCGGTCCGGTCGTCAACCAGAACGCGCTTAAGCGCGTGACCGAGCACGTCGAGGACGCCATCTCCAAGGGGGCCAGGGTGATCGCAGGCGGCAATGCCAAGGGTCGCTACTTCGAGCCCACTGTGGTGATGGGCGTCACGCCCGATATGCGGATGTACCACGAAGAGTCCTTCGGACCGGTCGTCGCAGTCGTGCCGGTCGACGGCGTCGAGGAGGCGGTGCGCGTCGCTAACGACACCGAGTACGGACTGTCCTCGGCAGTGTTCAGCCGAGACGTGGACACTGCCATGGACGTTGCGCGTCGGCTCGAGACCGGCATCTGCCACATCAACGACACCACGGTCAACGACGAGCCACCGATGCCCTTCGGCGGCGTAAAGGCCAGCGGCTGGGGCCGATTCGGAGGCAAGGCGGCGCTCGAAGAATTCACCGAGCTTCGCTGGATCACAACCCAGGACAGCCCGCGCACGTACCCGATCTAGCGGCACTATCGCCGAGCACTATCCGGACCGGCGAAATTGGAGATTCGGGGCCCAGGCCCCGTGGGTCAGGTGGTGCGGAACTCGGTCGGTACATGGTCGGCGATCTTGGCCGCAACTGCGGTGGCTGTCGAGGCGGCGGCAGCGACGGATCCTGGCATTGCGTCACCCGAGGCGACGCTCGCGCACTGCGCGGCGAGCACCGCGGCTCGCTCAGACAGGACTGCCCACGCGGCGCCGCGCGCAGGGATGAAGTTGCCCATCTGGTAGTACATCTCGAAGGTCGGTCCAGCCGTGCGGCCGTGATGCTCCGGCCCCGCGGGCAGGCGGGTCAGGCTCCGCCCAAGGGGCGCCAGCACGCCACCCATCAACCTGAACGCACCACCGGTGAGGGCGGCCAGCTGTTCGTCGGTCTCGTCCGTGTGGGTGAAGAACCTGGTAAGCAGCTGCAGCAGGGTCTCATACCCGAGGTTGAACAGCTCGGCGACAGTGCGCGTGACCGGATCGGTCAGCAGCGGCTGCGGCTCGGCGATGTCAAAGGGCTGGCGCGTGAATGCTGGGATAACCGGCCGCGCCGGATCGAAGGCGGGATCCTGTGTCCGAAGCTGCTGGTACTCGTCCCAGACCCGTAGGAAGCGACCGTAATGCGCTGACTGCCAGTCGCCCCGGGCACCCTCACCTTGCTCGACGATCTCCTCGATAGCGGCGTGCGCTGATTTAAGGTCGGTGACCGCAACGAGCTGTGGCCATCGAAAGATCTCCGGTGTGGCCTGGGCGCGTCGCGGCCCGACGAACAGGCCGCGCTCGCCGATGCGGTCCGCCAGATGGCTCAGACCCTGCATGATCCCCCGGTA
>JBKPTD010000236.1:0-4256 GCA_046735375.1 Actinomycetota bacterium | reverse complement strand
TGGAACCGTACAGGGCCCGCTTGTCGGCGACCTTCGTGCCGAACACCTCCAGGAATCGGTCGACGTTCTCGACGGTCGTTGTTGCCAGGATCATGACTGTCCTCCTCACGAGTGGATTGCTTCGGATCTCGCTGCTGGCCGACCAGTTCGGTTGGCGTAAGGCCCATCGCTCGTGTCAGACCGGGAACGTGACCCCGGTCAGCTCTTCGGAGAATGTCCACAGGCGGCGCTGGATGGCTTCGTCGTGGGATTGCCGGCTGGACTCGGTCAGTTTCGGGTAGCCCCTGGTCCCGAAGAGTCCGCTGGGGCCGTAGTACTGGCCGCCGAGCACGCCGGGGTCGGTCGCGGCGCGCAGCGTGGGCAGTGCGCCCATCGCCGCGTTCTGGCTGATCAGCCGCGCGTAGATGAACGCGGCGATCGCGGGCGTGTTGCGGGTCAGCTCGGTGTTGGCGAGGCCTGGGTGGGCGGCGACCGCGATGGTGGTGCCCGCGCCGGACAGCCGGCGTTGCAGCTCGTAGGTGAACATCAGGTTCGCCAGCTTGGATTGGCTGTACGCGGCCACCCGGCTGTAGGACCGCTCCGCCTGCAGGTCGTCGAAGTTGATCCGGGCCTGGATGCGGTGCGCGGTGCTGGTGACCGTCACCACGCGGGAGCCCGGCACCGGCAGCATCTGCTCGAGCAGCAGCCCGGTGAGGGCGAAGTGGCCCAGGTGGTTGGTGCCGAACTGCAGCTCGAACCCGTCGCGGGTGGTCTGCTGCGGTGTGAACATCACCCCGGCGTTGTTGATCAGCAGGTCGATCCTGGGGTGCTTGGCCCGCAGTTCGTCCGCGGCGGCGCGGATGGAATCCAGCGAGGTCAGGTCGAGGGGCTGGACCAGGACGTCCGCGCCGGGGGCGGTGTCGGCGATGCGGGCGGCGGCGCGCTTGCCCTTCTCGATGTCCCGCACTGCCAGCACCACCGACGCACCGTGCGCGGCGAGGGCTTGGGCGGTCTCGAACCCGAGGCCGGTGTTCGCGCCGGTGACCACGGCGAGCCGGCCGTGCTGGCTGGGCACGTCATCGCTGGTCCATTTCGCGTTCATGGTTCCTCCACACACATTACTAACTATGACGTATGACTTAGCTCGATAGTAGGTTGGACGTCATACATAGTCAAGCGTAGGATCGGGTCCATGCCCCGACGCACCGACAGCCGCGCCCGGATGATCCACGCCGCCGCCGAGCTGTTCCGCCAGCGCGGCTACCACGCCACCACCTTCTCCGACGTGGTCCGGCAGAGCGGCGCGCCCCGCGGATCGACCTACTTCCACTTCCCCGGCGGCAAGGCCGAACTCGCCCGCGAAGCCATCGCCCGGGCGGGTGACGAGATCGAGGAGATGGTCGACGAGGCCGCCCGCCACGCCGATGACCCCGGGTCGCTAGTCCGCGCGCTGGCCCAGATCTTCGCCGGCCGCCTCGAACGCTCGGGCTACCAGAGCGGCTGCGCGATCGCGACCATGGTCCTCGAGCTGGCCCCCGGCGACGAGGAATTCAGCGCCGACTTCGACCGCGTGTTCGCGCGGTGGCGGGCGGCGCTGGTAACCCGCTTCGAGCCGCTGGGCATCGCCCCCGACCGCGCCGCGGTCCTCGCCGACCTGACCATCTCGGCGCTGGAGGGCGCGCTGCTCCTCAGCCGCGCCGCCCGCAGCACCGACCCGTTCAAGACCCCAATCGAGGCGCTCATCAGCGCCATCGACCACCACGCCGCCTCCCAGCCGACCGCTCCCTAAAGCCGGGACCGCCGGGTAGAGCGCTCGCCATCGGGCGGCATGAAGTCGGCCCTGCTGCGGCATTGATCGCACGCGAATCCTGGCGCTATGCCGACGCGCGCGCCAGGACTCGGGACACTGCTTGTGCTCGGCGTCCGGATGGCCGCTCAGCTACCCCAGACTGAGGGTCGATTCACGTAGGGGTTAAGGGTTTCGTTGCTGCGTCCCTGAGTGGGGGTGAGTCTGACCATGACGGTGCGCGCGTCGCCAGAATCAGCGCCGCAAATGCAGGCGGTGGACGTGTTCAAGGTTCCGTCGGTTTGGGTGGGCCCGCGGTTGCGGGTGACCTTGCGGAGCCGGGCGTTGATCGACTCGATCAGGTTCGTCGTGTAGATCACGCGTCGGACGTCGGGCGGGAAGGCCAGAAACGGGACGAACTCCCACCGCACCGACATCGGTCAACAGCGTCTTGCCGGTCGCCCCGTTGCGGCTGTTGCCCGACCCGCGGCCGGCCGGGTCGTGCTTCTATAGCCGAGGCACTCGGTCATCTCCCCGGCCAGCGCCCGCTCCAGCACCGCCGTGGTGACTGGGAGAGCAAGCCGTCCGGGCCGAGCAGCTCGACCCCCTCCGACTGCGCCTTGGCCAACAGCTGATCGGCCAGCTCCTGATCCACCACCGGCGGTAACGCCGGCCCGCGGTCACCAGGATTGCGGGGCACCATCGCAGTGTCTGACATCACATGTCCTTCCGCGAGCCGCAAGTCCGCGACTCATCGTCAGGCCACATCACTTACACAGCTGGCAGGACACGCCCCGCGGAAATGCCGTCCCTGTGATGTCGTGTGTGATGGCGGCTCGATGTGCCAGTATCGGCTATGGGCGAGCCGCGTGGCGAGGGCAGGTGGCGTGAGCTGGCCAAGTCCGAATGCTTCGATCGTTTGGCCGAGGCGCCGCTCGGGCGGATTGCTGTCGTCGACGACCTGGGTCCGGCGATCTTTCCGGTCAACTTCGTCTTCGATCGTTCCATGGTCGTGTTCCGCACCGACGAGGGCAGCAAGCTCGATGCTGCATGCCGTGGTAGTCGCGTCGCCTTCGAGGTTGACGGCATCGACCTGGCGACACGTACGGGCTGGAGTGTCCTGGTCCGGGGTGAGGCTGTTGAGGTCACCAACGCGGCCGAGGTGCAGCGGTTGGCCGAGATCGCCCCGCAGCCGTGGGCGCCGGGGGCCAAGGCGCACGTCGTCCGGATCCTGCCGGCCGCCGTGACCGGCCGGCAAATCTGCGCGGGGTCTGTCGCGGAGGACCCAGGCAACGGACCGGTCGGGTGATCGCCATTAGTCCGGGCAGAAAGGCCCGCGCATGGGCAAGGACATAGTCAAGGCCACGTTCGAGGAGAGCGAATACCGGCTCTTCCGCGAGCGGCTCGAGGAGTCGCTGGCTGTGCTCGGCGAGGTCATACGACGGCCCGGTTTCGGAGTCGGCCCGGTCACGATCGGGGCCGAGCTCGAGCTCGCGCTCGTGAACGGCGAGGGCCGCCCGTTGCCGCACAACGAGGCCATCTGTGCAGACATCGGCGACGCCCGGATCACGCTCGAGCTGAACCGCTTCAATCTTGAGCTGAACGCGTCACCGGTGCCGCTGGCCGGCCGCCCTTTCGCGGCGCTCGGCAACGAGCTGAGGATGCTGCTCGGCCTGGTCACGGAGGCCGCCGCGGCGCTGGGGGGACGGCCAGCCATCATCGGCATCCTGCCGACGCTCACCTCCGCCGACCTCAGCGAAGCAATGATCACCGATGCGGCTCGGTACCACGCTCTGAGCAATGGCTTGCGCCGGCTACGCGCGGGTCCCTTCCGGATCCAGATCGCCGGCGCCGACCGGCTGGACCTGGTCAGCGATGAGGTCGCGGTGGAGGGGGCGAACACGTCGTTTCAGGTGCATCTGCGGGTCGAGCCAGACCGGTTCGCGCGGCTGTACAACGCGACGCAACTTGCCACGGCGCCCGCGCTGGCGGTAGCCGGCAACTCGCCGACGCTTCTCGGGCACCGGCTCTGGGAGGAGACGCGGATCGCGCTGTTCAAGCAGTCGGTCGAGGACCGCCAGCCGGGTCCACGCCGGCGGCATGCCAGGACGTCGCTGGGGACGGGCTGGCTGCGCGGCGGTGTGGACAAGCTGTTTGCCGACAGTGTCCGGTTGCACGAGCCGCTGCTCCCGGTGCTAGGCGAGTCGGATCCGTGGGCCACGGTGACGGCCGGACAGGCGCCGGCGCTCGAGGAACTCCGGCTGCACCAGGGCACCGTCTGGCCCTGGAACCGGGCGATCTACGATCCGGTGGCCGGCGGGCACCTGCGCGTCGAGATGCGGGCCCTCCCGGCCGGTCCGACGGTCATCGACATGCTGGCGAATGCGGCGTACCTGCTCGGGCTCTCCCTGTGGATAGCCGATCAGGACGAACGATGGACGTACGCGCTGCCGTTTGAGCGCGCGGATCACAACTTCTACCGGGCGGCACA
>JBKPTD010000235.1:0-5007 GCA_046735375.1 Actinomycetota bacterium | reverse complement strand
CCGCCGCCGTCGGGAGGAGAAGTGAAGCTCTCGACGGTGGCGATCTTTGGGCTCGGGTACCTGGTGGGCGCCCGAGCTGGTCGCCAGCGCTACGACCAGATCCGGCAGCTGGCCGGTCGCGTTGCCGAGGAGTTCGACGCTTCCGGCGCCCGGCAAAGGCTCGAGAGCATCAGCTCGCGGCTGGAGACCTACGCCCGCGAACGCGCCACCGACTCCTCCGCGGATGGGCGGCGTGCCCAGACGCGGGCGTGACCGCCATCGCTCCGTAGGAGCCGGCGGCCCGCCACGCCCCGGGCCCCGGACCGTGCAGGTGCTTCGCGCCGTGCGCGCACCGCACGGCGAAGGCCCCATGCTGATCCGGGCGGTGGTTCATGCTCGGCTGCTCGGCCTTCGGCTGCTGACCCTCGACGCACGAGTGGTGGTCGCGGAGTCTGACTCGATCGAGCCCGCCATGGATGCTGTCGTCGAGGTCGACCCGGCCATCATGCCGCTCACCCGCACATATGCTCGTTCCCGCGAACGACAAGGCATCCGCGACTCCCGTGCCCTCCAACGCGGGGCGGTGCCCGAGCCCAACGGCGGGGTGGGGCAAGCGCGCGAGCTCCTCGCCCAAGGCGCCGACACCCTCGCCGGCCTCCGACGCCCCGTCCACTAGGCGGAGCGGACCGGATCGCCGCTCACGTGAGCCGCAGCACTTCGGAGACGTCGGTGCGGTCGGCGGACCGAGTAGTTCACGTGCCGATGGCGGATGGTGCTCCGGTGCACGGCCAGGGTAGTCCTGGTCCGTGTTCGACGGTTTCGTGGACGAGCGGAGCCGTGTCGCTTGATGCAGGGACCGGCTAGCTCGCGGAGTGGCTGAACCTCGGGTGCCGACAGTCGTAGCAGGTGCCCCACCGAATGTCTGCCTTGGTGGCCCGGCAGGCGCACAGATCGTACCCAGCAGGGAGAGGATCGCCGACACAAGGGCGGCGCTTTGGCGGCGAAGATCATGGCCCTGGGGCTCCTCGTCGATAACCGCCGTGCGGGCGAAATCGTCGACTTCCCTCAGGAGGCCAGAGATGACCTCGTCGGCTGGGATTGGGCGAGCTGCACCCACGATGTGACCGTCCTTGATGATGACGGCGGCGTGCGGGAGCGGTGGTCGTTACCGCACACCGAGGTCGGCTGGGCCAGCACCGCGGGCGGTTACTGGGCGAAGCCTCGGCGCAGCCTGATCCACCGATAGCCCCAGCCGGCCAGGTCGAGTCTCCCCAGAGATGCGCCGACCTCCGGATAGATGCCGTCGGCGAACACTTGGGTCGGCCGCTCGCCCTCGTCCGGCACACCATCCAGGTCGACGGTGACGGGGGCGTCGGCCAAGTTGTGCAGGAAGAGCATCGATCCCTCGGGCGCATCCAGCCGGTGTGCGAGCACCGGTCGGGGGAGTTCGCGGTCCACCACCGTGCATGTCCCGACACCGACCTCCGGACACTCGCGCAGGGTACGGATCATTCGCTCGAACCAGCTCAGGAGCGACTCGGGGTCGCGCTCCTGGTCGAGCACGTTCACCTTGCGCACGCCGAAGCCGCCGCGCGCGATGACCGGGCGGACGAACTCCGCTGGCGTTGCCCGGGAGAACCCGCCGCCGCGGCTGTCGTCCCACTGCATCGGTGTACGGAAGGCATCCCGGCCGCGCAGCGAGAGGTTCTCCCCCATGCCGATCTCCGCGCCGTAGCGCAGCACCGGCGTGCCGGGCATCGTGAACTGCAGGGAGTACGCCAGCCGCGTCCGTCGCTCGTCGCCACGCAGCATCGGAGCCAAGCGTCGCCGGATCCCACGGTCGTAGAGGCGCATGTCCGTTCGGGGTGCGAACGTGCGGAACACCTCCGCCTGCTGGTCCTTCGTAAGGCGGCTGAGATCCAGCTCGTCGTGGTTGCGCAGGAAGGTGACCCACGTGGAGGCGGTCGGCAGCTTCGGCGCCTCACGCAGGCTCTCGATGATCGGCTCTGCGTCGCACCGCGCGAGCGCGAGCCATAGCCGTGGGTTGAGCAAGAAGTTGAAGAGCATGTGGGCACGGGTGTTCGGCCCGTCAGGTGTTTCGGTGCAGTAGCGGGTCACCTGGTCCGGCTCGACGTTCGCCTCGCACAGCAGGACCGCGTCGCCCTTGCGCCACTGCACCTCTTGGCGCCAGTCGTCGAGGATCGTGAAGTCCTCCGGCGGCGGGTCGACCCCGGCTCCGACCTGCTCGAGGATGAACGGCGCTGCGTCGATCCGGAAGCCCGACGCGCCGAGCTGCAGCCAGAAGCCCATCACCTTTCTGATCTCTTCCCGCACCGCCGGGTTTGACCAGTTGAGGTCCGGCTGGAAGTCGTAGAAGCGGTGGTAGTACCACGCCCTCGCCTGCTCCTGCCAGGTCCAGGTCTCGCTCTGCTCACCGGGAAAGACCATGCCTTGCCGGCGGTCCGGCGGCTCGGTCTTGCTCCAGACGTACCAGTCCCGGTACGGCGAGTCAGGATCGGCGCAGGCGGACTGGAACCAGGGGTGCTGATCCGACGTGTGGTTCACGACCAGGTCGAGGATGATCCGCAGACCGCGTTCGCGCGACTGCTGCGCCAGCTCGGCGAAATCGCCAGGCGATCCAAGCCGCGGGTCGACGCCGTAGTAGTCGGTCACGTCATACCCGTCGTCGCGGTTCGGTGTCGGGTGGATCGGGTTCAGCCATAGGCAGGTCACGCCCAGCCGGGCCAGATAGCCGAGCCGGGCAATCAGCCCGCGCAGGTCGCCATGACCATCCCCGTCTGAGTCCTGGAAGGTGTCGACGTCCAGGCTGTAGATGACCGACTCCTTGTACCAGCGATCGCCCATGCTCCCTCCCTGCCCAGAAGCCGACACTGCATTCCCGCGACGACCCGTTCCGCGGCCTGAGGGCGGCAGTCGAAGCAGCCAGGGCATCCGGGGACTGAAAACGGCTGCGGGGGGAAAGACGCGGGCTTGGGCTAGGAGCCTCCGAGCAGATGGGACGCAACGGTCATGACGGCTAGCTCGTCGACGCGGATGGCGCCAGCGAGGGGAGCCGCGCTGTCGCGCTGGGCTCGCGAGCACGGGCTACTCCTGGCCAATGCGGGCTTGTTCCTGTTCTCCTTCGCGGGTATGGCACTGGCCGGTGTCCGTGCGTACAGCTCGGAGCAGGTGGCACATGGCCAGGCTGCCGTCTCCTTGTGGGCGTATCTACGAACAGGCGACTTCGTCGAGGCTCTGTTCGAGAACTGGGAGTCCGAGTTCCTCCAGATGGGCATGTACGTCGTGCTCACTGCCTACCTGTTTCAGCGAGGCTCGTCGGAGTCCAAGCCGATCGAAGCCGCCGCACCGCAGGACGAGGACCCGCGAACAGCGGACAAGCGCAGGCCCGTGCCCTGGCCGGTGCGTCGAGGCGGGCTGGTTCTCAAGTTGTACGAGAACTCGCTGGCGGGCTTGTTCTTTATTCTCTTCGCGGCGTCCATCACTCTGCACGCCGCGGGCGGCGCCCGGGCATACAGCGCCGAGCAGCTCGAGCACGGCCAGGCACCGGTCAGTGTGTGGGGATACGTACGGACCGCCCAGTTCTGGTTCGAGTCGTTCCAGAACTGGCAGTCGGAGTTCCTCGCAGTCGCCGCGCTCGTCGGCGCCTCGGTCTTCCTACGCCAACGGGGGTCGGCCGAGTCGAAACCGGTCGCCGCACCGCACGACGCCACCGGTGCCTAAAGATTCGTGGCGCAACCTGGGTGAGCAGCTGGACCGTGCTCTGCCGGACTAGGTTGACGCGGCGACCGCGAGGACCCAGTGGCACGCGGGCGATCGAGCTCGACCCCGGCATGGACGGCGCCGTAGGCGCCCGCCCAACGACCTCTACTACGCCCGCGCCGGCAGGTTCTCGATCACTTTCGCCACGTTGGGCGACGCCAAGACCCGGACGAGCACATGCGCAGACACTACAGGCACCAAAGGGGTCTGTTGCGTTGAGCGATCGCAAGTGATCTTCGCAGGAAGATTTACAGTCAGCACACTGCCCAGCCCCCTGGCCCGCACAACGAGACCTCGTCGGCCCCGCCGGGAAGCACCCGGAGGAGTTCACTCGCTGGGCTCGACAACGTCGCTGCTCTGTGCGTGTCGGGGCTCCCGGTGAGCAAGGCGGCCCAGAAGGGTCCGACGGCGGCGAGGTCGGCGGCGTCCGGCGCGAGCTCGAGCTCGGTCACGGCGTTTGGCTCTGCGCGATCCGCTGCTCGTGGGCGATCTCGCTGATCCGTCGGGACCGGTCGCCCATTGGACACGGGGCGCACCGAAGTGCCGCTTTCGATCACTCGCTCCGCGGCGTAGACAGTGCGTTGGGGGACCAGTCCGGGGCAGCATGACGACCTAGGTTGGCTGCTGTGTATCCCGCAATTGAGCTACTGCAGGAGTTGGGCCGGGTCACCATCGCTGGCTCACGACTGGAAGTGCAAATGGGCTGGCTGTGGTGGCACCTGGACAAGGGTGGCGTCGATGAGCTCACCGCGCGCAAAAGCAGCATCAGTAAGCAGGTCGCGAGCGTTCGTGGGTTGGCAACCGTTCGACTCTGCGGCGACTTGCAGGTTCGGGTTCAGGAGGCAGTCACGGAGGTCGAAAGTGCGGCCGAGCTCCACAACGACGTCGTGCATCAGGACTGGATTCTCCGCGAGCGAGACGCGATGCGTCCGGTCGCGGAACTGGCAGACCTTGAGAGCCAGGACGTCCTGGATCGGTACGTCGAGGAATGGGACCGGGAGGCTGCGTACGACCCACTTCCAGGCTGACCACGGTCCGGTGCTCCGACCTGCACGATCGCTGTCTCGGGCTGGACGGCGCGACGTCTTCGGTGGCGTCGAGTGTCGGGGAGACTGAGGACGTGCCGAGGGGTCTGTACAGCCTGCGCGACCAGGACGGGACGGTGGTCGCGTATGAACGGTTCTCCTGCGCGCCGGGTCCGGTTGGCTGGCGCTACAACGCGCAGGTGCTCGCCCCCGACGGCCGCAC
>JBKPTD010000234.1:0-25310 GCA_046735375.1 Actinomycetota bacterium | reverse complement strand
TGTCGGTCTTCGCCGTGCTCATCGCTTGCCCTCCCGTGATTTCCCGGGTTCTGTATGTCAGCCCAGGCTCGTAGTCGAGGACCACTTCCAGATCGAGCTGGGTCCTCACCTGACCCGATCGGCAGCGAACCTTCGATCAGTTGCGTGGCGTCGGCCAAGGCAGAATGACCGGCAGATCACCGGCAGTTTGTTGTTGGTGTCCCGGCGATCCTCCCGACCCTGGCCGTGTGAGTCGGTGACCTGTGAGGTAGCGCTCAACGGGATCGAAGTGGCGGCCTTGCCAGTTGTCGGATGGGTCCGGTCCACCGCGTTCGCCAGAACCGGCCTCGTTGAGTCGGGGACCGTCCGACGCCGGTGGCAGGTCGTGGCGTCTCTGGCTGTCTGCTTCTCTTCACTGCCGAACGACGTTATGCAGGTCAGCCGTGCCACCGAATCCGTCATGCATCGGCAATCGTCTGCCGTCGAGGGCTCGTGTGCGCGGTCTGGGTACCGCTCGTGTGGGGGTCGACTGGATATCTTGATCGCGAGTTTCGGTGGGATCGTGCAGTGGACTGCACCTTCCACCAAAACTAGAGATCTTCGTGCCGACGGTACGGGTCGGCTGACGGGGTCTGGCCGAGTCGGCCTCGGCAGCGGCCCTGCGTCAGCCGGCTTGGTGGGCAGTGGCGAGCCGTACGGCGAGGCCGACGAGCAGCAGTCCGGTCACCCGTTCGATGGTGGCCTTGACCCGCGGCCGCTGCAGAAGCCTGCCAACCTTCTCGACGACCAGGACGTAGAGCGTGAACCAGCTCAAATAGAGCACGGCGAAGATCGCGGAGAGGAGGAGTGCCTGGGCCCATGGTGCCGGGCCGTCGGTGGCCAGGAACTGGGGCAGGAAAGTCACGAAGAACAGCGCCACCTTTGGGTTGAGGGCATTAGAGAGGAATCCTTGCCGCAGGTAGGCCCGCCGCCGTCTTGGTGCGGCCATCGCCGAGCCGCCGGACGCTTCGTGGCGGGAGCGGACCGCCGCGCGCAGCGTCTGGATGCCCAACCACAGCAGGTAGATCGCACCCATCACCTTCATCACGGTGAAAGCGGTGGCGGAGGCGAGCAGCAGCGCGGACAGGCCGAACGCTGCGGCGCTAGCGTGCACGGCAAGCCCCAGCACCCCGCCCACCATGGTCAGCAGGCCGCCCGCGCGGCCTCCGGTCAGTGCACCGCGGGTGATCAGCGCCTGATCCGGTCCCGGAATCACGATGAGGACGAGTGCAGCCAGCGCGAAGGTCGTCATGCTCTCTTGACTGGACCCGCAATGAAGACTCACCGATTCCGCGACGATGACCTCTGCGCGGTCGTTTGGTTCTGGCCGATGGCTTGGCCGGCGAGATAGGAAGAGATCATGACCGATGCGAAGACGCCAGCGGACCTGACCGTGGAGCTGGCCGGCTCCGGTACGAAGATGCCGCTGCTCGGCCTCGGGACCTGGCAGCTACGAGGCTCAGCCTGCCGGCGGGCCGTCGGCTGGGCGCTCGAGCTGGGGTACCGGCATATCGACACCGCCACGATGTACGGCAACGAGTCCGAGGTGGGTGCCGCGATTGCCGCCAGCGGGCTCGATCGCGCTGAGGTCTTCGTCACGACGAAGCTGCCGCCGGAGCGTGCAGGCGGGCGTGAGTTGCGGACACTGCAGGACAGTCTGCGGGCCCTTGGAACGGGCTATGTCGACCTGTGGCTCGTACATTGGCCGCCGCGTGGCGGTACGAGCGTAGGTGCATGGCGGGCGTTCATCGAAGCGCAAGAAGAGGGTCTCGCACGGGCCATCGGGGTGAGCAACTACTCGATCAGCCAGATCGATCAGCTGGCCGACGAGACAGGAGTCGCACCGGCGGTGAATCAGATCAGGTGGAGTCCATTTCTCTACGACCGGCAGGTCGTCGAGGCTAGCCGAGGGCGCGATGTCGTCCTCGAGGGCTATAGCCCGTTCAAAGCCGGTCGCCTCGATCATCCGGTCATCGTTGAGATCGCACGACAGCACGGCAAGACGCCGGCACAAGTGGTCGTCCGCTGGCATCTGCAGCACGAGTTCGTGGTGATCCCGAAATCGGCTCGTCACGAGCGCATCGTGGAGAACGCGGATGTCTTCGACTTCCAGCTCACTGACGCGGACGTCCAGGCACTCGACGGGCTTTCACGCTCCCGCTGACCAACGGGATCGCATTTGACCGGCCTGGCCCGACCCGCGAGCGGCGTGGCTCACGTCTCGGCCGGGCTCACGAGACCGCTGGATCCCGCGACTGATCCGTCTCTCCCGAACTGCTTGATCACACAAACAACTGGACGACGGCCGCTGCCGCCACAACGCCGACCGCAAGCACGCGGAGCGTTCTGGCTGCGGGCTTGAGCACCGGCCAGGACAGTAGCGCCAGCCAGCCGAGGAAGATGGCGACGACGGCGAGCGCTGCAAAGCCGACCGGCCCATGTACGAACAGGCCCGTCAGCGCCAGCGCAAGCATGATCAACGGGACTAGCCAGGGTGGGAGACGCTGCAACCGGAGCAGCAGCGGGGTGCTCGCCCGTTCGAGTGCCTTACGGGCCGCAGAGGGATGTGAATTGCCTAGCACGGTGCCGCCGGCTGCAGCAGCTCGCGGCGACCGGACTCGGTCGGTTCTCCCAGCGGCGCTCGCTCCGGCTGTCCGCGCGCCGACGTCTCGTCCAGCCGCACCGGTTGGCCGCGAGGTGGATGGGCGGCGCTTCCTCTGCGACATCGATGCGGCTCTCCTCCGGTCGGGGCCTTGTCTTGGCACTCTCGCACTTCAAAGATGCTGCTGAACAATTCCACGCTGCGTCGATGAACTCTTCATATGGCCCGTCCGCCGTGCCGTAATCGCTCGGTGGTTGGTCCCTAGCGGGCCGACCTGCTGCCGCCCTGGGCCGGAGCGGGCAGGAGTCCGGACGTCGCCCGGACTGGGGCATGATCGGACGGTGCTGGTCGTCACCCGTTACTCAGTCCCGGAGCCCGCAGGCCGAGACTTCTATAGCAAGGCGAAATCCGCGATCAAGGTGCTGGCCGAGCAGCCGGGCTACGTACGCGGGCGCATCGGGCGAGCGACGGACGAGCCACTCCAATGGGTGATCGTGACCGAGTGGCAGAACGTCGGAGCATACCGCCGAGCAATCGCGACCTACGCGGTCAGAGTTGAGGCGGTGCCGTTGCTCGCGCTGGCACGAGACGAGCCCACGGGGTACGAAATCCTCTACGCCGACAGGCTCGATCCGGAGGGCAGTACGGCCGAGTGGGGGAGTGATCGCGCGGCCGATGCGGACAGTGTCGGCCTGGGCGAGGCGGCCGGTCCGGAGATCGAGACCGATCTCTAACATTTCTGCTTGATCCGCTCCGGGGACGGTCCCAGATATCGGCGAGAAACTGCAAGCCACGACCGGTAGTCTGGGCGGACCGCCCGTGGTAAGCCACCGACCAGGGCGCTCTCGCGAAGGTGATCTTCGCTGACCAGATGTTCCTCGCCGACACCCAGCCGGATGGAGAGTACAAGTGCCCGCCGATCGTTTCGACAGCATCGTCAGTCTCAGCAAGCGCCGCGGCTTCGTTTATCCCTCAAGCGAGATCTACGGCGGACAGCGCTCCTCCTGGGACTACGGTCCGCTCGGCGTCGAGCTCAAGGAGAACGTCCGCCAGCAGTGGTGGCGGTCCATGGTCCAGACACGAGACGACATCGTCGGGATCGACTCGTCGGTGATCCTCGCTCCTGAGGTGTGGGTCGCATCGGGTCACGTCGAGGTATTCGTCGACCCACTCACCGAGTGCCTGAACTGCCATCGGCGCTGGCGGGCTGACCAGCTCATCGAGGCGTACGAGGAGAAGCACGGCCACAAGCCAGAGAACGACCTGGCGGACATCAACTGCCCGCATTGCGGCACCAAGGGCAGGTTCACCGAGCCGAAGATGTTCAACGGCCTGGTCCGCACGCACCTCGGCCCGGTCGAGGACGACTCGTCGCTCACGTATCTGCGGCCGGAGACCGCGCAGGGCATCTTCGTCAACTTTCTGAACGTGATGCAATCGGCGCGGAAAAAGCCGCCATTCGGCATCGCGCAGACCGGCAAGTCGTTCCGGAACGAGATCACCCCGGGCAATTTCATCTTCCGTACGCGTGAGTTCGAGCAGATGGAGATGGAGTACTTCGTCAAGCCGGGCACGGACGAGAAATGGCACGAATACTGGATCGCCGAACGCTGGAAGTGGTACCTCGACCTCGGCCTGCGCGAGGAGAACCTGCGCTTCTATGAGCATCCAAAGGAGAAGCTGTCGCATTACTCGAAGCGCACGGTCGACATCGAGTACCGCTACGGGATCGGCGGCTCTGAATTCGCCGAGCTCGAGGGCGTTGCGAACCGTACGGACTTCGATCTCTCCACCCACGCCAAGCACGCGGGTGTGGACCTGTCGTACTTCGACCAGGAGACGGGTGAGCGCTGGATCCCGTACGTCATCGAGCCCGCGGTCGGTCTCAACCGGTGCCTGCTCGCGTTCCTCATCGAGGCCTACGCCGAGGACCAGGCACCTAACGCGAAGGGCGTGCTGGAGAAGCGGACGGTCCTCCGCCTGGATCGGCGGCTCGCGCCGGTGAAGGTGGCCGTCCTGCCGCTGTCCCGCAATCCCGAGCTGTCGCCCAAAGCGCGTGATCTCGCCGCCGAACTGCGTCAGGCGTGGAACGTCGAGTTCGACGACGCAGGCGCGATCGGTCGGCGCTATCGCCGCCAGGACGAGATCGGCACTCCTTTCTGTGTGACTGTCGATTTCGACACGCTCGACGACAACGCGGTGACAGTGCGGGAGCGCGACTCCATGAAACAAGAGCGGATCGGCATCGATCAGGCGCGGTCCTACCTCGCCGAGCGTCTCGCCTGATAGGCCGCCTCAGCCTGCGCCGAAGCAGACGAAGCCGGCGAGCTGGTCTGGCGACGACGCAGCAGCGAGCGCGGTCGCCGGGGACCGGCCCTTGGTAAGCCCTTCGTGGTACGCCGTCATGATCTGCATCGCGGTTTGGTCTGCCACCCGGCTTACGCTCGCGACCACGGTGGAACTGCCGGTGCTGAGCAGGGCGCTCGTCATGCCGAGCATCTCGTCTCCGGGCCTGACGTCGCTGAGGCCGAGGTCGCACGAGGACAGGATGATCTGGGCCGGCGTGACGCCAAGGTGCTGAAGGTCATAACCCATCAGCGGGCCGTCTGCCAGCTCGAGTGACGAGAACAGCGCATTGTCCTGTTCGTGTCGCCCGTGGGCGGCGAGATGCCCAATTCGCCGGCCGTCCAGGTCGGCCAGCGTGGCGCTCGCCGTCGCCTGCGCTCCGGACAACACCGTTGCGTGCGGATACAGCTTCGCGATGGCCTGAACCTCGGCGTCACCGCGCTCGTTGCGGGGACCGGCGACGAGCAGCGGCGGCATGGGTTCGGCCACGTGGGGGTATGCACGGAGCCGCTGTCGGGCGTTATGCCACACGGTGGCCGATGGCGCCACTGTCACCGGTCGCTGGGCGCAGGCTGCCAGGACTCCCCACGGCAGGGTCACCAGCGCACCCGTCGGGACGATGATGAGGTCGCGCTCCCCGAGAAGGTGAAGCAGCGGGTCGAGGACGGCGGCGGACAGAGTGGCTGCATCCCGGCGTGCGGCCGTGGTCACTGCTTCCGCCAGGCGCCGAGGCATGGCTCGCCCGGCGCAGGCGTCGAGGTCAGCGCGTACCCGTAGGACGCTTTCAGCGGCGTGGGTATAGCTGCCGAGTCTGATGAACTTCTCGCTGCCGTCGAGGACGACGAGCGCATGGAGCTCTGGACCGTCGCGGAGATAGACCACCATGGCGGCAGACCCCAGCTCACCCTTGATCTCGTTGAGCGGTGTGAGTTCTGCCGACGTTCCCGGTCCAGTAGCCGACCATGAGTGTTCACGGATCGTTCGTTCGAGTGCGTCACTGCGACTCTGCAGCCCGTCGGCGCGACGCCCCGCGAGCTCGGCCTCCCGCAGGGCGGCGCGAACCTGGCGTAGCTCTTCGAGGGCCGCTGCTGCCTCCTGGTCTGGTGGCGGCTGCACGGGGGGCAGCAGGAGCGCCTGCGCCCGGACTCGCTCAGACCACCGATAGATGTGGGAAGGAGACTCGGTGGCCACCGCGGCGCTCAGGCCTGAGGTCGCCAGATCCCGTCCGTGGACGGTTGCCCCGGTCTGCAGATCCAGGCAACCGAGGCGACTGCGATAGCGCTCGAGCTCCCTCAGTCCCGCGATTCGGTGCCGGGATGCCTTGCTCGGCTGACCATCGGCGTTCGCTAGCTCGGCCGACACCAACCGCCACAGGAGCCGGGTGTCCAGCCGATCGCGACGCCGGGCGGATCCGCCTTCCACGAGCTCCCCGCGAGCGATGTCGAGACGACCCGCCGCGACAAAGGCGCGAACCGCGAGGAGCGCTGCGACTCGTGCGTCTTCCGCCATCCCCTCGTTGTTCAGCGTCGCCCCGAGCGCGCGGGCCCTGCTGGCCAGCTTGAGAGAGCTTCTGCCAGCGGCGAATTCCGCGCGTACGCCGATCAGCGACGCAAGCGAAGCCCATCGCATGTTGCGGCGGCGGGAAAAGCGGAGATGTGCTTGTCGTGCCCAGGTCATGGCTGCAGCCGGCTCACCGCCGAGCAGCGCCGCCTGCGCCCTGGCCAGCTGGGCCTCTGCATAGTCCTGACCCAGCCTTTGCTCCTGGAACTGCATACTGGCGTCCGCCAGTTCCCTGTCGGCCTCTCGGAACAGTCCTGCGGCGGTCAAAGCACGCGCTCTGTCGACAGCCAGCACCGGCAACATGCCGGGCCTCGACTCGGCGTAGTTACGCGCAACCTCCCGATAACCGCGGAGTGCAGCCGGCAGGTCGCCACGTAGGTAATCGACATACGCGAGGTTGTGCTTAGCCATCGGCAGAATCCGAGCGAAGCCATGCCGGCTCGCGACCGCGCTGCAGCGCAGAAAGTCCGCGCGGGCGAGGCTCACCCGCGCGGCGTTCAGGTGAACGTTCCCGCGGTTGAGCAGAGCTCTCGCTAGATCCTCTGGATCTGACTGCTCACGCAGAATCGCGATGGCGTCGTCATATTGCTGCAGCGCGAGGCGGTCCTGGCCGTTCCGCATGAGCAGCAAGCCGCGCTGGTAGAGAAGAAGTCCTCGTCGTTCCCCTGGCAGTAGCGCCTCGGCCTCGGCCAGTAGGTGCAGGCCCTGCTCCACCCGGCCTAGCTCGCCTTGCGCGTACGCCAGGCTGACAAGGATCCGGCCCCGGAGCTGAGCAACCGCCTTGTTTTGAGTGGGACCATCATCGAGCTGCCGCAATGCGGCTTGAAGCAGTCGCGTACCCACTGCCGGATGCATGTTGCGGCAGGCCGCGAGGCCCTCGGCGTGGAGTGCCTCGGCACGCTGGAGCCGTGAACTCACAGCAACAACGAGGGCGTTACCACGGTTGGCACCGGCTCGTCATCGGTCTGCTCGACCGAGCGCACAAGGAGCTGTACCAACCCGTGGCCCACGTGGTCGAAGACGAACCGGCCGGTGTCCTCCGTCGTCACAACCCGAGAACTGCCGGCCGCGTCGACGGAAGGCTCAGCGACACGAAGCTCGATCTGTCGGCGGGCGGCCGGTGCGAGCCAGCCGTCGAGGCGAACGCCGTCGTCCCCAATGTCCACGATCGTGATCATGATTGTGAGACTGTGGCAGTCGAAGGTGATCGTCCGGGTCCGATCCTCACCTCGCGCACCGGAGCCGATCAGCAAATCCTCCTGGAGGCGAGCCACTTCCACGTCGATGTTTTCGAGCGCGATCGCAAAGCGAACACGTTCGTCGAGTTCGGCAGGCGGCGGATCGGTAAGGACGTATGTATCGCGCAGCTGGTCGAGGATTGCCCGATCGATTTCGTCCGGCCACTGCCCTTCGGCCTGTGTGCCATTGGGATCCGAACCGCCGGTGGGGGTGTCGCGGTTGTCGGTCATCACGTGCTCCAGGCAGGATCGGCGATCAGCATGGCACGGAGCTTGCTCAAACAACGGCCGCGGGTCGGCCCGATGCTGCCGCGCGGCATTTCTAGGGCTGCAGCGACATCGTCATAGTCGGGACGGTCGACCATGGCGACGATCCTGAGCAGTTCGCGGCAGCGCTCCGGCAGCTGCTGAAGATGGCGCCACAGAGCTCGGTAGCGAGCGTCGGCGTCCAGGCGGTCGTCGACATCGGGCGTGGAATCAGGGACCTGTCCGAGCATCTCATTTGTTTCCGATGCAACCTCCCGGCGCCGCCGATTCGCCACTCGCCATGCTCCCCGGCGAGTTGTGCTGATCAGCCACATCGTCAGCGCCTGCGGCGACCGTATCTCCCGCAGCCGCTGCAGCAGCTCCAGCCAGGTGGTCTGGACGACGTCGATCGCGTCCTCGGTGGACAGTCCCTGCGCGCGGGCGACATGCCACAGCAGCGGATTCAGCTCACGAACCACCGGGTCGAGCGCAGCTGCGTCACCTCCCTGCGCCTGCCGGAGGTACCCAGCCAGCCGCTCGGCCCGATTGGCTCGTGCGTCGTTGGCCGCGGTTTCGGTAGCTGCAGCTGGCGGCGCTGTGTCCCCAGTCAAGGACCTCACGCATCCTGTCTGCACGCGCGCAATGCGGTTTCGGCTCGTTCATGCGAGCCCCGTGCGGCAAGCGCCTCAGGCGTGGCCAAGGCCTGTCCGAGCATGCCCGCGAATGCCGTTGCGGCGAAGGATGTACCGCTCCAGCGGGCGAAACCACCAGTGAAGTCGTCAGGATCGACCGATTCCCAACTTCCTTCGCCACCGAGTTCGGCATTGGCCGCCCCATCGACGAGAGGAAAGGTGCTCACAACGCTTGTTCCGACAGCCCAGTCGGTGACCCAGTCTCCATAGTTGCTGTAATAGGCCCGTTTGCGCCCGTTGGGGTTGAGCGCTCCAACGCTAACCAGCGGAGTCCTCGGCGGGTTCTCGGCGGCCGCGAAAGCTGCCGGGTAGGTCGGCCTGTCCGTGCCTTCGTTCCCGGCCGAGGCGACGACGCGAATGCCGCGCTCACCAAGCTCTCCAAGGATGTCCCCGAGGAATCTCGCGAACTTCTGGTCCTTGGGCTCGAACTCGTAACTGAGCGGGAGGCACACCACGTCGACATAGTGACCCGGGTCCCGAGTCTCCGGCCGATCGTCCGCAGGGATCACGGGACGGTCGTGTTCGTCGCGTATCCAACCCAGTGCATTAAGAAGGTGGTCCCCATGGACCATGCCGTCGTCGTGCATGACGCGAAACAGCAGGATGAGCGCGTCGGGTGCGATCTGCCGGATCAGGCCGGCGCTGAACGTGCCGTGCCCGAAATCCGATTCCAGTTCCGTCGAGCTGGACATTAGGCTTCGCAGCTCTCCACGGGCGGGCGCGCGCGGCCCGAGCTTGCAGCCATGGTCCTCCGCATCGAGCCAGATCGGGTCGGCGGGATCGGCGGCATCAAGCCATGGGTGGCGACTGAGGGCCGTGTCGAATAGCGCAATTACGGGTCGCCGACCTTCCGGCAGCTCATCATGCCCTCGCCTCGGCGGTGGAGAGGGGGTCAGGACCGCAACGGGAACCCGGTTGAAGTCGCCGCGGGTAAGGGCCGAGCCGTGAAGAAACCCCGGCTTGTGGGCGGGATCGCCATCAAGCACCAGTTCAGCTAGGAAATCGCGCACCTCGACATCGTCTGGGAGTGCCCGCAGTGCCATCTGAGGTGTTGACGCGGCGTCGACTGGCGGCGGATCGATAGGGGCGAGCAGCAGCGGGGTCACGACGGGTTCAGTCGTAGTTCCCAACGGTGATTCCCTGCGCAGGACCCATCCCACCCCGTGGAGCCTGTCATTGACGGTTGTGAGCTCGTCCTCGCGGCCGTTCTCGTTGAGCCATGTCGAACTGGCGAGGACCAGCTGCGGCCCCCCAATGTCCGGCAGTTCGAACCGGTACAAATGCTGCTCGTCGTTTTCGGGCATCGGACCCCCCTTGTTGTGGTCTCAGGCGGACGTCGCGCTGCCTAGAGACATGTGGCCGCTCCCCGCGGCTGGATACACGAATAAAAGCAAATCACCGTCTGGCCTGGAAGAACCTCGCGTTCAGGACTTTCGCCTTTGGCCCAAGCAAAGGGATCTTGGCTCCGCTCCGTATTTGGTCGGCTGCACCTCGCGATGCGTTGGTCTACCTGCGGGCGGTCAGTTGAGCCGCTCCAGGACCATCGCCATGCCCTGGCCGCCACCGACGCACATGGTCTCCAAGCCGACCTGCTTGTCGTGCCATTGCAGCGAGTTGATCAGCGTGGTCGTGATCCGCGCGCCGGTCATGCCGTAGGGATGCCCCACCGCGATGGCGCCGCCGTTCACGTTCAGCTTGTCGAGTGGGATGTCCAGATCCTTGTACGACGGGATGACCTGGGCGGCGAACGCCTCGTTGATCTCGACCAGATCGATGTCGTCAATTGTCATACCTGCCCTGGCCAGCGCCCGCTTGGACGCCTCGACCGGACCCAACCCCATGATCTCCGGCGACAGGGCAGTGACGCCGGTGGCGACGATCCGCGCCAGCGGTTTGATGCCCAGCTCCCTCGCCTTGGTATCAGACATCACGATGACGGCAGCGGCGCCGTCGTTGAGCGGACAGCAGTTACCCGCGGTGACCCGTCCGTCAGGTCTGAACACCGGCTTGAGTTCGGCGACTCGCTCCAAGGTGACGCCAGGCCGAGGGCCGTCGTCTCTGTCGACCACCGTGCCGTCGGGGAGCATGACCGGTACGATCTCTCGCGCCCAGAAGCCCTCCTTGATGGCCTGCTCGGCAAGGTTCTGTGATCGAACCCCGAACTCGTCCATCTCGTGACGGGTCACTCCCTTGGCCAACGCCAGGTTCTCCGCGGTCTGGCCCATTGCCATGTAGATGTCTGGCACGAGTCCGTCATCGCGCGGGTCGTGCCATTCGGAGGCACCTTCCTTCGCGCGGTGATCTGTTCGGGCGATCGCCTCGGCAAAGACTGGGTTGTGCGTGTCGGGCCAGCTGTCCGAGCTGCCCTTCACGTACCGAGAGACCGTCTCGACGCCGGCCGAAATGAAGACGTCGCCTTCTCCGGCTCTGATCGCATGCATCGCCATCCGGGTGGTCTGCAGGCTCGATCCGCAATAACGAGTGATCGTGGTGCCGGGCAGGTTGTCGTACCCGAGCAAGATCGCTACAACGCGGCCCATGTTGAAGCCCTGCTCGCCGCCTGGGAGGCCGCAGCCGAGCATCAGATCATCAATCTCGCTCGGATCGAGCTGCGGCAGCTTGTCCAGGGCTGCCCGGATCATCAGAGCGGTCAGGTCGTCGGGGCGCATGCTCACCAGCGAACCCTTCGCCGCCCGGCCGATGGGGGAACGCGCGGTCGCGACGATCACGGCTTCTGGCATGGATCCTCATTCCTCTGACGACGAGCCCTCGTACGGCTGGCGGCGGCTGCCCGGCTCCGACCCGAGTCAGGTGGCCTACCTCTTAGTGTGCCCCGGAGCTCTCCTCGGCCTGCTCATCCACCTCGCGGCCACCCCATTGACGGGCGCCGCTGTTCCGTCACCTGGGTCCGCCGTCGACGTACAGCGTCTGTCCCGTGATGTAGGAGGCGTCCTCGCTGACGAGAAAGGACACGACGCCTGCGATGTCCGTTGGCATGCCGATCCGCCGCAGCGGGACCATGGCGGCGACCGCCTCCCTGAACTGCTCGGGCTCCACCCCCATCCGGCGGGCGGTCGCATCGGTCATCGCAGTGGCGATGAAGCCTGGCGCGACCGCGTTGACGTTGATGCCGAACGGGCCGAGTTCAATCGCCAAGGTGCGGGTGAGGCCCTGGATGCCGGCCTTCGCAGCCGAATAGTTGGCTTGCCCCCGGTTGCCCAACGCCGAGATTGAGCTCAGGTTGACGATCTTCCCGTACCGCTGGGCAACCATGTGGCTCTGCGCAGCGCGGCTACAGAGGAACGCACCACCAAGGTGTACCGCGATGACCGTGTCCCAGTCGTCCTCGGACATCTTGAACAGAAGGTTGTCCCGGATGACCCCGGCATTGTTAACCAGGATGTCGACCCGGCCGAGTTCGGCGACCACCTTGTCGACGGCTGCCTCAACTTGATCGGCGACGGTGACATCGCAGCCCACCCCGATGGCGGTGCCGCCGGAATCGCCGATCGCAGCGGTGGTTTCCTCGGTATCACCCTCAGTTAGGTCCGCCACGGCGACGGCTGCACCGTCCGCAGCGAGGCGGCGGGCGGTGGCGGCGCCGATGCCACGCCCGGCTCCGGTGACGAGCGCGACTCGATCGGTCAAGCCGTTCATCCCGTGGACCATCCCTTCGAGACATCCATGGTGGGCGCGCTTGCGCATGCGCCCGACCAGGGTTCGGCCACCGGCATCCTGCCCGATGGAGCTGCCCGCACCAAGGCCTAGCCCGACTCAGGTCGCGCGCGGGGGCAGCTCACCTTCAGGCTGGCGGCGCTAGCCTCCTCGAATGCCGGACTCGAAGATACGGCGCGATCTTGTGTCGGAGCTGGCACGGGCGATTTGCGCGGTCCACGCTGCCGGGATCGTACGAGTGGGTGTCGACGGCGTGGATGGCGCGGGAAAGACGACTCTCGGCGACGAGCTCGCCGCGGCCGTGCATGACCTCGGGCGACCCGTCATCCGTGCCAGCATCGACTCATTCCACAACCCCCGCGCGATCCGTTATCGCCGTGGGCGGGACTCGCCGGACGGCTTCTTCCTCGATTCGTACGACTACGGACTTCTGCGGCGGCTTCTGCTCGATCCGTTGGGTCCAGGTGGCAGCCGTAGCTATCGGGCGGCCGCCTTCGATTACGTCCAGGATCGGCCGACGCTCGCAACAGAGCGGCTCGCGGCACCCAACGCGGTGCTGATCTTCGATGGGATCTTTCTCCACCGCTCGGAGTTCACCGGATACTGGGACTATTCGATCTTCCTTCGGGTCAGCTTCGAGACGTCGATCCCGCGGTGTGCCCAGGCGCGACCGGAGCTCTCACCGGATCCGCGGGCGGAGTCCAACCAGCGCTACGTCGACGGCCAGCGCATCTACCTCCGCACGTGCGAGCCCGAGAAGCTCGCGACGATCGTGATCGACAACGAGAGCCTTGACGCGCCGGCTGTCGTCGAGAGAACCGATCAGCGCTGCCCGATATAAGCGAAGACCGCTGTCAGACATTCAGCCCTGCTCTGAACCGTGTCCACTATCAGCCGCGGTTCAGTCCACGGCTCGTACTCGCGTTTGATCACGTCATCCCAGGTCGGCAACTTGAGCCCGTCCAGGTCCGACTCGCGCTTCTCGACACGGCGACGGTGCTCATCTCGGTCTGAGCACACGACTTCGCAGAGGCGAAGGCGTACTCCATGGCAGGCGGCCAGGTCGCGCCAAGCCCGGCGGGCCTCCTCGACCGGATTGACAGCATCGACGACGACGGTCGTCCTAAGACTCAGTTGCGCGCCGGCGATCACATTCGCCACTACGTACGCGGCCAGGCCGGTCGGCTCCTCACGCGCAATCCCCGACCGCAACATCGCCGCCTCGATCGCGTCGATGCGCAGCCATGTCGCCGAGAGGTCCTGGGCGACGAGCCGGCTCAAGGTCGTTTTGCCTGTCGCTGGCAAGCCGCCGAAAACGATCAGCACCCGCCCACTATGCCGGATGAGCATGGCGCTTGGATCCGATGAGCATCGTCAGCCGCCGGAGTCAGGAAGCTCCGCGCCGTCCGGGACCCGGTCGTCGTCCGGATCGTCCAGCCATCCCTCGGGGAGTGCGACCTTGCCGGGTGAGTTGGTACGGCCCCGCGGCTGCCCGAGGACCTCCGTGGGATAGGGAGTCTCTGGGTCGAGCAGGGCGAGCAGCGCACCGAGTTCGTCCAGGCTCGATGCCATCGCCATGCGCTGCCGCAGCGCACTTCCTACTGGGAAGCCCTTGAGATACCAGGCAACATGCTTACGGAAGTCGATCACGCCTTCGCGGTCAGACCCGTACCAATGAGAGAGCAGCTCCGCGTGGCGCAACATGATGCCCGCAACCTCGCCGAGCGAAGGCATGAAGCGTTCCGGCCGTCCGGCGAAGGCCGCCGCGAGGTCCGCGAACAGCCACGGCCGGCCGAGACAGCCGCGCCCGACGACGACCCCGTCGACGCCGGTGCGGGCAACCATGCGGACTGCATCGTCTGCTTCCCAAATGTCACCGTTGCCGAGCACCGGGATGTCGAGGGCCTGCTTAAGGCGTGCGATCGCATCCCAATCAGCGGTCCCTGAGTAGCGATCGGCGGCCGTCCGACCGTGCAATGCAACCCATGCGGCGCCTGCCTCCTGGGCGATGAGTCCGGCCTCGAGGTAGGTGAGGTGCTGCTCGTCGATGCCGGTGCGCATCTTGACCGTGACCGGGATGTCGGCGGGGGCGGCCGCCTCGACGGCGGCGCCGATGATCGAACGGAAGAGCCGCCGCTTCCAGGGAAGGGCCGAGCCGCCTCCCTTCCTGGTGACCTTCGGCACCGGGCAGCCGAAATTGAGGTCGATGTGATCCGCGAGATCTTCGTCGACGATCATCTCGATCGCCTTGCGAACGGTGGCGGGATCCACCCCGTAGAGCTGGAGACTGCGCGGGCGGGCGTCGTCGAACTCGATCATTCGCATGGTCTTGACGTTGCGCTCGACCAGGGCGCGCGTGGTGACCATCTCGCCGACGAACAGCGCGGCGCCCTGCTCGCGGCAAAGGCGGCGGAACGCGACGTTGGTGATGCCGGCCATCGGTGCGAGAACCACCGGCGGATCGACGGCGTATCGCCCCAATGTCAGCAATCCGGTCACACCTCAGAGCATGGCACGGGTGACCCGCACACGTCCGGCGACCAAGATCGCAGAGTGCGGTGGGAGCCTACGGGGTCGCACTAGCCCTAGTGGAGTTCGCAGCAGCCTTAGGCCTGCACGGTGGCCTCACGTGGACCACGGCACGAAACGCCTGAACTGGCCGATCGCGACCACATGATCGCGACTTCTGGTGGAATCGCGAAGTCAACTTCACCCTGCCACCAAAACTCGCGATCATTGCGACCTGCACCGCCGCGCGGAGTTCTTCGGCATCTCTGGCGGTCTCCGGAAGACTTCCGCGGAAGACTCCGAGCCACGCCGGCCGACCGTTCGTGCTCGTCGCAGATCCTCCTGGTCGCCGACATCGTCGCCATCTGCATCGTCGTACCGAGTGGGTGCCGGCGGTCCCGCTAGATGTCCAGACGCTTCCGGCAGTGTGCGGGAGGCTTCAGGCGGTGTGCGGGAGACTTCCGCGGAAGACTCCCGTCCCGCCAGAAGCGTCTGGAGATCCCACCCGGATGCCGGGGCCGGGGCCGCGCCACGGCTGCTGAGAGTGGCGCCTTCCAGATCCAGCGTCAGCCGTCCTCATCCCGCGCATCGACGGGTGCGGCAACCGTCGCAATGATCGCGAACAGAACGGTCGCGACGGCTGCGGCGGCAAACAAGATGGCTACCCCGTTCATAAAGGCTCCTTGGATCCCCCGGCAGGAATGCCCTGCCTTCCTCGGCAGGAACACCTGCTATGCCATCTTGGAGCAGGTAGGAACGTCCGGCGTTGCTCGACAGAGCAGAAATTTCTCCACCGTTGCCGATCCGTGACGCGCTCTGGTCCATTGAGGTGAGTTCTTGCCACCCGTTGGGCGACGGCGACAGCACCAGCCGTATGTCGTCACATCACGCGGTCGCGCTTCGCTGCACGCTTACGACGGTCCAGGTCCAACTGGTGCGGCTGGGATCAGCTGGTCGCTTGTGCCGTCGGCTCGTGGATTCGACGGTCGTCAAACGCAAAGCCGCCAGGCCGTCCGGCGCGGTCGGCGATGAGGCCAGCAAGTGTCGCGAGAGCGATCTCCGGTGGCGTACGAGACCCGATGTTGAGGCCGATCGGTCGATGGACTCGGCCAATGTCGGTGTCGGAGACGCCCAGTGCGCGCAGCGCGGCGATGTGTGGCGCACTATGCCGGAGCGCGCCCATAACGCCGACCCAGCGAACCGGCGTCGAGAGAACTTCCGCGAGGAACGCCCCAAGCTCGGCGCGGTCGTGGTCCGTCACGACGACATCGGTCTTCTCGTCCAGGTTCGCTGACTTCGCCGTCGCCTCGATGGCATCGGCATGAATCCGGTCAGCGTCTGTCACTGCTGCCGGGTCCGGCTCGACCAGGACCGTCCGGTAGCCAAGATCCCGTCCGAAATGCAGCAAGTAGCGAGCGACCGGTGACGCGAAGATTGCGACCAACGTCCGCTGCTCATCGGGCGCCGTCAGATCACCGTGAGCCATCGCGCACGCTGGATCAGGGTTAACCACGCCTCGACTCTGCCACCGCACCGGCCCGCCATGCCAGCGCCAGGTCCGCCTGCAGCCCACCCCTGAGTACGGCCCGCCCTGCCCGCCTGACAGAGATCATGCTGATGGGACGCTTCCGCCCTTCCGAGTTCGCAGGACGCGCCAAGCGCGAACGGGGGCCGTCGAGGCCTGTCGGAGGCGGTGTGACGGCCGGTGTCGATAGGCTCACAGGACAAGCGGATGCGTTTGCCCTTCGAGAGATTGCCGCTGGGGGCTCTTCATGCCTAAGTACGTCTACGACTTCACCGAGGGAAACAAGGACCTCAAGGACCTGCTCGGCGGAAAAGGTGCAAACCTCGCCGAGATGACCAACCTCGGTCTCCCCGTACCACCTGGCTTCACCATCACGACAGATGCCTGTCGCGTCTACCTGGAGTCAGGCAGTCCGCCAGAGGGGCTCGCAGCCGAGGTCGAGGAGCACCTTTCGGCGCTCGAAGCCCGCATGGGCAAGCGCCTTGGCCAGTCCGATGATCCGCTGCTCGTGTCGGTCCGCTCGGGAGCCAAGTTCTCGATGCCGGGGATGATGGAGACCGTCCTCAACATCGGCCTAAACGACGAGTCCGTAGAAGGCCTCGCGAAGCAGGCGGGCAACGAGCGTTTCGCGTGGGACTCCTACCGGCGACTGCTGCAGATGTTCGGCAAGACGGTGCTCGGCATTGATGGCGAACACTTCGAGGACGCGCTCGAGCAGGCCAAGAAGGCCAAGGGCACGACCGACGATCTCGATCTGGACGCCGACGATCTGCGCGGCCTTGTCGCGACGTACAAGAAGATCACCCGGGAACACGCGGACCGCGACTTCCCGCAGCAGCCGCGCGAGCAGATGGACCTTGCGATCAATGCGGTCTTCGATTCGTGGAATGCGCCCCGCGCGATCCTCTACCGCCGGCAGGAGCGCATCCCAGCCGATCTCGGCACCGCGGTCAACGTGGTCGCCATGGTCTTCGGCAACCTTGGCATGGACTCCGGCACAGGTGTCGCGTTTACCCGCGACCCTGGGACGGGCCATCAGGGCGTGTACGGCGACTACCTGCAGAACGCCCAAGGTGAGGACGTCGTCGCGGGGATCCGCAATACCATGCCGCTGCAGGAGCTGGAACGGATCGACAAGGCGTCCTATGGCCAGCTGATGCAGATCATGCAGACCCTGGAGAACCACTACAAGGATCTCTGTGACATCGAGTTCACCATCGAGCGCGGCAAGCTGTGGATGCTGCAGACCCGGGTGGGCAAGCGCACGGCCGGTGCGGCGTTCCGTATCGCCACCCAATTGGTCGACCAGGGCCTTATCGGCCTGGACGAGGCGGTCAACCGGGTCACCGGTGACCAGCTCGCCCAGCTCATGTTCCCGCGCTTCGATGACAGCGCCGCTAAGCAGCAAATCGGCAAGGGTATGAACGCGTCCCCGGGCGCCGCGGTGGGCAAGGCGGTCTTCTCGTCGGCTCGCGCAGTCGAGGTCGCGGCAACGGGCGAGCGGGTCATTCTCGTACGCCGCGAGACCAACCCGGACGACCTGCCGGGCATGATCGCGGCGCAGGGGATCCTCACCAGCCGGGGCGGCAAGACATCGCACGCCGCCGTCGTCGCTCGGGGCATGGGCAAGACCTGCGTCTGCGGCGCCGAGGAGCTGGACGTCGACACGAAGGCCGGGCGGTTCATCGCGCCCGGTGGGGTGGAGGTCAAGGACGGCGATCTCATCTCGATCGACGGCTCCTCGGGGGCGGTTTACGTCGGCGAGGTGCCGGTCGTTCCGTCGCCCGTCGTCCAATACTTCGAAGGCGAGCTCGACGCATCTGCACGGGAGGCCGATGAGCTCGTCGCAGCCGTACACCGGATCATGACTCGGACCGACGAACTTCGTCGGCTGAAGGTGCGGGCCAATGCCGACACGCCCGAGGATGCGGCCCGCGGCCGGAGGATGGGCGCGCAGGGCATTGGACTGTGCCGTACCGAGCACATGTTCCTCGGCGACCGTCGCCAGCACGTCGAGCGACTGATCCTCGCCAACACCCACGAGGATCGGCAGGCGGCGCTCGACGCGCTCGCGCCGCTTCAGCGTGAGGACTTCATCGGCATCTTCGAGGCGATGGACGGGCTTCCGGTCACCGTCAGGTTGCTCGACCCGCCGCTGCACGAGTTTCTTCCCGACATCACCGAGCTGTCGGTACGCGTCGCTGTGGCGGAGGCGCGCGGCGACGCTACCGGCGACGACGCGCAGGCCTCCGCAGACCTCGCCCGCGACCGCGACCTGCTTGCGGCGGTACGCCGCCTGCACGAGCAGAACCCAATGCTCGGGCTTCGCGGTGTCCGCCTTGGGCTGGTCATACCCGGCCTGTTCGGGATGCAGGTGCGAGCGATCGTGGAGGCGGCTATGGCCCGGCGCAAGGCCGGCGGCGACCCTCGCGCCGAGATCATGATTCCGCTCGTCGGCGCCGTCCAAGAGCTCGAGATCATCCGAGAGGAGACGGAGCAGCTGCTGGCCGAGATCACCTCTCGTGAGGGCGTTGACCTGGAGATCCCCATCGGCACCATGATCGAGCTGCCTCGGGCAGCCCTGACGGCCGGTGAGATCGCCGAGGCGGCTGACTTTTTCTCCTACGGCACCAACGACCTGACCCAGACCACATGGGGTTTCTCGCGGGACGACGTGGAGGCCTCGTTCTTCACCCAGTACCTCGAGGCCGGGGTGTTCGGGGTGTCTCCCTTCGAGACCCTGGACCGGGACGGCGTCGGTCGGCTCGTCAAGATCGCCTCCGAGGAGGGGCGAGCGGTCAGGCCCGACCTCAAGCTGGGCGTGTGCGGCGAGCACGGCGGTGATCCCGACTCCGTGCACTTCTTCCACGACGTTGGTCTCGATTACGTTTCCTGCTCGCCGTTCCGGGTACCAGTCGCGCGGCTGGAAGCGGGCCGAGCCGCGATCGAAAGCGAGGGCAGCGACAGTCGGTGACGCCATGCTGACCCGGGGAGACAAACCGTGCAGACTGCCCACCTGAGCAGTAAGGACGATCCCCCGAAGCCCTCGCCGTCGGTGGGCCGGTTCTGGACAGCCCCCGGCCGCTGGCTCGCGGCCCGCAGATGGTCACCTCGCATCCGACGTCGCGGCCGACTTGGGCCGCGGCGTCCCCTCCGCTGGGTCGCCGTGCTCGTCATAGCGGCAGTTCTGGCGGTCTTCGTTGGTACGGCACTCAAGATCTGGTGGGTCGCTCGCCACGATGCGCGGCCGCGCTCGGATGCGATCGTGGTGCTCGGTGCGAGCCAGTACAACGGGCGACCGTCCTCCTGGTTCGAGGCACGCCTCGATCATGCACGGACGCTGTACAAGCAAGGCGTGGCTCCGCGGATCGTCACCGTGGGCGGCAACCAGCCGGGGGATGAGTTCACCGAGGCGGGGTCCGGCCGTCGCTGGCTCATCGACCATGGCGTACCTGCTGACTCGGTGATCGCGCTGGAGACCGGCAGCGACACACTGGCGAGCCTCAAAGCAGTCGACCGTCTCTTCGAGTCGAGGAAGTGGGATTCCGCGGTCATCGTGACCGATCCCTGGCACTCGTACCGATCCCGCGCCATGGCTCGCGATCTCGGAATCGACGCGGCGACCTCACCGACCCGGCAAGGTCCCGCGGTCCGCGAACGCGGCACCGAGGTCGCACAGATCATCCGCGAGACCATCGCCTACTGGCACTACCGTCTCTTCAACTGACCGCCCTGGTCGATGAAGGGTGAGCTCCGGTGAGAAGGGATGGACGGTGTACGACGAGGAGGCGTGGGAGCGCTTCGTCGATGAGCCGCCGAAGCGGTCGGGGCGGACGCCGTTTGAGCGTGACCGCGCCCGTGTTGTGCACTCGTCCGCTCTGCGCCGGCTTGCCGCGAAGACACAGGTCTACGGCGCCGGGGCGAACGACTTCGTTCGCAACAGGCTGACCCATTCCCTCGAGGTGGCCCAGGTTGGCCGGGAGCTAGGCAAGACGCTGGGCTGCGATCCGGACATCGTGGATACGGCCTGCCTCGCGCACGATCTCGGGCATCCACCTTTCGGCCACAACGGCGAGCGCGCACTCGACGAGCTCGCGGGCCCAATCGATGGCTTCGAGGGCAACGCGCAGACCCTGCGGCTGCTGACCCGTCTTGAGGCCAAGACCGTCGACGCCGACGGGCGCAGCGCGGGGCTCAACCTGACCAGGGCGACCCTCGACGCCGCAACGAAGTATCCCTACCCGCGAGGGGAAGCCCCCGCGGCGCACATGCCGGTCGATCCGGCGGAGCCCGGGCCTCGACAGTCCGCCCAGGCGGTCGGCGACGATGCCGGCCCGTCCCTCATCAGCGAGAACCCACCCCCGAAGTACGGCGTCTACGCCGAGGACAGGGCAGTCTTCGACTGGCTGCGAGCCGGTAGCCCCGAAGGCAGGCCCTGCATCGAGGCGCAGGTCATGGACTGGTGCGATGACGTGGCGTACTCGGTCCACGACCTCGAGGACGGCGTTCAGATCGGTGCGATCGATCTCAAGCTGCTGCACCTGCCTGCCGCCAGAGTCGAGGTCTTCGCCACAGCCAGAGCGTTGTACGCGCCTGGCGTGCCCGACGACGAGATCGGCGCCGCGCTCGACCGGCTGCTCGACCGGTCCTGGTGGCCGCAGTCCTACGACGGCAGCCGGCGTGACCTGGCCGTACTCAAGAACCTGACCAGCCATCTCGTGGGCCGCTTCTGCAGCACGGCCGAGGCGGCCACGCGCCGCGAGTACGGACCGGGTCCGCTCACCCGCCACTCAGCCGACCTGATCGTCCCTCGCCCGACCCGGCTCGAGGTCGCCGTCCTCAAGGGGATCGCAGCCCACTACGTGATGTTCATCGAAGAACGGCGCCCCCGACTCGACGAGGAGCGAGCACTCTTGACCGAGCTCGTGGAAGCCATCGTCGCCGGAGCGCCGGCAACCCTGGAGCCACCGTTTCAGGCGGACTGGGCGGAGGCTGCCGACGACAAGGCACGGCTGCGGGTCGCCGTCGACCAAGTCGCATCCCTGACGGACGTCTCCGCCAGAGAATGGCACCGCCGCCTCGGTCGCTAGACTCCGGGTCGTGGCCGGCCGGATTCGGGACGAGGATGTCGCGCTCGTCCGCGAGCGTTCGCCGATCGCCGACATCGTGGGGGAGCGGGTAACCCTGCGCGGCACCGGCGCGGGCAGCCTGATGGGCCTGTGCCCCTTCCACGAGGAGCGGACGCCGTCCTTCCACGTCACGCCTGCTCGGGGCCTGTTTTACTGCTTCAGCTGCGCGGCCGGCGGGGATGTCTTCGACTTTCTGATCAAGCTCGATCATCTGAACTTCACCGAGGCGGTCGAGCAGCTCGCCGCCAGGGCAGGCATTCAGCTGCGCTATGCCGAGGGCGGCTACACATCCCGCTCCCACACCGGTCAGCGAACCCGCCTGCTCGAGGCGCACCGGGTCGCGGCCGAGTTCTACTCCGAGCTATTGGCGTCGCCCGAAGCGAAGATCGGCCGCGAGTTCCTGATCAGCAGGGGATTCGACGAGCAGGCGAGCGTCACCTTCGGCGTCGGATACGCCCCGAAAGCATGGGATTCCCTGACGAGGCACCTGCGCGGGCGCGGGTTCACCGACCAGGAGCTGGTGAGCAGCGGCCTGGGCCGAGAGGGGCAGCGGGGGCCCATCGACCGCTTCCGCGGCCGGCTCCTCTGGCCGATCCGCGATATCACCGGTGACGTTGTCGGGTTCGGTGCGCGTCGGTTGTACGACGACGACAGCGGGCCGAAGTACCTCAACACGCCAGAGACGTCCCTCTACAAGAAGAGCCAGGTGTTGTACGCGGTCGACCTGGCGAAGCGCGAGATCGCTCGCCGGATGCAGGCGGTCGTGGTCGAGGGATACACCGACGTGATGGCCTGCCACCTGGCAGGCGTCCCGACGGCGGTGGCGACCTGCGGTACTGCGTTCGGCGCGGAGCACATCAAGATCCTGCGCCGTCTCTTGATGGACCAGAGCGAGTTCCGCGGTGAAGTGATCTTCACTTTCGACGGTGACGAGGCGGGCCAGAAGGCCGCGATGCGTGCCTTTGCCGATGAGCAGCGCTTCGTCACCCAGACCTACGTGGCGGTAGAACCGTCGGGGCTTGATCCCTGCGAGCTCCGGTTGACCAGCGGGGACGCCGCGGTCCGCGATCTGGTGGCGCGGCGCGTACCGCTGTTCGAGTTCGTCGCCAAATCAAAGCTGAAGCCCTATGACCTGGGCACCCCGGAGGGCCGGGTGGGTGCCCTGCGCGCGGTGGCGCCGCTGGTCACGTCCGTGCGCGACAGGTCGTTGCGGCCGGAGTACACCCGCACCCTCGCGGGCTGGCTCGGTATGGAGATCGAGGCTGTCGCCGCGGTCGTCGGTGGCGCATCGGATGACGATCGAGCGATCCCACGTCAAGGCAGAGCAGAGGCGAGCCGGCCGGACCCGAGGGATCCGGTCCTCCAGGTGGAGCGCGAGGCACTCAAGCTCGCCATCCAGCGCCCGGATCTCCGTGCTGAGGCATTCGCCGATATCACGGCGGATTTGTTCCGCGCACCCGCCTACGCGGCGGTCAGGGAGGCGGTGACCGCCACCGGCGGAACCGTGGGCGTGACTCCCGGAGGTGAATGGGTGGCGCGGCTGCGCGACGCGGCCTCAAATGACGAGGTACGCGGCCTCGTCACCGAGTTGGCGGTGGAGCCGCTGCGCCATGACGGGGAGGCGGACGAGCGGTACGCCGACGCCGTCTATGCGCGCCTTCTTGAGCTCGCGACGACCCGCCGTATCGCCGAGCTCAAGTCGAAGCTGCAGCGCCTTTCTCCGGTTGAGGCCACGACGGCTTACAACCGGCTCTTCGGCGAGCTGGTCGCGCTTGAGTCGCACCGCCGCGGCCTGCGCGAACGTGCGATCGGCGGTCTGTAGCGCTCTTGCGTTTTTGGGTGCCGCTGGTAGGTGTCACTGTCTGGTCCAGGTGGGTAAGGCACTAGGCAAGTTACCGCGGTCGAGCGGATTCCTTGGTGAACCAAGGATCTACACAGCCGCGGAACGCCTGTGGCCCCGTTCGGGAGGAGGCGCCGCCTGTGGCGCATCAAGCGGTGCTGGTCCAGATGGAGCCGATCGCGATCATCGAGTCCGGTCCGAGCCTCCCTGAGCCACTCCGAGTGCTTCCGGACGTCGAACCGCCGCAGGAGGAGCTCGAGGCAGCCGAAGAGGAGCCTCTCAGCGAGGATGAGCTCGCAGCCAGGAGCCCGGCCACCGATCTCGTACGCCAGTATCTGCGGGAGATTGGCCGGGTTTCGCTTCTGACGGCGGCCGACGAGGTGGAACTGGCCCGCCGGGTCGAGGCGGGTGTCTTCGCCGAGGAGAAACTGACCAGCGGCGTTCCGCTTGCTCTTGAACTTCGCTGCGACCTCGACATCATTATGCGAGACGGCCGGGAGGCCAAGAGCCGGCTCATCGAGTCCAACCTGCGCCTGGTCGTGTCGATCGCCAAGCGATATATCGGCCGCGGCCTTCCCTTCCTCGACCTGGTCCAAGAGGGCAACCTCGGCCTGATTCGGGCGGTCGAGAAGTTCGACTATGCCAAGGGCTACAAGTTCTCCACTTACGCGACATGGTGGATTCGCCAGGCGATCACGCGAGCGCTGGCCGACCAGGCGCGCACCATCCGAGTGCCGGTCCATGTCGTCGAGACGATCAACCGGATCGTCCGGATGCAGCGCAACCTGCTGCAGGAGTGGGGCCGCGAGCCGACCCCTCTCGAGGTCGCGACCAGGCTTGAGATGGATGTGGACAGGGTCCTCGAGATCCTCCGCATCGCGCAGGAACCGATCTCGCTGCACTCGCCGGTCGGCGAGACCGAGGACTCCGAGCTCGGCGACCTCATCGAGGACACCGACGTCGTCTCACCGATGGACGCCGCAGCCGGGACGATGCTGCGCGAGCATCTGGACGCGATCTTGTGTACGCTCGGCGACCGCGAGAAGCGGGTCGTACAGCTGCGCTATGGCCTGACCGACGGCGAGCCGCACACCCTCGAGGAGGTGGGCCGCGTCTTCGGCGTGACGCGCGAGCGTGTGCGGCAGATCGAAGCCAAGACGCTGTCCAAGCTGCGCCACCGGACGGTCGCCGACCAGCTGCGCGACTACATCCGCTAGCCCTGTTTTCGCATGAAGGGCACCTTCACCCCGACCTATCGGGTGAAGGTGCCCTTCATCGCACCGGGGATCGAGTAGCAGCGCCCCTCATTTCACACGCGCTCTGTGAGGGCCTGTCCGGTGCCGTCCACGGTCCGAGCTGTGCCCGCGCAGCATGCCTAGTGGTTCGCTGGCTAGTCTCACGGACTGTCGGCGGATCCGGCCCGGGACGCCGATCACACTCCCAACGCCACAAGGTCGGGCAAATCGGATGCGAATGCGCAGCAGTGTTCCACAAAAGGTGAAGACTGCGCTGCGACTGTCTCGCGGCGAGCACATCCTCGCGGCAAGCCGTGCCGCGGACGGTTCCTACATCGTCGCGACCGTTTTCGCCCTCTACCGTGGCTGGGGTCCCTCGGGCAGCCCTGAAAACGATCACTGGCGACTCCCGTACGAGGACATCCTTCGTGCGGTGTGGGACGACGAGGCCGAACTGCTGCGAGTCTGGGAGCCGTCGCTGCCCGACGGCTACACCGAGGTGCAGCTCCCTGATCCGGGGGCCGTACCGGAGACCGTGCGTGAGCGGGTGACATCGACGCTCGTCGTGAGCCACCACATACCGCTGCAAGGCAAGCGGGGCGTGTGGCTCAGCGCCCGCCGATCGGCCGCCGACTCCGAGGTGCGTTGGACGATGCTCTTCGACGCCGGGCTCGATCCGACCGACCCTGGCTTGCG
>JBKPTD010000233.1:0-5724 GCA_046735375.1 Actinomycetota bacterium | reverse complement strand
ATCCTCCTGCATGGCACCTACCCAGCAGCACGACACGTCTTCCGTACAGCAAGGTGATGCCCGCACGGCGCCGCCGCCACCCCCACAGCCGGCGCCATGGGGCGATCGGCGGACTCACACCCGACGCTTGAACGCCCACATCGCGAGCGGGACGAAGACGCCCGCGATCACGACCGCCCACATAAGGCTCGCCATCAACGGTTCAGCAACCGGCCCACCCACGAGAAGACCGCGGGTGGCGTCCGAGAGCTTGGTCACCGGATTGACCTTTACCCATGCCTGCAGCCAGCCAGGCAAAGTATCGGTCTCGACGAAGGCGTTGCTGACGAAGGTGACCGGGAACAGCGCGGTGAAACCGAAGATCTGGACATGCTCGGGATCCTTGGCCGTCACGCCGACCAGCACGGACACCCAGGAGAAGGCGAGGGCGAAGACGAGCAACAACGCAACCGCGCCGATCAGCCCCATGAAGCTCGTGCCGATCCGGAATCCGAGGATCGCTCCGACGGTGAGCAGCAATGCGATCGACCACGCCTGCTTGACCTGGTCGGCCATGATCCGGCCTGCCAGCGGAGCCCATCGCGCGATCGGCAGCGACCGAAGCCTGTCGAAGACTCCCTTTGTCAGGTCGGTGTTGAGGCCCATACCGACATACATCGTGACGAACAACATGTTCATCACGATGATGCCGGGCAGTGCGAAGGTCAGATATTCACCGGTCGAGCCGGCGATGGCGCCACCGAAGACATAGGTAAAGAGCAGCACGAACATGATCGGCTGGATGCTGAAGTCACCGAGTTCCCAGGGGTTGTGCCGCACCTGGACGATTGTGCGCCAAGCGAGAGTGAGGGTTTGCCGGATGCCCTCCGCCGGGCTCACCCGGGGACTGAGAGCAGGCGTTGTCATCGTCGTGGGAATGGCGGTCATCGCACGCCCCTTCCGGCTTCCTCGGACTCTTCTTCCAGCTCCTCGGCGGGATGTCCGGTCAGCGAGAGGAAGACCTCGTTCAGGCTTGCGCCGCGCAACTCGAGCTCGGCAAGCAGGACACCGGCGTCGTCCAGCCGACGCACAACGGCCGGCACCACCGCGGGGTCGGCCACCGGAGCGGTGACGAGCTGACCACTCACGTCGGGTGCGCTATGGGTCAAGTCACCAACCACCGAGATCACCAGGGAGAGATCCTCGGCATCAACCGGCCGTACAGCCAAATTCTGTGCTCCGGTCTTGGCCTTCAGCTCGGCCGGGGTCCCGGTGGCGATCACCCGCCCGTGGTCGATGACGACGATGTCATCCGCGAGCTGGTCGGCTTCGTCGAGATATTGCGTCGTGAGAAGCACCGTGGCCCCGCCGGCCACCAATCTGCGGATGAGATCCCAGAGCTCAGTCCGGGCCCGGGGGTCGAGACCGGTGGTCGGCTCGTCGAGATAGAGGATCTGTGGCCGGCCGACGAGACTGGCGGCAAGATCGAGCCGACGGCGCATGCCGCCGGAGTAGGTCTTCGCCGCCCGGTCACCGGCAGCTTCGAGCTGGAAATCGGCGAGAAGCTCGCGGGCCCGCCGCTTGGCGTCGGCTCGCGGAATCCCGAGGAGCCGTCCAATCAGCAGGAGATTCTCGGCCCCGGTGAGCGTCTCGTCGACGGAGGCATATTGCCCCGTCAAACCAATCAGTTGGCGAACCCGATGTGCGGCCTCAACCACGTCGTAGCCACCGACGGTGGCACGCCCGGAATCCGGCTGCAGCAGAGTCGCGAGGATGCGAACCGCAGTCGTCTTGCCCGCCCCGTTGGGGCCGAGCAAGCCAAGCACAGTGCCGGGACGAGCAACGAAGTCCACCCCATTGAGCGCAGTGGTTACTCCGAATCGCTTCACTAGACCCTCGGCCTGTATGCCCGCGGTCATGGGCGCTCCCATCTCTGTCCTGCATCTCTGTCTTGCCGGCGCCGTCGAGCAACCGGTGGTCCCACAAACCATCGTGCCTCACTGGACCGACAGTCTCGAACGAGCGAGATCAGCTGAGCGCGAACAGAAGCTGCCGCTTCCGGTCACCAGGGTCGCGTTACCGCAGGCGGGAGGGTTTAGCCGTCGGGTACCGCTGCGGCGAAGTCGGGCACATAGGTCTGCATCTCTCGCGGCGGCCGCTCATAGCCCTTTGACGGTGGACGCGGAGGAAGATCGAGAGGCGGCCGCTGCACCTCGCGGAACGGCAGCGTGGAGAGCAAATGAGCGATCATGTTGATGCGCGCTGCCCGCTTGTCCTCGCTGAGGACGACATACCACGGCGCTTCGGGAATGTCGGTGTACAAGAACATCTCGTCCTTCGCCCGCGAGTAGTCCTCCCACCGGCTAATCGACTCCAGATCCATCGGCGAGAGCTTCCAGCGCCGCATCGGGTCCTCGAGCCTGCTCCGAAAGCGGTGTTCCTGCTCCCCGTCGCTGACCGAGAACCAGTATTTCCGCAGCAGGATGCCGTCCTCGACCAGCAAGCGCTCGAAGGTCGGGCACTGGTGGAGGAAGCGCATGTATTCCTCCTTCGTGCAGAAGCCCATGACACGTTCGACGCCGGCGCGGTTGTACCAACTTCGATCGAACAGAACGATCTCGCCCGCGGCGGGCATGTGCTCGATATAGCGCTGGAAGTACCACTGCGACCGCTGCCGCTCGGTGGGCGCGGGAAGTGCGACGATTCGGGCAACGCGGGGGTTCAGGTACTGCGTGACGCGCTTGATCGTGCTGCCCTTGCCGGCCGCATCCCGTCCCTCGAAGACCACGACAAGCCGGGCGCCTTCACTGCGTACCCACTCCTGCAGCTTCACCAGCTCTGCCTGAAGGCGCAGGAGTTCCTTCTCGTAGGGCTTCCTCGCCATTGTCACCGGCCGGTCTCCGTCGACCGAGGCTGCCGGCGCTGCCTTTCGGCTCTGCTTAACGTCCTTCGCGCGCTTCGTCTTGCCGGTCATGTGTGCGGCCTCTCCACGTGCCCGTCTTCACCAGACACCGCGAACGTACGACGTAAAACACACGTTTGAAAGGGGCGCCACCCAACCCTGCGGCGTGGTAACCGAACTCGGCTAGCAGGACACCCCGAGGTCGGCCCGCAGGCGCCACAGACCATCCGCCCTCCGCGCAGCGATCAGACGCTCGGCGAGGTCGCCGAGGTCCGTGATCTCGTAATCAGCAGGCAAACCGCGGAGTGCGGCGATGGTGGCCCCAGCGGCGTGTCCCGCATCGAGGCCCGGCTGGGAATCCTCGACGACCAGGCAGTGAGCCGGGTCTACTCCAAGCCGGTCGGCCGCCACAAGATACGGGTCCGGATGCGGCTTGCCACGAGAGCTGTCCTCGGAGGTGATCAGGAGGGGTGGCGCGATCCCGGTCGCGCCGAGCCTTGCTTGGGCCAGCCGCCGGTCGGCGCTTGTCACCACAGCCCATGGCAGGCGGAGGAGGGCGAGGATACGCAGCAGGTGGGCAGCGCCGGCGCCCAGCCGGACATCGGCGAGGTCGCCGTACTGCAGGTCGAGTTGACGCTGCGCTGCGCGAGCCACGGCCTGGTCATCTGCCAGAGGCAACATCGCTCGTACGGTCGTCAGCGCCGGGCTCCCATGGAGCATGGGCCTCAACGCGTCCATGGCCACCGCGTATTCATCGGCCCAGCGAACCCACGCACGTTCTACGGCCGCATCCGAGTCGACCAGCGTGCCATCCATGTCGAGCAGTACGGCGTCAATCTCATCGAGCGGCCTGGGCACCGTTGCCTCCAATAAACTCGTTATACGAGCATAATTGCTCCCAGTGGGATCCGCTAGAGGGGTCGAGGCGACAGTGCGGTCGACGCCGCAGGCAGAAGGGAATGACCGGTGACGCGACCAGCGCGGCAACTCGCCGGCGCAATGCGGGCTCAGGGCGCCCTGGCGTTGCTGCGCTGCGCGCATCAGAACCCCGGCATCACGCGGGCGGAGGCAGCCACCAGGCTCGGCCTGAGCAGCGGATCGGCCACCGAGATCATGGGACGGCTGCGGGCGGCGGGGCTGCTCGACGAGGGGCCCGCCCGTGCGACTGGCGTCCGTGGGCGGCCAACCGGCGTCCTGGTGGCACATCCCACCGGTCCGCTCGTGGCCGTGGTCGAGATCACACACGAGACCTGGAGGGTAACGACGGCGGAGATCGGCGGCAGACTCGCGCCCGCGGCGGTCCACGACCATCACGGAAGCGGCGACCCCGGAGCTCTGCTTCAAGAGGTCTCCTTGGCGCTGGCCGACCTGCATGGCGAATTCGGCCCACGGCTGCGCGCCGTGGCGGTATCGGTCCCTGGCAGTGTCCAGGGCAGCCTGTTGGTACAGGCGAGTAACCTACGGTGGCGTGATGTCGATCTCGGCGTCCTCGCTCGGGTCGGCGCGGTCCAGCTCCCGCTGACCGTTGGGAACGATGCCTCGCTCGCCGGACTGGCCGAGGCATTGCGCGGCGCCGCACACGGCGTGACTGTTGCGCTGCACCTGACGGTCGAGGTCGGGGTTGGCGGAATCCTTGTCGTGGATGGTCGACCCATGCTCGGTTCGACCGGCGCAGGAGGCGAGTTCGGGCACATGCCGCTTGGCCCAGCCAACCTGCGCTGCCCCTGCGGTGCGTACGGCTGCTGGGACCTCGCTGTTGACGGACGAGCCATGGCCCGCCATCTCGGCCGTCCGGAGCCCGTCGACCCGCGAACGTTCGCTGACGAGGTTCTGCTGGCGGCTCGCGCCGGTCAGCCCGAATCCAGCGCAGCAGTCGTTGAGACGGCCGCCGCACTGGGTCGCGGTATCGCCGCCCTCGTCAACGCCCTCGACCCTGCGATCGTCACCCTCGGCGGCCTCGGTGCCGACTTGCTAGAGGTCGGCGCCGAGCCGCTGGGGGTCGCGCTGTCACAGGGAGTCATGGCGTGGCGTCACGGCACCACGCCGCCAGTGGTCGCGGCCACGCTGGGTCCAGACGGACCGGTCATCGGTGCAGCCGAGGCCGCGATGAGCGGACTGCTTACGGACCGGGCGCTCGCCGGCGCGATCTAGTGTCGCGCCGCTTAGGCGGGTGCGAGGGGTCCAGACGGCCTGCCCAGCGAGCGGAGTTGGAACGCCAGTGCGATCTCGATGATGCCGAGCGCGACGAGCCAGATGCCCAACACGACGGCGAGGGCCAAGAGCGTGATGTCCGGATAGGCCAACACCACGATGCCGGCCACGATGCTGAGAAGGGCCAGGACGATGGTCCATCCTCGTCCTGGCATCCCGCGCTGGCCGATTGCCGTGAACAGTTCGATGGCTCCGTTCACGATCCAGAAAATACCGAGCAGCAGGGCGAGCGCGGCGATCGTCACGTTGACGTGCTTCAGTGCGTAGATCCCGATGATGAAGGACAGAACCCCGAGCAGCGCGAGTAGTACCCGGGTCCCGCCGGGTGCATCATCGATCGCGAGTGCTGTGACGAATCGGAAGATCCCGGCTATGACGAGCTGGATTCCGAACAGGACCGCCACGACGACGATCGTCTTGTCCGGCCAAACGAGCACGACGATCCCCAAGCCGACCGTGACGATTCCGAAGAACAGCACCCATCCCCAGGCTCGGCCGATACCGGCCAGAACCTCGGAGATGTCCGAGCGCGCATCTAGGGCCATCTGGTCCTCCTTCGCGGTTCACCGACCATCCGGAGAGTTGGCGGCGAGCACTGCCCGCGGAATCCCATCAAGGCGATGAGCAAGAGT
>JBKPTD010000232.1:0-5188 GCA_046735375.1 Actinomycetota bacterium | reverse complement strand
GACGGCATAGCCGGTATCTCGACACCTACCACCGATCATCGGACGGCTGGAGGTGCTTCCATGCGTGCGTGTGGCCGCTCGGCAATGATCGCAAAGATGCTACGTAAAGGATCACGACGAGACGGTTCGCCGCCACCCGATGCGGCCAGCGTTCACGGAATGACGGGCGGTCCGGTCGGAATCACATCATTGGGGACCCCGTGCTCGGGTTGGTGTCACGGTCACCGGCGCAGCCCCCGAGCCCGACGAGCATTGCCAGGATGGCTGATGCGGCTAGGTGTTTCATCGTTACCTCCGCCCTGGGACGTTGGCCGATCCGGCCCGGTTCCCTTGCAGCCGAGGTTCGATGCGACGTTTATCGATCTACCAGCTCCCCCCAACGTGTGCTGTTGGTGAGTTGGATCTGTGATCGGCGCCGGCCAGCGTCGGTGCGTGAACCGATAGCGCCTGGCGCATCATGCCGCGGGTCCCGGCGGCCACCGGTTCTTATCGGCCAAGGGGATCGCGGAAGGTGCGACGGTAGGCGTCGGGGGATACGCCGATAGCACGGTTGAAGTGGCGGCGCATTGTTGTGGCGGTACCCATGCCGGCCGCCTGCGCGATCGTGTCGATGCTGCTGTTGGTGTTCTCCAGCAGTTCCTGGGCCCTGCGAATCCGCTGGGTCAGCAACCATTGCAGGGGGGTCGTGCCTGTCACCGACTTGAAGTGGCGGGTCAGGTTGCGCGAACTCATGTTCGTTTGGCGGGCCAGGTCCTCCACGGTCAGCGGCCGGTCCAGCCGTTGCATCGCCCAGGGCATGAGCTGGGCGAAGGGATGGTTGTCGCTGGCTGGTACCGGGGTGGTGACGAACTGGGACTGGCCGCCGGCGCGATGCGGCGGCACGACCAGGCGGCGGGCGACGGCGTTGGCGACCGTCGAACCGTGGTCGCGGCGAATCAGGTGCAGACACAGGTCGATCGCGGCGGCCTTGCCAGCAGATGTAAGCACGCTGCCGTTGTCGATGTAGAGCGCGTTCGGCTCGACCTGGACTCCGGGGTAGCGGGAAGCCAGCGCCTCGGTGTGGGCCCAGTGCGTGGTCGCGCGCAGCCCATCGAGTACTCCGGCGGCCGCCAGCACGAACGCGCCGGTGCACAGCGAGACCATCCGCGCTCCCGCCGCGTGGGCCGCCCGGACCGCGTCGAGCAGGTCCGCTGGAATGTCGGCGTCGACGTCGGCCAAGGCGGGGATGATCACGGTGTCGATGCTGGTGAGGCGATCGAGACCGTGATCCGGCTCCAGCCGGAATCGGCCGATCCGGACCGTCCCCGGACCGCAGACCGCGAGGTCGTACCAGGGATCGGCCAGACCGGAGGGGTCGAGGGCGAAGACCTCGCAGGCCATAGCCAGTTCGAAGTGCAGCATCTCGTCGGTAGCAGCGACACCGATCGTGCTCATGTCCGAAACTGTACGGGACGTGGCGTTCCCGACACTGGTCTGGGGATTCCCCTGCCGCAAGGATGTCTCTCGTTGATCTTTCGGGTCGTGAGGAGAAACCCCTGATGAGCTCCGCTCAGACGGTGGCGGTGTTTGGTGCGTACGGGCACACTGGGCGGTTCGTCGTGGCGGAGTTGCGCGATCGCAGGTATGTTCCGCTTCTCGTCGGCCGCGATGCCGGCAAGCTTCAGGCGATGGCGGCGTTTGCCCCAGAGCTCGAGCACCGGGTTGCCTCGGTCGGCGATCCGGCCTCGCTCGATCGCGCCTTCCACGGTGCCGCGGCGGTCCTCAACTGTGCGGGACCGTTCGCCGCGACTGCCGCCCCGGTGATCGAGGCCGCGTTGCGCGCCGGCATCCCGTACGTGGACGTGGCGGCGGAGATCGAGGCCAGCGTCGACACGTTTACGCACTTCGCCGACCGGGCCCGGGCTGCAGGTGTCGCGGTGGTTCCCGCGATGGCCTTCTACGGCGGCCTCGGCGATCTAATGGCCACGACGGCGATGGGCGATTGGACAGCGGCCGACGAGATACACATCGCCTACGGGCTCAGCGGCTGGCACCCGACAGCTGGAACCCGCGCCTCGGGCGCAGTCTCCCGGCAGCGGCGCGACGGCCGGCGTGTCCGCTACACCGGAGGCCGCCTGGAGTACTACGTCGACAACGCCGAGCTGCCGACCCTCGAGTGGGCCTTTCCCGCCCCGACCGGTCCCAAGACCGTCCTCGGCGAGTTCACGATGGCCGACGTCGTCACCATCCCCAGTCACCTGTCCGTGCCCGAGGTGCGCACGTACATGGCGGCCGAAGCGGCCGAAGACCTGGCCGCTCCGGACACCTCCGCACCCGTCGCCGTCGACGAACGCGGCCGGTCCGCGCAGACATTCGTCGTCGACGTCGTCGTTCGCTCCGGAGATGACCAACGACGCATCGTCGCCAGCGGCCAGGACATCTACGCCGTCAGCGCGCCGCTCGCGGTGGAAGCGATCCACCGCATCCTTAGCGGTCAGACAAACACGAGCGGCGTCGCCTCCGCCGGGGAGATCTTCGACGCGCCCGACTTTCTCCGTGCGCTGTCCGCGCACATTTCGTGCGAAGCGCGCTACGAGTCGTACGTGCCCCAGCCGGCCTGATGATTACAGGCCGCCTCCATCACCTCGCTCGCCGCGGCGGTGACGAGCGCTTACCGTGGCCGGGTGAGGGATGAGAGGGCTACCGAGGTTGCGGTGAACCGAGCGCTCTGGGGGGTGCTGAACGAACGTTTCACCGACGCCGCGGCTGACACGCAGTGGTCGAGAACGGAGGTGGTGTGGGGGCTGTTCTCGGTTCCGGACCGGCTTCTCGGCGTCCTGGGCGACGTCGGTGGCCTCGATGTTGTTGAGCTGGCATGTGGAACCGCCTACTTCTCGGCGTGGCTGACCGCGGCCGGGGCCAGGACGGTAGCTCTGGATCTGTCCGGCGAGCAGTTGGCGACCGCTCGGCGACTGCAACGGCGGATCGGACCGGTCTTCCCGCTCGTCCAAGCGGACGCGGAGCGGGTTCCGCTGTTGAGCGGGCGCTTCGACTTGGTGGTCAGCGAGCATGGAGCAGCCGCATGGTGTGACCCCGAGCGCTGGTTGCCGGAAGCGGCGCGGCTGCTGCGCCCGGGCGGACGACTTGTCTTCCTTACCAACAGCGTGCTGTCGGCGTTGTGCGTCCCGACCGATGAAGGATTCGCGGCGGAACGGCTCGTGCGCGGCCAGCGCGATGCCTATAAGGTGCACTGGCCCGGAGGCGGAATCGAGTTCCACCCCTCTCACGGGGACTGGGTACGACTGCTGCGCCGGTCCGGTTTCGTCGTCGAGGCCCTGCACGAGATCTACGCGCCAAGGGACTCTGGCGACCACCCCTTCTACGAGATCGTGTCTGCCGAATGGGCAACCCGCTGGCCGGCCGAGGAGCTGTGGGTGGCGACCCGTTCGGCCGCGGATGCGCCAGAGGGCAGCGCTCACCGGGAGCTGTAGACCGGTAACTAGAGAGAGGGCGGGCCTTGGTCGATGCGCCGCAGTACCGGCGTCAGCCGGTGGACATCGTCGCTGCTCTGGAGTTGTCGCTCGTCCCACCAGGTAGCGCCAGCATCGGCCAGAGGTGCGATGAGGTCGCCTGCTTTGGTGGGGTCGCCCGGGCTGGCGCCACCGAGGACGATCTCGAACGGGCTGTCCTGCCGGTCTTCGCGGCAATGGTGGACGTAGGCGACCAGGTCACGGACCTGATCGACGGGTGGGACATGCCCATGCGTGGCGGCGGCGAACAGGGGCACGACGCCGTCCCAGTGCGTAGCTCTTCGTACCGGTCGGCGGTGTGGCCAGAATCCACCGATCCAGACCGGCGGACGGGGGCGTTGCACCGAGGCAGGCAGCAGGGTGACAGCCCGGACCTGATAGTGCCGTCCGTCATGATTCACCGGCTCGCCTGACCAGTAGCGCTGCAGCAGCTCAAGGCCCTCGTCGAGGCGCTCGGCCAGGATGACCGGATCGGTCGTCTCCCCGAAGCTGCCGAATTCGTCCTCGATCGGGCCACCGAGGCCTGCGCTGAAGATCGCCCTTCCACCGCTGACGGAGTCCAGGGTGGCGACCTGGCGGGCGAGCTGCTCCGGCCTTCGCCGGGCCACCGGGGTGACCATGGTCCCGAGCCTGAGGTCCGACGTCGCCAGTGCCGCCGCAGTCAGCAGCATCCACGGATCACCGAAAGGCTGGCCTTGGCGCTGACGCTTGTTGTGCACGACGTGATCCCACACGAACAACGCGTCCCAGCCCGCCTGCTCCGCCGCCATGGCCACCGTCGCCACCGTCCGGGCATCGGCGAAGTCGCCGAAGTTCGGGATGTTGATCGAGAAACGCATCCCGGCATCGTGCGTCACGACGTTCGGCACCGCAACCGGTGGGCCGGTTCGCGAGCGGACAAAGCGCCTGAGTGATGGTCAGCCGTCAGTGCGGTGCTGGCCAGCCAGTGGGCGATAGTCAATGCCGAGCCTGTCGAAGAGAAAGGCGTATACGTCTGCGAGTTCCGACACCCGTTGGTCCAACGAGTTTCCAAGGCCGTGCCCGCCCTGTGCCATACGGAGGAGCACAGGTTGGCCGGACGAGGTTGCTGCCTGAAGACGTGCCGCCATCTTCTTCGCGTGGTAAGCGTCAACCCTTGGGTCGAACTCACCGGCAGTGAGCAGCACCGCCGGGTACGCTGCGCCGTCCTCGACGTTGTGGTACGGCGAGTAAGCGCGCATCGCGCGGAACATCTCTGGATCCTGGACGGTCCCGAACTCGGTCACGTTGAAAGCGCCGTTGGGATGCAACTCGACGCGGAGCACGTCCATGACCGGCACCATCGCCACCACGGCCCGGCTGAGGCTGGGGTGCTGGGTCAGCACCGCACCCATCAGCAGACCGCCATTGGAGCCGCCGATGATCGCAAGCCGTTCGCTCGTGCTCAGGTGCGAGTCGATTAGGAAACGGGCACAGGCGGCGAAGTCGTCGAAGACGTTCTGCTTAGCCGCGAGCCTGCCCGCGTGGTGCCAGGCCTCGCCGTACTCCCCACCGCCCCGGATGTGGGCGACCGCGAGCACTCCTCCCTGCTCCAGCCACAGCAGCTGACTCGGGTCGAACCGGGGCTTGAGAGAGATGCCGTACCCGCCGTAACCGGTGAGCAAGACAGGCGCTGTGCCATCGCGAGGTGTGCCTCGCGG
>JBKPTD010000231.1:0-11014 GCA_046735375.1 Actinomycetota bacterium | reverse complement strand
ACAGCGATCGAGCTGCTCCGCACCGTCGGTGACGGATCCACATTCGCCAGCGCCGCACGCATCGCCTCCTATGCCGGTCTGGCACCCGCGACGCGACAATCGGGCCGGTCGATCAAAGCTGAACACCAGGCGCGGCGCGAGAACCGGACGCTGACGGGCGCGCTCTACCTGTCGGCCTTCGCCAGCTTGAAGCACCCACCCAGCCGCGCCTACTACGACCGGAAACGAACAGAGGGAAAGAGCCACACCGCTGCGTTGACATGCCTCGCCCGACGCCGGGTTGAACCCCACAAGTGGTAGTCACCGCCGAGCTCGTTCCGGCATAGTCACCCACAACGCTGACCCATACGGTGAAGATCACCTACACCAAACAATGGGACGTGACCCTCCCGATTGCCGTTATTTGCTACGCATTCGGGCCTACGGCGGCTCAGGAATCAACTCGCACTAACTCAGCATTTCGCGGTCGCGGCCGAGCAGCGCCCGTCCGCAGCCGCTCACCCAGGCGTTGGCAACGGAAAGCTCGTGCTGCCGGCCGGATGCGTCGACTCCTTTCCGCCGAGGTGGGACTTTCCACACCTCCTGCGCTTTGCGCATAAACACCAGGTGGCGCCCGGGATCTCCTCCGCCAACGACGCACCGGATCAGTCACTATGCGCCGGCGTTGCAAGGGTGAAGTCCACCGATTCGGAGGAAAGCCTTGGTCGTCTTGGCGTCGGCTATGGGGCCCGCGACCAGTCCCAGGGCTGCCGCGGTTGGCTCGATGGGAGCAAATCGGAAGGAATTTCGTCGCCAGGGTGGGAAGTCAGCCACCACAGCACGCTCCGTGCGGCGCGGATCTCATCCCAGGTTGCCCGCCCCTGCCATTCGTCGGGGCACTCGGTCTGCCATTCGATGTCCTGGCGGGTTGGCGGTCCTTTGTCCCAGTCCATCAGGGTGATCGGGGTGGGGCCGTCTCCGGTGAGTGCCCACCGCCAGGCAAGCGCCACGGGTCCGGAGGGGTCGTGTTCTGCCATGTCCCTGGACATGACGAACTCGGCCACGTCGTGGCCCTTGGTAATCGCGGGCGGCAGCGTGGCCGGGATCTGCGGGAACATCGTGACCACCTCGGTGTCCAGAATGCATCAGCCGGCCGTCAGGAGACGGCCTCCGGCGCGTGGTCGCGTTCCCAGGCTTGCTCCAGGACCCTCGCCGAGGGTTTGATCCCCGGCTTTGGAGGCTGCAGGATCGCGTCCCTCTCGGACGTGCCGAGCGCCGGGAAGGCCAGTCCGAGATCCTCGTAATCGGGATCCTCGGCCGGGATCGTCATGCTGTTTCGCTCGGCGAGCTTCTCGGCGAACGCCTTGCGGTGAGCGGCGAGGTCCTTGATCCACTCGCCCATCTCGCAGAGCTGGGTGTCGGGGGCAAGCGCCAGCTCGGACTGTTCGGCCTCGGTGACCGGCTTGGGTTCGGCTGACCGCAGTGGTTCGAGGTGCTGTCCGGGGTGACGGCGGCGAAGCTCGCTGTCGGCGGAGATCGCCAGGCGGCGAGACTGTTCGGTGAGGGCTTCCCATTCCCGGCGGTCCCGTTCGGTCATCTCGAAGATCATCTCTCGTGATCGGTAGGCGCCGGCCACGGCCCGATACGATGCGGCAAGCACCTCGTTGGCGGCGGCCGCGTCCTTGTGGCCGCGCTGTCGGTTTGCCTGTGCGAGGGCGTCCCGGCGTATGGCCTGCGCCTCGGCGTCCTCGGCGCCCATGCGGGCCTGCCGCAGCGCGGTGGTGACGTAGCGGGGTGCCCAGGCGGTCTCGGTCCGGTAGCTCTCCCGCATCAGATGCAGCGTCCCGTCGGGCAAGCTGCGGACATCCGGGCCGTCGGCCGGGCCTAGGCACGCGAACGCCTCATACCAGGCCGCCCGCAGGTCCGGATCGTCGCCTACCGGCTCGGGCCCGATCGCTTCGATCGGGTGGTCGAATCCGGACAGCTCGCGGTAGGCCCCGATCGACGCGGCCCTGCGCTGCCAGGCCAGCCGGCTCCACGGCTCGTCTGGAACAGGGCCGAGCGCACGAATGGCCCACTCTGGCTCGTGCTCAACAGCGTGCTCGCCGATGCGGTCTCTGCGAGCATCCATCGCTAGTGCCAATTCCTGGAGGTACGCCTGATGCTCGGCGCGGACCCGCGGTACGCACTCGCTCCAGGGCGGCTGCGGGAGCGGGACCATCCCGGCCACGCGCCGCCTGATCCTGGCGTCCAGCACACTGGCCACATCACGTACCCCGGCAAAATCGCGCTCTCCGATTGCGGTGCTGAGTACTTCCTCGGGGTCCAGCCCGGCCAGCTCGGCATTTCGAAGAGTGCGCCACAGCCACTGGCCTGGTGGCCGGGGTCGCCGCGGTAGCCCTCAGGCAGCGCGCGCATCGTCATCTCGCGGTAGCGCTCAGCCTTAGCGGCTGACATTTCCGACTGCCACTGAGCGTGCAGGATCGCCAGGTTGTCGGCGGCGGCGAAGCTCCGCTCCTGGGTCTCGAGCGCGGACAGCTCGGCACCGTCGCGCTCCAACACATCGGCCAGCACCCCAACGGGTTCGCGGCCGCCGTGCCTCGGTCCGGGCAGGACCTCGCCGACCCGCTCCTTCGTGAGCCGGTGGAACCGCGCCAACTCCGGTGCGGGCCTGGTTCCTGGCCTCGGGTCGGCTGGCTTCGGAGTGACGGTGAACACGAGGGCGAGGTTGGTTTCCGTGCCTCGAGAGATTCCGACATAGGCCTGCTGTCGGGTCTCACTACTGGTGATCAGTTGCATCCCGGTGTGTACCGTCCGGCTTTGGGCGGCGTGGTCGGTGACCGCGTACCCCAGCTCGGACAACTCGTAGGCGCCGTACAAGAACGCGTGGTCGGTCCACCGCCGGCCGCCGGTTTCAGGGTCGACGTCCAGCGCTCGGCGAACCATGATCCCGTCCTCGGCGATCTCCTCGATGCGCAGTAGGTCGCCCATTGGCCACGGTTCGGCCCGGCTCCCCGGCGACGGTCGAATGGTCGTTCTTGGTGCAGACGATCAGGTCCCCGACACTCGCCTCCTGGCCGTCCGCGATCTGCACCGAGGGCCCTCCGGACACGAGGCCGAGATACTTGAGCTCGCCGCGGATGCGGCGACACAACTCGCGGCGATGGGCGTGGTCTTGCGCCATCAGCAGGACGTCCTTGCCGTCCAGGGTCAGCGCCACGTACCGCCGGGCGGCCTCCTCCATCATGTGCTCCGGCTCCCCGGCGAGGATTCGGCCGTGCGCGTCGTACTCGGCCAGCACTGAGGTGTCGCCGGCGCGGAAGCGCAGCGACGCCTCGCGCTCCCAGGTCGCGCTGAACCTGACCGGTTCGGCCAGCTGGGCGTAGCCGAGTCGCCGGGCCAGCAGGCTCATCCCGCCGCCGTTCTCCACCGCCTGGAGCTGCTGCGCGTCCCCGGCCAGCACGAGCTTGGCTCCGCGTCGGGTCACGTACGCCACGACGTCGGCCAGGTCCGGGTTACTGATCATCGATGCTTCGTCGGCGAGCACTAGGTCGCCGGGTCCGATCTCGACTCGGCCACGGGCGCCGCGACGGTCGGGCAGATGCCCGAGGAACTGGGCAGTGTTGTAAGACTCCGGCACGCCGGTCGCGAGCGTGTTCCGCGATGCCTGCGAGGGAGTGATTCCGATGACACGGCCCTTGCCCGCTTGGGCCCATACCCGCCCAGCCTCGATCAGCGTGCGGGTCTTACCGCTGCCGGCCGGTGCATTGATCACGATGACGCGCCGGCCGGAGGTCAGGGCGTCATGCGCTGCTGCCGCCTGGTCCATCCGCAGACCGGTCTGCGTGGTTTCCGTGTGCGCGGTGGCGGCGTGCCCGCGCAGCGCCGCGTCGAGTTGCGCCGTGCTTGCGCCGAGGAGCCGCGCCGAGTCCTCGCGTGACAGGCGCGGCGCGCCGGTCGCGCCGGCCTGCGCGACCAGCCGCTCCTCCAGGCTCAGCTGCACACGGGTGGCGTACCGCGTACCGCCATGGCGCTGGAAGACGCTCCGGCCATCAGCGCGAATGAGATCACGCGGCATCTGCACGGCCTCCGGGGCCTCCAGGCACGCGACATCCTCGAACTCGGAGCGCAGCGCCCGATCGGCCAGCTCCTCCAGCAGCCCTGTCGCCCGTGCGGGCTCCATCCCGGTGCGCGGCAGCACCCGTCCCAAATGCTTGACCAGGTCCGCTCGCGTGAAGGTGCTCTTCTCCTGGTGGGCCAGGGCCAGCGCCTTCTGCGTCGCACGCTCCATGTCGGCCAGAGAAGGCCTGTCCGCGACACAATTCACGGTCGCACCGTCAACACTGAGAGACCACACCGATGGCGCAACCGACGCAAGGGAGATCCCCAATGCATCCGCTAGCTTCGCCGCCCATCCCTCGCGCAGCGCATCCCAGTCGATCGCGCCGTCCTCCTTCCCCTTGCGTGTGAGCAGGTTCGCCTTCTCCTGAAGCTCACCGGTCTCGCGCTGCGACGGCTTGCGCCCGTACCGCTGCTCAAACTCGGCGGCCAGCGCCCGCGTCCTCGCGTCGATATCGGCGCGGCGTGAGCTGAACACGCGCAGCAGCTCCGCCGGGATCCCGGCGATCTCGAACCCGCGCCCGTCCTCGCGCGGCGTCCACCGCACGCCGAACCTGCGGGTCAGAGCCTCCTCGAGATGCTGGGCCACCACGCTGCCGACCGCGGCCACGTGCTCCTGGTAGCCCAGCGAGTCCGGCGCCCGCCACTTCCCATCCATAACAGTCCGGCAGATATGGCCGATCTGCGAATGGACGTAAAGCTGCATATCCCCGTCCCGCGACGTGTGCTGCAACCAGTGCGCCACAGCAAGCTCGGCCTCGTGCCACTGCCCGATCTCCCGGCCATCCACGCGCCTGGCGTGAGACCCGGTGCGGGTGTAGCCGGCCTCCCGTTGGAAGTACTCGAACCCCGCCCACACAGCCTCATAGATCATCCGGTCCATCTCATCAAGCAGGCCGGCCCAGTGCGCCTCCCCGGCAGCATCTCCTGCGAGCCGGGCGATGCGCGCGTTCTCCCCCAGCGAGGCATGGAAGACCGAGATCGACTTGGAGAGGCTTACGGTCAGGTCCATGTATAGCGGCGACAACCGGGCCCGCTTCGCCGCCTCAATCCGGAGCTCCGCCTCCCGCTCCGCCGTCGCATGCGGCTCGGCCGCAAGCAGCTGATCACGGATCTCCCGGTAGCGGTCCCTCGCCTCCGCGAACCGCGGCGGCCGCCCCAGCTGCGCCCCGTCCGGTCCCCTCCGCTCACCGAACAACAGGTCGTACGGCTCCCGCTCCACCCGCTGACCCCGCGCGAAACCCAAGGCCTCCGCACCCGGGCCCCACCACCGGCCAGGCGGCTCCCCCTCCTCCGACGCGTGGATGTAGTAGTCGGCCGCCCGCGCCGATCGCACGTTCTTCCAGGCGTAGTCCAGGTCATAGCCCTTCGCGATCGTCGTCACCACTGCCATCCCCTCACCTCCCCCGGAGGGCTCAACCGACCATGATCATCAGATGGTGCAAGGGTGTGGGCGGCGAACCGATCACGGCTCAAGGGTGGCAGGACACGAGGTCAAGATCAGGACGATGAGAACCAGTAACACGCACAGGCGGGACGGGAGCGCACGAGGCGCGAGGTGGATCGGCGATGGGACTCCACGAGCCGACGCGAGTCATCGATGACTGGGAGGGCGCCCGAAGCGCCGCAGCTGCCGCCGGCCAGATGCCACTTGAGGTTTCGCTCCGGTCGCCTTCACGGTGTTCCCCGGCGAGATCTTCCAGGCGCCGCGCAGCTGGGCCGAGAAGGTCTACCCCGCTACCGGCGGTCAGAGGCGCTGACCAGGACCTCCCGCCTGTCGCCCCCCCGAGCGGGTGTTGGCTCAATGTTGGTGGCGGGTTTACGCAGAGTTGAACGCATTACTCCGGGGTAGCCCTTGCCGTCCTCGGCGACACGTGTTTGCGTGGACGACGCCAAAGCCGCGGGGCTGGTGGGCCACCCTGGGGGCAAGCAGGGGCGCTCGAGGCCGCCCTGTGCATCGCCGCAGGTGCCGACCTGACCCGGCTCATGGAATGGATCGCCGTGGGGCAGGAGCGGGCTGAGCTGGTGCGCTAGACGAGGGGCACATGAGAGATCCCCGCGGCCCGCTGGCCAACCACCGACTCCCCCTGCGTGCTGCGGGAACCTTCTGATTACCCGATCCGCAAGGGTCTTGTGTTCACGTTCAGCGACGAAGGCGTCGCCTAGCAGGAGGTTTCGAAAACCTCGCCGCCCCACGGGGGACTGGGACGGCGAGGCGAACAACCCCGTGAACGGGGGATCTTCCCCTCGCCCGGATATTCAATCGCGGTTGGCTAGCGCGGCCGCCCGGGCTGGTAAGTGGGGCGGTGTTCCGTTTCCGATACCTCCGGGGCTCGCGGGGATCACGGGTGGACGTCGCCGCACTTCTGCGACATGGCCACAGCCGGGCAACAGCTGCACCCCGAAGATGGCGATTGCGTTCACCGTTCCGCACCAGGGGCAGGTCACCCGGACCCGCCCAACCGTGGCACCGGAGGCGGTGACGATCCTGCTGCCGATCGTTGGACTCGCCTCCTCTCGCCAGTCCGACCACCTCTCCCGTGCCCCAAGCCCGCCGAAAGATGCATGGCCCCGGGCAACGCGCCACCCTGCAGCTGTTTATGTTCAGCGACGAGGGCGCTGCGTAGGGGGCTGGTCAGTGGCCGGGGTGCCTGCCTCCGACACCGCATCGGCCAGTCGGTTTACAGCCGCAGCTATCGCCAGGAGCGCCCAGACGTGGGCGGACTGGATGGTTTCCGCAAAGTCGTGTGCACCGGTGACCGCGGAGCTGATGTCCCCTGCAGCCGTGTCGGCGTAAAAGTCTGGCGTGTTCATGAGGGTGAGCGTATTGGCTGATCTCAGCCACCCTCGATCACCAAGTCCGCTAGCTCGATCGGCCGCCCCGTGGTCGTTGATCGCCTCGACACTGGTGAAGTAACCCACCAAGAATCGTCCCCGCGCGGTCACTGAGCGGATCCGGTTCAGGGGCGCGGGGTTACAGCCGCCGGTGTGGGCGTTCGCGTGGTGAGGCGCCTGCCGCTGGCCGGCCCCGCTCGTGGTGGCCGGCCGGGTGTCTTTGATGGTGGGGCGCCCGGCCGCCACGAATTAATGCCCGACCTGACCTCAGCCGCCTCGGCGAGTAGGTGCGGCGCCCGCGTGCGCAAGGTGGCCTCGGCGGAGGTGCGGCCGGGCAGGGGCAGGGCGTTGTAGATGTTGTGATCCATCTTCCCCAGGGTGACCCAGATCCCGGCCAGCGACTCGGCCGCCATGTCCTGCAGAGTCTCGTCGGCCTCGGCGACCTCGGCCGACGTCGCGACCGATGTCAGCGCCGCGATGGCCTCCTGCGTGGGGTAGGACTCGAGGTCGCCGGCCGCGTCCCAGCGTTCGTCCTGGCGCGCGCTCTCATCCAGCAGCACGCGGATCAAGCCGGCCGGCTGCTCCACCTGTTCCACCAGCCCGGTCACCCCGTCTTCGCCGTGCCGCGACCACCTGCTGCCTCGCTTGCCTAGCCGGGCCCACCAAGCCGGCGCACGTCCAGCCATATCGCTTCCTCAGTCGGTATCCGTGAACAGGCGTCCACCTGTCCAATGGAACGCCAGGTTGGCAGTCCTAGGAGGCAGCGCAGGCCGTGGCTCGCAGCAACCCTTAGGCCGCTTGATGCACCGCGCTTACCACCCCAGCCGGTGGTCCCTACTGTTTCTGGAAGCCGACAGCAGCAAGGTAAGCATTCCGCGTTCCGATGTAGTCGTCCCACAGCTGGCGTATCTGATCCTCGAGGTCGAGCTGCGCCTGCATCAGGTGCCATTCGTCCTGGCCACGTTCGAGCGGATCAGACAGAGCCATCTGCTCCCAGCGCCGATTTAGCTCAGATGCGCCTAGCGGCCAGCTCGTATTCCAAGAGGCGCTGGTCGAGCACGCCGGTCATGCCCGGCCAGGGTAGTCAGACCAAACCCATACGTGAAGCTCGCGGGGGATCTAGCAGGAGGGGTTGCGAAAACCTCGCCGCCCCCTCACGGGGATAGGGGACGACGAGGCAAGACAACATCGCGGTTATCGCTGCGAGCGTTACCCTTGGGTCATAGGGTTTTTCGGCTGAATCCTCGCGAGCGCGGGCGTCCCCCCTCCGTCTGCGCTCGCGGGGATTCAATCGCGATGGTGGCCAAAGCCACCCCCTGCGGGCCGCGGGGATCCAATCTGTTAGCGCTGGCACTAATTGGGCAGATATACGGTCCTGCGCCTCGTCGCTGGCGGCGCCCCCGCGGCGGCGAGGCGCGGACCTGCGGGGCGGCCCTGTTTGCGGGGGGAGGGCCGCCCCCAGGCGTCCCAGAATGATCTACTCGGTGTCGCCCTCCGCCTCAGCCTGGGCGTTGAGCCTGCCGAGATCGAAGGCGTCGCGGCGAGCCTTGCGGACAAGGCGGGTGAGTGCGGCGCAATCCTCTGGCGTCGCCCAGGAGACGATGCGCGCCAGAGCGGCGCTCTCGTACCCGCTGATAGCGGGGTTGCCCAACGCGGCGACGAGCGCATCGAAGCGCTGCGATGCCGGGTCTTCGGGTATAAGGGTGTTCACGGTTGGTCCCTTCGCATCTTCGGGTTTTAGGGATCGGCCTAGGGACCGCTCGGCGCTGTTATCGCTCGGGCGGTCCCGCCCTGTCGGGGGGCCACGTGCAAGGATCAAAGTCCGCAGAGAGTCCGCAGGACGTCCACCACCACCCATCCGGGACCAACGCCAGCAAACGCTAAACTGGCAGGTCAGACGGGTGATCGAGAGCGTCGTCGCAGGTAGGGAGCACGCGGGAGATGTACTGGATCTACACCGGACGGACCCAACCGGACTGGGCCTTCGTCGACGACCGCGAGCAGGTCCGGCATAGGCGGGCGACGAGCGCCACGGGCTGGGTAAGGCAGCACGGCAGGCTTTCGCCGGCGCTTCGACGCGGCGAGTGCGGACGTGTGCGACTGCCCGGCAAGCATCGCTACCTCCTGCGGGCTAGATCGCGCGATGGCGCGACGGATCGCTCCGCTTAGTCGGCCGTATCCTTCGCGACCTGATGTTGAAGATCGGGACCAAAGTTGACCCTTCGGCGGCATGACGTCATCAAGGAACGTGATTCATGCATAAGCAGGCCGTTTGGTCACCTCGTCCACGTGACAACGCCCTTGCCGTCGGCACTGATCACGAGTGTGGTCCGGCGACGTCATCGACATCACCTTGAACACGTGGGAGCCGACCGGCTAGTCGGTACGAAAGGGCTGGTGCCGCGCTAACTCGCGAGGCGCCGCAGATCGTCGAGGGTAATTCGACGGCGTCCGGCAGCAATCGCCCGGTGATATGCGGCGTTCAACTGACCCTGGGTGACGACCGCAACTCGACCTTCCGCCGCGACTCGGTCCGAGTGCCCGGTCCCGCGAATTCTGCGTCGCCCGCACAAACACCGGAAGGTTCGGCGCCCGAGTCCAGAACTGGCGCCGGCAGGATCCCACTCGCGAGTCAGGCGCTCATGCCTCGCGATCTCGGCGGCGACCGCATCGAAATACGGAACGCCATCCGGGAACGGCACGCCGGCCTCATGGGCCAGGCGTCTGGCTTCGAGCAGATCCATTCGAAGTTGCGGTGGGAGCCGGTCGGCAGGATCGGTGGAGTCAACGACCATCGCCCCACGCCGACGACGGGCGATCCGTATTCCCGGCACCATCGTGGTGAGCGTGCCACCCGGGTCACCGTTCTGAGCGATCACGGGTCCGAGGATCATGACGTCTCCGTCAGCGCCGACGGTGATCTCGGTGATCGGGCGACCACAGCCACCCCGACCGGGGTGCAGGCGATCGCTGTCGTCACACGCCACCACGACATGGCACGGACCTTGTGGGCTCGGCATGGCTCTCACGGTACTCTGGGCGCAGGATTCCACCGCCGCGCATCAGGCGCGGCACCGGAGGGTTCGCAGCGGGCCTCGACGTGGTCCCCGCTCTTTGGCCTCGCCCAGCAGCTTGTGCCGAGGAGCGTTGCTGTGTCTGCATCCCCATCTCGGACCAAGCGCGAGAGCACTCGTCTCTTCAAGGCTGCAATCCGCGTGGCTCGGATGGCCACCGTGGCTGTCGCCTTCAACAGCCCATGGTTTGCCGCCGTGATCGCCATGCTGATCGCGGTAGTAGAGACGGCACTGCTCGGCGTGCTGTTCCCGGCCGTCTGGTCCACCAGGCCGACGCGTCGTCGTGCGGCTCGGGCGGTCCTCAAGGAACTCCGTCGATGGTTCCGGAGGGCCCGGTGAGGACATGTCGTAAGCACTTGGTAGCACCGTCGTAGAGGCCAGCCCGATACGAAGATTGTGGCTAAGGCGATCTCCATCTCGCGTGCCCGCATCTGGCTTTCTGTTCGCGTAGCCTCGGCTGCGTGGCCGTGTATTCAGATAATCCCGCTGGTCGTCTTCATGCCCTGCTTACCCAGTTGCGTGGTCAGGACTGGAGCGAACGTGTACAGGTCGGCTGGGCAGCTGTGCTCGCCGTTGGTTCGTCGGAACAAGATCTGCCCGAACTGGCACGACGACTGGCACCGGTGTACGAACTCCCGGTCGAGATCGAGGCGAGCGTCGCCAGACTCGACCCGGACGACTATGACCACGACATGTTGCTGCGCTGGCGCCCTGCAGTGGCCGGTGTGCTTCAGGCGACCTGCTTTCCGTTCAACCCCCTTGAGACCGTTATGCACAAGTACGACGGCGAGACGCTGGCCTGGCTGGAGCACTCCAACGATGTGCTCCAGCGTCGTCGCTCTGAGCGCGAGGTAAAGGCCGCCGATGCCGAACGGATCGAGAAGCTGGTCCACGATCTAGCGAAGGAAATAGCCGAGGCCGACGTGGATGGCGAGCTTCGGATCTTCCTCCTCGATCATCTTGACTCGATGAGTCGCGCGCTCCGAGACCACCGGTCCGTGGAGTGC
>JBKPTD010000230.1:0-11007 GCA_046735375.1 Actinomycetota bacterium | reverse complement strand
GGCGTCTCTCCCTTGGTTGCGGCGGCCCACGGATCGTCTGTTGCGTACGACCCCTCGGCCCGGACCGGCCCGGGGGCGCCGTCGCTGTCCTCGGAGAGGTCGCGGTGGCCGGGCACCCACGAGGGCAGCTCGCGATCGCCGATCTTTTCCGAGACCTTGTCCTTCGCCGAGCTGAACAGCTGTACGGCGTTCTGCTGCAGATCGTTCGCCGCCTGCTGAACCTTCGGGTGCTCCGCGACTTTCTGCGCGGCCTGCTTAATCTGCTCGTACCGCTCCCTGCCGGCCTTAGCGCCGAGGATGTAGCCCGCCACCATGCCGGCGAGGAAGGAAGCTTTGTAACGCATCGGTGCTCCCGCGTGGTGCGTGGATGTCGACACTCGTGACGCTACCCCGCACCGCTCCGATCACGCCTGCGGCGACCGGTTGTGATCGAATTCGCGCCGTCGAGGTGGATGAGCGCGAACCACCGCGCGACCTGTTCGCAGCCGCTTCGTTTGGGCAAGCGGCATCAGTGATGGGGTACCCTAAATGGCCGACGTACGGCGGCCAGCCTGCCGACGATCCCGCGTAGCTCAATCGGCAGAGCGTCCGGCTGTTAACCGGCAGGTTGAAGGTTCGAGTCCTTCCGCGGGAGCCCGACGTTCCCATTCCCCAAGATCGTTTACCCGTTGGGCACCAGCGGGTCACGGGGTCCACATGCCTGCTTCCGATGTGCTGAACCAGGTCCTTGACACGAAACGACCGGTCGTGCTTTTCTGAGCGGGTGAGCAAGGGCGAGCTGACCCGTCGGGCGATCATCGAGCGTGCACTGGACCGTGCCGGCGAGGTCGGGCTCGAGGGCGTCACGCTTGGCGTCCTTGCAGAGGATCTCCAGCTCTCGAAGAGCGGCCTATTCGCGCACTTCAAATCCAAGGAAGCGCTCCAGCTTGAAGTGCTCGACGCGGCGGTCCAGCGCTTCATTGCCCAGGTTGTCGTCCCGGCGATCGGCGAGCCGAGGGGCGAGGCGCGAGTCCGCGCGCTGATGGACCATCACCTGCGGTGGATCGCCGGCGACGGGCGCCGCGGCGGCTGTGTCTTCATGGCGCTCTCCTATGAATACGACGACCGCCCCGGTCCGATCCGCGACCGGCTGGTGGCCGGTCAGCGCGACTGGGTCGACACGATTACCCGTGCGGCGGAAATCGCGATCGCCGAGGGTCACTTCCGCGCCGATCTCGATCCCGCGCAGTTTGCGTACGAATTTCTCGGCATCGGCTTTGCCTATCACCATGCGACGCGGCTCTTTGTGGATCCCGCGGCCGAAGCCCGGGCGCGTACCGCATTCTCCGCACTCATCGAACGCAGCCGCTGACTAGGAACGGAGTCCACCAATGCCCACCTATCGGCGACAGAGAATAGCACGATCGTTCGTGCCCATATCGAGCCGGCTCCGTCCCCTTCGCGGTCTTGACGATGCAATCCTGTTGGGCCTTTTGCGCGCCACCGGTGCGGTCGACAGTCGGTATGGCACCGGTCGGCGTCCGTTGGTGGCGGAGGTCTCGACACGCTGGGTGCCAGCGCGGGCCAGCGTGACCGCGGGGAACGTGTCGAGCGCCGCCGAGGCCGCGCCGGAGAGCCAGCTTGAGTCGGGGCGAGTCGTGGTTGGCTCGGGAGTCGCGGCGCGATGACCGCGACACTTCCGGCTCGCCCGTCAACTACCGAGCGGCCGTTGCCGTTTCCAATTCCGCGTTCGCTGCGTGCTGGAATGCGCGCCGCCAGCGTGGTCGCGCCGGGGCTTGCGGCCTGGGTGGCGTACATGATCTTCTTCACCCCGCCACGAATCCCGCCGCGGCAGCGTGAGCTCGACATCCTTGCCCGCGCCGACACCATCACCCTCGGTCCCGCCAAGCGCCGCGTCACGGCGTACACCTGGGGCGACGGGCCGGCCGTCCTCCTCGTCCATGGCTGGGGCGGGAATGCTGGGCATCTGGCCGGATTCGTCGATCCACTGGTCGCTGCCGGCTTCCGCGCGGTCGCAGTCGACCTGCCCGCGCACGGCCGGTCGGCAGGACGTCGGAGCTCGGCCGTCCATGGCGCGGCAGCTCTTCGGCTGGCACAGGAGGCGTTCGGACCGGTCACTGGCCTCGTCGCCCACTCGTTCGGCGCGCCGATCAGTACCTATGCGCTCGCGCGCGGCGGCCTGAGCACGGATCGAGTCGTGTACGTGGCGCCCGCGGCGCGGTTCGAGCCCTATTGGGCACGGTTCGGAGCTGCAATTGGCGCGTCACCTGCCGTGATGGCCCGAGCGATGCGACATGCCGAGCGCTGGCTTGACGTGCGATTCGAGGAAATCGGCCCGCTGGTCCTGGCGGCCACCCAGGAGACGCCGCTGCTGATCTTGCATCCCGCCGAGGACCGGGAAAGCCCGATCACCGAGGGCCGCCTTCTGGCCGACGCATGGCCGGGCGCCGAGCTGCGCGAGATCGCTGGCCTTGGCCACATGCGCGTCCTCTGGGACGAGACCGTCATCGACGAGGCCATTCGATTCCTGGCGACCTCCCGCTAGCCGACGGCGATTAGCGGCCGGCCTTGGCCCGGAGGCACCTCGATGCGGCAGGCTGGTGCTGTGCGCCCGAGCGCGACGCATGCGGTCCAGGTCGATCGCGTGTTAGCTTTCAGCGCGCCGGGGCGGTAGCTCAGCCGGTCAGAGCAGGGGACTCATAATCCCTTGGTCGTGGGTTCGAGTCCCACCCGCCCCACTACCTCGGGAGACGCGCCGAACGAATGCTGTACAACGGTCGTAAAGGGGAGACTGTCCTCGACTGCGGTCAAGCTCTGCTGTCGGCCGCGCCCAAGACGATCGCCGACCTGCTCGACGACTGGCGGGTCCACCTCCGCTCCCGGAGGTCCCTTGGTGGCGCGTCCTGAAATCTGAGACGTTGTCTGCGGGGACCCTGGGCTCGGGTACTCCTGGGCTTCCGAGCCGCTGAAATCCTCGCTATCAGACCGCGCCACGGGTTCCCGGCGCCACGGTCCGGGTCGTACCCTTCACGGGACGGGCGACGTAGATGGGCGCGCGCAATGACGTCCGTCAACCAAGGGGGAAGGGGGAGCGATGAGACGCTTGATTCTGCTTGTGCTTGGGTTCGCGGCGGCGTTGGTGCTCGTACCGACGACTGCCGTCGCCGATAGCACGCCGCATACGTATCTGCTGCTGATGGAGGTGCCGAACATCGGCGTCGCCGCGAACGGCGACCAGATCTCGATCACCGGCGAAGGTGAGTTCTCGGTGCACCCGAAGTCGGTGGAGGCCGAAGGCGCGTTCACGCACAGCACGGCGAGCGGAACGGTTGTTGCCGGCGGAACGTGGGAGGCAACCGAGCTCCTGGAGTACCAGTCGTACGGCTGCGGCGAGGTCCTCGGAGACCCGCTGCCTGACAACTTCTGCGGCGGGATCGTCAAGATGCGCGTGACGCTCATGCCGACCGGAACCAGTCTGCACCTGCCCGGCATCCTGACCGTCCTCTGCATCATCGGCCCGAACCCGCCGAACAGCATCAACGGCCCTAGGGGTGAGGGTGTGACGCTGAACGTCCCAGGCGTCATCAACTTCAACCACAGCGCCGGCGGCGAGAACATCTATATCCAGACGAGCTGATGATGCGGCGGTTGATCATCGTCGTGGCGCTGCTCGTCGCGACCGTCATGCTCGCGCCGTCCAGCTTCGCGGGCGGTTCAACTGTCGTCAACGGCGGCGGGACCGGGAGCTTGAGCGCCACGGGCACCCCGCCCTTCTCTCAGTTTGGAATGGGCGTTCGCATTCTCGGCGGCGGCGCGGCGGCCGGGCACTTCAATTGCCTGATGGCCGGCCGCTCGGCGTTCCCGGGCTTCCAACTGATGGCGGTCAGGGGAAGCGTCAGCGCAGGAACGGGCACAACGTCGACCGCTTCGTTCGGCGGCGCGGGCACACTGCTGTACAACTTCGAGGCTGGCGATGGGCGCGCGCAGAAGGCCGACGTCACGTTTGCGGTGAATGTGACCGAAGGGGGACCCGTCACTGGAATGCTCCAGTTGACCGTAACCGGCGTGCCCTTCGTTCCGGGCGGCGTGGCCGCCTTCCCGCCCGAGTTCGTCGCGAGCGGTCAGATCACAATCCACTGACGGAGGAGTCCCGAGATCTCCCTCCCCAGCCCCGAGCGGCCGGGGAGGGATCCCGCTCGCCGTCAATCGCCGTCAAGTCCGCTACAGGCTCGCGCCGAAAGGGGGCCCAGGACGGACAGGGTCTGTGGTCCGACCTTATCCGCGGCCGGCGCGTGTCCCACATCGGTCCGACACTAGGCCGCGGGCCGCTGCTGCGCCGAGTACCCCGCCATGGACGCCGAGGAGGTGCGCGTGCGCCTGCGGGCGACATTCGGCGTCGACGTCTGCATGCAGCCGAGCATCGGGTACAGCGCTGGCCGCCGCATCGCGTGGCCATGGCGGCCCACTCTGTTCGCCCTCACCATGCAGCGGCGGGTGGTGCCGCGTTCCCCCGCCCGCCGTAGGGAGGCACCGGCCATGACGCACACACCTACGCCCCCGCCTACCCCGCAGCGGGAGCAGTCGATAGGTGTACCGGTTCTGTGGGGGCTGGCATTCGGCGCCATCCAGGCCGCGTCGCCGCTCGCCCTCCGGTGGCTCGACCAGGCAACCGTACAGGCTCTCCTGCTAGCCGCGATCGCCGCGGTCTACGTCGGGTTCGCAGTGGCCGATGGAAGACCCACGGTGATCGCCGTCGAGTGCACCATCGCTGGCGCGTTTGCCTGGCTTGCCGCCGCGGGCGTCACCGGATCGGCCTGGCTCCTCGTCCTTGGCTACACAGGCCATGGTCTCAAAGACTTCTGGCAGGAGCGCCGCCACTACGTGGCCAACACACGGTGGTGGCCGCCGTTTTGCGCCGCGGTCGACTGGCTCGTCGCCGTGGTTCTTGTCATCGAGATCATTACAGGAGCCGGATTTCATCGCTAGCCAAGCGACAGGCCAGTGGCGGACCCGCGTAGATTTCGAGATCGTGATCCGACCTGGACGCCCCTCGCACATAATCATGGGTTGCGCCGCCAGGGACTCGAGGCGCGCAGGGGGCCAAACACACCTCGGAGCTCCGACAGCAGCACGAGCCCGAGCAAGGCAACTGACACCAGACTGGTGTCAGAGGGAGACCCACTAAGCCCACGATCAGACGGCCCGGTACATGGTCGTGGTGCGTTCGTACGTCTAGTCGTAACCGCAGCCGAACTGTTTGTAATGGGAGACGCGCAGCCACCAGGTCAGACAGGCGATGCCAGCGGTGGGCAAGAGGGCACTACCGCAGCGGACGACGTCTGACGCGGCACTCCAGCAGGAGCTCGCGCCCACGACGCCCTGACGTCCATTGATCCGACCTGGCTCAGGTTGGTGCGCACGTTGCGACGCCGGAGGGTCGCGCGTCCACGGTATGCGTCCTCTGTATCAGGCCGTCGACCTCGAACCTCAGTAGTGCAGGCGTGAGCGGCCGTCCGGAACGAGGCGAGGTCATCATCGTGGGATTGCTGTCATCACTTGCCTTCCGTGGCGGCAACGCCGCTGCGGAACGCATCCTGGGCGTGGAGGACAAGCGAACCAGGCAGCTTAATCGGCTAGCCCACAGGGTTGATGCCTTGCCGGCCGCCCCGTACCAAACCGGTCTTGAGCACGTCACGATCCTGAACCGTCCCGACTTCCATCCGTCAAACACTGCCTGGCATCTGAGCGAGGCGGAGCAGTGCTTCGCGACCGCGTTCGGGAACTTCAAGAATGTCGATCCCTTGCAAAGCGCTTGGGCGGCGGTTCAGCTGGCGATCATCTCAGTGGCCACTGGACGTCGCGGCAACGCGCTTCACTGGACCCAGCGGGGCCACGAGCAGGCGACGCGGGCGCTTGAACAGGTTCGCCGTCAGATACGGGACAAGGCGGACGGACGGGTCGGGCGGATGCGGTTGACCTCAGAGGGGTCGACCGGCACGGTGGCTATCGGCGGGACCGCTCCGACCGGACTGGTCGCGGCCGCGGCGGGGGTGACCATCGTCAGCGGCGTGGGCCTCGTGGCTGTCGGAGCGGCACTCGGAGCCGACATCGCGTACCAGAGAGGCGTCGACCATTCCCGGCACCGCCAGTTGAATACCGGCCAGGCGCGGGAACAAGAGATCGCCGACTTCATCGACGAGTTGGTGGACCTGAGGGCTGCATTGGGCGACGACCACGCGATCTCACAATGACCACCAGCCCGGTCGCTGTGACACCACCCCGGGGAACAGCATGTTCCCGGAGGCGGTGTTTTCATCGACTCATACGCGACACATCGTCCGCTGCGCGATGGATTGCGGATGAACGCGCTCCTCGCGGCAGATGGGGGTACGCACGGAGGAGTCCACGCACCGCCGGAGCGCACGTCACGCACATACTGCGCAAACTCGACGCCAGAGAGTTGCCGCGCACTGCGGGCCAGGGCCTCCTCGCAATAGGGTTCGGGCTGCTTCTTCCCAGAGGTCTGCCGCCGGGCATGCCAACGATGGCCGAGGACGCATGCGGCAGGTATCTGGTAGAAATCTTCGGTCCAGCTCGATGCCGCGACGGCCGTTGCTCGGTGTGGCTGATCAACTGGAGCCATACTGGGTCCCAGGCGGCGGAAACCGTGGCAGGACGCGACCTCGATGCGGTGGACGCTGGGGCGGCGAGGGAAGAGGGGAGACCTTCGATGCTTGGAGACCATCCGATCACGCCGGTTCTGTTGGCCAAGGACCTCGTGGCGACCAGGGAGTTCTACCACGACAAGCTCGGCCTGAAGATCGCGACAGAGAACGAGAACGCCATCGTGTTTAGCTGCGGCGGCGGCACCCACCTGGACGTGACCAAGAGCACCGTTGGCACGGCAGACGAGCAGACGCAGGCATCCTGGCAAGTCACGGACATCCGCGCCGAGGTGGCCGAGCTGCGCGCCCGCGGCGTCACGGTCGAGGACTACGACATGCCAGGGCTGAAGACTGAGGACGGCATTGCCGACATCGGCTTCGCCTGGGCCGCGTGGATCATCGATCCCGGGAAGAACGCCCTCGGCATCCTCCAGCTCAAGCGGTAGCCAGCCGACAACAACCGCGGCCTCGATCGGCTTACCGGCGCCGTGCAGATCCGCAGCACGCGATCCGGGTCGTAGCCGGTGAGGTCGATGATCTCGTCCTGTGTCATGCCTGACATGGCCGCACCCGCGACCGCTCGAGCGAGCCGGTTCCTCGCAGCGACGAGAGTCCGCCGCTCGAATCGGCTAGCAGGACGGGTCAGCAGTCGATGTATCCCGGTCCACCGCTTCCCGATCGTCGCTGCGCGCTTGTCCACCGACGAGGAGACCGTATAGCCGGTCTCCCACGGGAAGACCCGCTTCGGCCGGGTAATCAACGGCCGCGAGGTACGCCGCGTCGTAGAGACCGTGCGAGCCGAAGTCTTCGCCCTGGGCGATGACCAGCAGCCGGGAGCCGATTCGCCAGGCCGCATGCTGCCAGCGGTTGGCACGGTGTCCGCTCGATGCCGGAGCCCCCAGCCGGTTCTCTAGCCGTTGATAGCCGTCCGCCCATACAGCGTCGAAGCGTGCCCGGCCGGCATGGGCGTCGACTTGCCACTCCGAATAGACGCCTTGCAGGTGGAGCAGGTCAACCAGATCAGGATCATCAGGGCCTGCCGCCTCACAGAAGGCGGCGAAATCCGTCAGGAACCCTGTAATGAGGTCGGGCGAAAAGCTCATCTGCAAAGCCACTCTCCGCTCGCCAACGTCCATGGCGTATTCATAGCGCTCGAACACCCGCCTCGATGGCGGCTCACCGCCCGGTGCCGGCCAGCCGGTGATGCCCCACGTGGTGTCGAGTTCGCTTTTTCCCCACGGCAAGCGTGCCAGGGCGCTCATCGCGTCGATCGTCGGATCATCCAGGGGCAGCCACAGCAACGCCATGCCACGAAGCCTGCCGCCCGCATGCATCCGCCACAACCGTGCCCATGCCCGCCGACAAGGCCGCCCGCCAAGCCAGCCCATCAAACGCACGCCGGTGGATGAGAGCGACCGGCGCAGGGCTTTCCGAACGCCCGGCCCCGCAATCTGGGGACGGCCAGAGCCTGAGGCAGGGGGGATGCTCTCAGGCTCTGGCCGGGCTCGCGCTAGCGGATGGCGTTACAGCCAGTTGCAGCTTGTGAAGCAGACGTGCTTGCTGGCCAGCTGCACGCATTTCCTGCAACCCATCGGCGTCGGTATTCGAGGCATTGATACCGTGGGTGACGCCGAACTCCCTAGCAAACTGCAACTTACGGTCGACCAAGTCCACCGCGAGAATGGGATTAGCACCAGCAATAGCAGCGGCAGCAATCGCCGACAAGCCGACGCTTCCAGCGCCGAATACAGCTACCGACTGGCCACGGCTGACCTTCGCGGTATGCAGTACCGCCCCGGCTCCTGTCAACACGGCGCACCCAACGAGGCAGGTGATATCCGTAGGGTCCGACGGTGACATCGGGACGACCTTCTCCGCGAACGTCACCATGTGCTCGCTTCAGGTACACACATCGCCGTCAGCGATGACGGGCCGTCCATGGAAGGTAGCGCCGGTGGGCCTCGAAACAGGCAATCCACTGATGGGAATCCGGGAAACCCATGTGGAGATGACGGGATCGCCTTCTTTCACGTGGGTGACTTCCTTCCCAACCTGTGTAACGACGCCGCTGCCCTCGTGGCCGAGACCCATTGGCCTAGGCAGCCCAGGGTTGCGCGACTGGTGCACATTTGAATAGCAAACACCGCTCGCAAAGTTACGGATCCTGACCTGGTTCGGACCAGGATCCGGAATGTCGATTTCCTCGATCACCAGCGGCCCTGCGGCCTCCACCTGTATAGCGGCCTTACTCTTCATGACCGTCTCCTTCGATCGATCAGGCCGAGTGGCGTGGCTGCACCATCGCAAGCTGGGCCGCGTTTACTGGCGAGAGCGGCGGCTGCCTGGTCAGCACCCTCACCACCTCACGCGCGGCAAAGTCGCGGACTGTGCGGATCGACTCCTCGGAGTAATAAGCGGCATGCGGTGTGATGACCACGTTGTCCAGGTTGAACAGGGGGTTCTCCGGTTTCCAGTCCCGCTGCTTGGCGGGTTCCTCCTCGATATCGTCCAGGCCGGCGCCGGCGAACCGGTTGGCCAACCGCATGCTCGAACCCATCTGGAACAGTACGCACATCGCCGAGGTGGGAAGGAGGGCCCGATCCCTGCACACCCCGACCGTCAAAGCCAGTTCCGGCACAGGCGTGGCGCGAATGGCGACGACGGTCGACGTCTCGCCGCTGGTTGCCGTGACCTCGCTGCCTGGGGCTATTCGACCCGCGGGCGGCGCGGTGGACTGCAGCTCTCACGTTCGGCGAGCAGGCGCCGCATACAGCAATCGGAGCTACATTGAGGGCGACGAGGAGAGCGAGCCATGGTCGGCCAGGACGAGGACCCCGTCGAATCTGCGGAGGAAGCGGAGCCGCTGCTTGAATGGCCCAGGCCCATCGTCTTTCGCGTCTCATGATGGGCCTGGCATTCCTCATCTTCGCGGCGATCGACTTCTACTACCTGGCCTACCTTCCGGCGGTGGCCATCCTGAAGGCACTCTTCTAGCCCGCGAGAACATCTGTTTGATTCCCGTACAGTCCTTATGTGGCGATCGGCCGCTGCAAACCAGACCCTGACGGCATCGCCGAGGCCGGGATCGCCGGCCCCGCAATGATCGCGGCGCCTATAGCCGTGGCCTGAAGTCGAGCCGAGTTGAGGGCGACCCTAGCGCTCATCAGCCTGGGTCGCGGGTTCGACTCCAACCGCCCCCCATTACCGTGATCTCTCAAGACGTCCCGGATAGATCGTGGATCGGTCAGCGATGGGTGATGTGCAGGTGCGGCCGGTGCGTCCCGGTGATGGGGCGGGCTGTGCACGCGCATGGGTGGATGCTGGACGGCACTACGCTTCGATCGACTCCGAGCAGTTCCAGCGTCCGACCGAGGCCGGTCTGGCGGAGTGGTTCGAACGGCTTCACGCGAACCTGGCCGCGGACCGCGTCGTGCTCGTTGCATGCGTACAGCAGCACGTGGTGGGTTTTGTTTCGGCCGTGCTGAACTCGCCAGAGCCTGACGCGCATTGGGAGTTGATTCGCCTTCTTAGCCAGTCGCGAGTGTTTGTGGAGGCGCTGGTCGTCGCTGAGCCCTACCGGCGCCGAGGGATTGGTACCGCTCTCATGAACGAGATCGAGCGTTGGGCCCGCCGACAGGGCGCGACCAGCGTGTCCTTGCGCACCAATCTGCGAAGTCCGCTGTCCATGCCGTTCTACGAGGAACGGATGGGGTACACGCGTGACGGAGCCGTATTCCGCAAGCGGCTTCACTCTTGATACCCAAATGAGCTACCCGGCCGCATCGCTCGCGCAACACGGATAGCGGTCGCCCTACGGTCCGGTGGCGTCCAGACTATGTGAGCCTCGGGTCGTTGGCGGCCCGGGTGTTGACCAGCAGGTGGAGCGCGCGGGCGACATCACCCCAATGGACGTAGGAGAAGTTCGTCGGATCCCGGTCAGGGTCGACGCCCGCGCCGGTTTCGGGCTCGTCGTGGGTGACTAGCAGGCCTTCGCGGTAGTCACCGACAACTCGGTTGGTCACGGCCAGGCCGTCGGACCCGTTCACGTCGTCGACGCCCTCTCCGACGACTCGGAAGGTGCCGAAGGAGTGGTTGCCACCCGTCGTCGAGTAGACAGCAAACCGATCGTCGCCCTGGCTGGACACGATGACATACCCACTGCGACCCGGGCCGCAGGTAACGTCGGGACCGGCCAGGGCTGGCCGGCCACCCGGGGAGCCGCGCAGCGTTCGCAATCCGCTTGGTTGGCCGCGTGGGGTGTCTATTCGTTGGGGCCTTCGAGTGCCAGCTGGTAGCCGCTCGGGGTGCGGATGAGCAGGCGCCGGTAGGTCCAGCCCGGAGC
>JBKPTD010000229.1:0-6832 GCA_046735375.1 Actinomycetota bacterium | reverse complement strand
CCACGCCTAAGGCCGCCACTGCGTGCAAGACGACCACGCGTAAGGCGACCACCGCCCGCAAGACGACCGGTACTAGCGGGTCGACCGGCACTGGCAAGTCGACCGGTGCCCGCGAGTCGACCGATACTCGCGGGTCGACCGGTGCCCGCGAGTCGACCGCCGGCAACTCCAACCCGCCGCAGTAGCCGCCGCCTGCATCGCATGAAGGGCACCTTCACCCGTTAGGTCGGGGTGGAGATGCCCTTCATGCGTCGCGGTTTGGGGTGAAGGTGCCCTCCACACAGTGGATCGGCAGGGCGACATCGTCCTGATTTGGGGAGCAAGCGGCGGTCTCGGTTCCTACGCCACCCAGTTCACCCTCAATGGCAGCGGGATCCCGGTCTGCGTGGTCTCGAGCTCGGAGAAGGCGGAGATCCGCCGCCGGATCGGCGCCGAGCCGGTGATCGACCGCGCAGCGGAAGGTGTCGGAGTCGATCAGTGGACCGTCACCCGCAGACCTCGGGCCAATCTCGTCGATCATTGGACACGCGCCCTGACTAGAGCCAGCAATCAGTCTGGGTGCTTGTCCAGTGATCCGTCCATGAGGCCCATTCCCTCGGGTTGACTGGCCAATGAACGTCGCACACCTTCGTCACTGAAGGGATCGACACCGCGCTGGTCCGCGCGCGAGGCCGCCGGCCGTGATGACGTCCAAGTCAACGGCGGAGCGGACGTCGCCCGCCAGTACCTGAAAGTCGGTTGCAATAGCCAGCCTGCCTGCACCTCGTGTCGGTGATCATGGGCGCAAGCACGCGCTTCTTCGGCGACGTCTGATTGGCAAAACGTCGGCTACGCCGCATCGCGGTCGATACGAATCCGCTGACGACGCACCTCACTTATGCAGTCGATCGCGCGAACCAAGGATGGCTGAGCAGCCGGGCGCTCGTTCCCGGAGCAGGGTTGACCAGTGAGGTCGCGCCGAGAGCCGCCAGCAGGCGCCGCCCGACAGCTTCTCGGGATAACCGCAGATGAAAGGCCCGGTTAAGGCCGATATCTGCGCTCGGTCAGCCGCCTTACTAACCGAGAAGGTGTCGTCGCCCTGCAGTTAGGGCGATCGGCGCGTGACGGGAGACCACCGTCCCAGTCCGCGCGCCCGAGGCCCACCCCGATCTGGCGGGACTGTGCGTTGGGGCCAGGACCGTGGGCTCGCTTGGCTAGGCTGATCGCGTGTCGATGTCCGCCGTCGAGCCCGCCCACGATCTGAAGGGTCTCCTCCAGATTGCGCCGTTCCGGAAGCTGTGGACGGCGCTCGGGCTGGCGAGCCTGGGCGACTGGCTGGGCATGTTCGCCACCGTGGCGATGGCGACCGCGCTGACGCGCGACAGCTACGCCGGGCAGAACTTCGCGGTGGCGGGCGTGTTCCTCATCCGCCTCGCCCCCGCAATCGTGTTCGGGCCGATCGCCGGAGTTGTCGCCGACCGTCTGGATCGTCGCTGGACGATGATCATCTGCCAGATCGGGCGCGGCCTCCTGTTCGCATCCATCCCCATTGTCGGCACCTTGTGGTGGCTTTACCTCGCGACCTTCCTCATCGAGGTCCTCGCGATGTTCTGGCTCCCCGCCAAGGAAGCGACGATGCCCAACCTGGTTCCGCCGAACCGGCTCGAAGCGGCAAATCAGCTCTCTCTGGTCACCACGTACGGGATGGCCCCGATCGCCGCGGCGATCTTCACCTTGCTGGCATTGCTCAGCGGCGCGCTCGCCCACGGACTGCCGTTTTTTAAGACCAACCAGGTCGACCTCGCCCTCTACATCAACGCGGCGACATTCTTCGTGTCCGCGCTGGTGATCGCCGGTCTGTACGTGGCACGTACCAAAACGCACACTGAATCACCCTCGATGATCCGTACCGCGATCGAGGGTTGGAAGTTCGTCGGGAAGACCCCGGTCGTACGCGGAGTCACCATCGGCATGCTCGGCGCTTTCGGGGCGGCGGGCGCGGTGGTCGGGCTCTCCAGCACCTACACCCGCGACCTCGGGGCCGGCAACGCAGCTTTCGGTGTGCTCGTCGGCACCATCTTCCTTGGCATGGCCGTAGGGATGTTTGCTGGGCCCCGGCTGTTGGCCGGCTTCAGCAGGCGGCGACTTTTCGGGCTCAGCATCCTCGCGGCCGGCATCCTCCTCGCCATCGTCGCCTTGGTGGGCAACATCATCATTGCCGTGCTGCTCACAGCGGTCTTGGGCGCGCTGTCCGGCACGGCCTGGGTGACTGGTCAGACGCTGATCGGGCTCGAGGTGAGTGACGAGCTGCGCGGGCGCACCTTTGCATTTCTCCAGTCATTGGTGCGGATCACGCTCGTCGCGGTTCTCGGCATCGCACCGCTCGTCTCCGGAGCCATCGGCCGCCACCATTTCGAGCTCACGAGCAATGTCGCAGCCACCTACAACGGCGCCGCCGCCACCCTCTTCCTCGCCGGGCTGGGCGCGTCGGTCTTCGGCCTGATCGCCTACCACCAGATGGACGACCGGCGTGGCGTACCACTGCTCGCCGATCTGGTCGCGGTCGTCGGAGCCGAACCACGTGCGACGCACCCACCGAACTGCCTGTTCATCGCCCTGGAAGGGGGCGAGGGAGCGGGGAAGTCGACCCAGGCGAAGCTTCTTGGAGACTGGCTGCGCGGAGCGGGGCACCAAGTGGTCGTCACCCACGAGCCGGGTGCGACCGTCGTCGGCCGGCAGCTGCGGGGCCTGTTGCTCGACCTGGCGACGGGTTCGTTGTCGCCGCGCAGTGAGGCTTTGCTGTACGCAGCCGACCGCGCCGAACACGTCAACACTGTGATCATCCCGGCCCTGGGGCGGGGGGCGATCGTTGTTACCGATCGCTATGTCGATTCGTCGATTGCATATCAGGGGGCCGGTCGGGAGCTGCCGATCGAGGATGTCGCACGGTTGTCCAAGTGGGCGACCGGCGGGCTGCGTCCCGACCTGACGGTCGTCCTGGACCTTCCCCCAGAAGTCGGCTTGAGGCGCGCCGGCCAGAGCGGACTCGACCGCGTGGAGTCCGAGGCCTTCGAGTTTCACGAGCGAGTTCGCAAGCGTTATCTCGAGATTGCGGCAGCTGATCCACGCCACTATGCCGTCGTCGACGCGGTGGCCAGTCCAGAGGAGGTCGCAGCGGCAATCAGGGAGCGGATCGAGCCGCTCCTTCCAGCTGCGGCCACGCCACAGGAACCGACCCACCGCCGGGCGACCCGCGCCCCCAGCCCGGTCGCCGAGGGCGATGGCAGTGGACCCCCTCCTCCAGACGATGCGGAGGCAGAGTCGCCGTCGGCCGATGCTGCACGGACGCGACGGTTACCGCGGTTGAGGAAGCGAGCAGAGGAAGGTAGCGGCGCCGGCCGCCATGCCCGGCGCGCCGACGGGGCTGCCAGGCATGCCAATGCCGCCAAGACTGCGGAGGCGGCCGGGAATGGTAAAGCTGCGGAAATGATCGGTGCAACGGAGCTCTCTGACACTGAGCAGCTCGACGACCTGCCGTTCGTTGCGCCGGACTCTGTGCAACCGGGCAGCCTGGTGGACGACATCCTCGGCGGAGATATTCGATGACCGTTTGGGATGACCTGGTAGGGCAGCAGGCGGTCGTCGCCGAGCTGCGCGCCGCCGCGGTCGCCGCAGCAGGCGTGCTGGCGGGCGAACCCGGCGCCGGCATGACCCATGCCTGGCTCCTGACCGGACCGCCGGGTTCGGGCCGCTCGAACGCTGCCCGTGCGTTTGCTGCCGCGCTCCAGTGCGAGAAGCAGGGATGCGGCGAGTGCGACGCCTGCCGCACAGTGCTCGCCGGTACGCATGCCGACGTTCAGGCCGTCAGTACCGAGACGCTCTCGATCGGCGTGGGGCAGACCCGCGAGCTGGTACGCCGCTCGGCTCTCACCCCGGCCGGACGGCGCTGGCACGTGATCATCCTCGAGGACGCGGACCGGCTGACCGAGCAGGCGGCAAATGTCCTGCTGAAAGCCGTCGAGGAGCCAGCAGCCCGTACGGTCTGGCTGCTCTGCGCTCCGTCGAGTGAAGACGTGCTGCCGACCATCAGATCGCGGTGCCGGCAGGTTCGGCTGGTGACGCCGTCTGTCGATGCGGTCGCGGAGGTCCTCGTCCGCCGGGACAGGATCGATCCGGAGGTGGCCGAGGTTGCCGCGCGGGCCGCTCAGGGCCATATCGGCCGCGCGCGCCGCCTGGCCGTGGACGATGCGGCTCGCCAGCGCCGAGACGAAGTGCTGCGCATCCCCGGATCACTGCGTGACATCGGCGCCTGCATCCGCGCGGCGGCCAATCTCGTCGATACTGCCGCCGCTGAGGCGCGCGACACGGCCGCGGAATTGGATGCGACTGAGGTTGATCGGCTGCGGTCCGCCCTCGGCGCGGCCCCTACCGGACGGATGCCGCCAGGAAGCGCGGCCGCACTCAGAGAACTCGAGGACCGGCAAAAGCGGCGGGCAAAGCGGATCCAGCGCGATGCCATGGATCGTGCTCTGATCGATTTGGCCGCGTTTTACCGTGATGTGCTCACTCGTCAAGTCGACGCACCCGTGGACCTTGTCAACGAGTCGGCGAGGGGCGAGATCGAGGTGCTCGCCGCTGACTCGACGCCCGAGGACACCGTTCGCCGCATCGAGGCGGTGCTCGCCTGCCGCGAGGCCCTGGACACGAACGCTCACCCGCTGCTCGCCGCCGAGGCGATGATGTTGACTCTTGCATCGCCCTGATCCCAACACCGGTGCGGAGCGTTTCCCCGTGTGAACGGCAGGTGGACGGTTATCGTCCAGATGTGGGCATGGTCATGGCGGTGAGCTTTACGCGTCATGGTCGGCTGCACTACCTCGATCCCGGCTCGTATGCGCCAAGAGTGGGTGACAAGGTCCTCGTGCCCACAAACACCGGTCCTGAGGTGGCCGAGTGCGTGTGGGCACCGCAGCACGTCCCCGAGGAGGTTGGCGGCCTGCCCGTCTGTGCGGGACCGGCAAGCGACACACACCTTGAACGCGACGAACGCAATCGCCATCGCAAAGCCGAAGCCAGAGTCACCGCCAAACGGCTGATCCGCGAGCACGACCTACCGATGAAAGTGGTCGGCGTCGACTATCTGGACGCCGAGAACCAGATCACGATCTACTTCTCGGCGCCGCACCGGGTGGACTTCCGCTCCCTCGTGCGCGACCTCGCCAGGGCGCTCGAGGCGCGGATCGATCTGCGGCAGCTGGGGGCACGCGACGAGGCGAAGATCCAAGGTGGCATCGGCCCATGTGGGCGGGACCTGTGCTGCGCCACCTTCCTGAAGGACTTCGAGCCGGTCACCCTGCGGATGGCCAAGGACCAGGACTTGCCGCTCAACCCGCTCAAGATTTCCGGCGCCTGCGGCCGGTTGATGTGCTGCTTGAAGTACGAGCACCCGCTCTACCAGGACTTCAAGGGCATCGCGCCGGAGATCGGCGAGCACGTCGATTCGCCGGATGGTCCAGGCCGGATTGTCGCGCACAACGTTCCGTCCGACACCGTGGTCGTCAGACTCGACGATGGCGGACGCCGGTGCGCCTGTCCGAAGGCGAGTGTCTGCGGGTCCCGGCAGGCCTATGAGGAGAGGTACGGGGGCGCGGCGTCGCCCGAATGACGTCCCCGCGTGTCAGCTTCTCGACCTCGCCACCGTAGATTGGGCGCCATGCTTGATCTTCCCGCGGGGTCGCGTACGGCCATGGCGAGAGCTCGGTCCGCTCTCGCCGGACCGGCGGTATCGCTGCCTGGCCCCTCGGGCGGTAATCGCCGCGAGACTCTCACCCGCGCCCAACGGGTGCTTGCGTCTACCGTGCTCCTGGCTCTCGCGCTCGCCGGATGCAGCGGCGGTGACAAAGACTCGAACGCCTCGCCCAGCCCATCGAACACGAACTCCGCGAACGGCTCTGCAACGTCGGACGTACCCGCCGAGCTGGCTCCCTTCTATAACCAGAGGCCGCGCTGGTCGGGCTGCAGCGGCGACTTTGAATGTACGAAGGTGAAGGTGCCGCTCGACTATCAGAAGCCGACCGGCGACAGCATCGAGCTGGACGTTATTCGTCTCCCCGCCGGAGACCCGTCGAAGCGGGTCGGATCCCTGCTCATCAATCCCGGTGGTCCCGGTGCATCTGGAGTGAGCTATGCGCGGCAGGCTCGCGCCGTCCTCAGTAACGATGTGCGGAACAGCTTCGATGTCGTCGGTTGGGATCCCCGCGGGGTCGGCGACAGCGCACCGGTGAAGTGCCTCAACGACAAGCAGCTCGACGCGTTTCTTGCCCTCGATGGCTCGCCGGACAACCCCGGCGAGGTCCAAGCGCTCGACACGACCTCCAAGAACTTCGCCCACCTGTGCGAGACCAGGTCGGGGAAAGTGCTGCCGCATGTCGGCACACCGGACGCCGCCCGCGACATGGACATCCTGCGTGCCATGCTCGGCGACGCCAAGCTGAACTATCTCGGCAAGTCGTACGGCACGTTCCTCGGCGCCACCTACGCCGAGCTCTTTCCGAAGAAGGTGGGTCGCGTCGTGCTGGACGGGGCCATCGACCCGACGGTGACCTCGCAGGAGATGGGTCTCGCCCAAGCCGGCGGGTTCGAACAGGCGCTCGACGCGTTCATCGATGACTGCTTGAAGCAGTCCGATTGCCCCGTCGGCCCAGATCATGCAGGGGCCAAGCGTGAGATCGCTGGCATCCTGGACCAAGCCGACCGGTCACCGCTACGCACTGACAGTGGGCGGCCCCTTACCCAGGCGCTCGCGATTCTCGGGGTGGCGGTCGCGATGTACGACTCAGAGCAGGGCTGGCCC
>JBKPTD010000228.1:0-38153 GCA_046735375.1 Actinomycetota bacterium | reverse complement strand
CTAGCGACACCACGTCCTCCATGTACGACAGGGTCATTCCCACCCGGTGAGCGCCCGCGTGCTTCGACACGTTCGCCAACGCCTCCTGCGCCGCTCGCAGCAAGGTGACCTCGACCTCCGGATGCAGGGGTCCCGGTGATCCGGTGGTGGCCATCGCTGCCTCGACCCCGCTTGCGGCGGACCAGGCAGCGGCAACGTTGGCGATCGCATCAGGTAGATGCGAGGACTCGAGGATCGCGGGGCGCAGCGCTTGGACTGACCGCCGGGCCTCCGCGAGACTCTCCCGCGCCAGCCGCTTGGCGACGTCGACATGTCGGCGAGCCTCGTCCGGCCGGCCACCGTCTGGCGGCACGGGCACCGCGTCGTCATCGCCGGCCGGACGCTGTCCGTCCAACGCGTTCTCGGCGGCCTCGAGCTGGGTCACGATTCCGGTGAGGCCCTGTGCGAGCGTGTCATGTATCTCCCTTGCGAGTCGCTGACGTTCGTCGAGCACACCGGCTTCGCGGGCGCGTACAAGCAACTGGGCTTGTAGCTCCGCGTTCGCGGCCGCGCTCGCTTCGAGCTCGCTGCGCGCCTGCTCAAGCTCGCTGATCGTCTGCTTGCGCTCCTCCCCCTGGGTATAGAGGTAGCGAATGAACAGTCCGATCATGCTCGTCAGGCCGACATTCAGAATGAACGCTCCGATGTTGACCGGCAGCTGGTCCGAGTCGGTCAGCCCGCCAGCCGCCGCCAGCACGGAGAACGCCCCAACGGCGACCGCAGGCACGGTGAGCGCGGTCGGCAAGAGCATGAAGGGGTGGATGTAAAGGATGAACGAGAAGATGAAGTACGCCGGGTCGCGAGCGACGAGCACGGCCGTGCCGAGGATGAGGCCGGCGAAATAGACCAGCATCAGCGAAACCCGCTCCACCCAGACCGGGTGCGCGAGAACCGTCCACCAGTACCACGCCGCCACCAGGCCGGCGATCGCCAACGTCACCAGCCGGGATGTCAGCGGCTCTGTCACGTCGGCCACCGCGATCACCGTGGGGACCGCGAGCAGGACGAAGAACAGCCCGCCCCAGAGTCGATCCCACCGGCTATCCATCTGCGCTCATCACTCCCACCGGAACAGCCGCAGCGCCACTCCGCCCGCGACCACGATTATCGCTGCGAACAGGGCGAACGTCAGTGCGGACGGTGTCTCGCCGACCCATGCGCCGCGCAGCGACCGGACCACCGGGCTCAGCGGCAGGAAGTCACCGATCCTTCCCAGCGACTCCGGCATCTCTTCCCTGGGCTGCATGGTGCCTGACAGGAAGAGCAGCGGAAAGAAGATGGCGTAGCCGGCCGCGCTGGCGAAGCGCGCAGTCGGGGCGACCGCTGCCAGGAGGAAACCCAACGCAAAAAGCGCCAGTCCCCCGAGCAAGAAGACGCCGACGGTGGCGGCGACGGCCTTCGGAGGGTTCAGGTCGTACCGGAGGATCCCCAGCGCCACGAGGCCGATCAAAGCGGCGGTACCCACGAGCAGGTTGACGAGGAACTGGGCGGCCAGGACAGAGCCTGCCGGCAACGGGGTGGCTGCCAGCCGCCGGAGGATTCGGCGCTCCCGATAAACGGCGAGAACGGCCGGCAAGCAGGTGAAGGCCAGGATGGCAAGCACCACGACCGTGAGCATCGGCACGATCACGTCGATCACCCCGTGGCCGCCGAGGTCATTGATCGGCTTATTGTCCCGACCGGTTCCGTTGAGAATCAGGAGCAGCAGCGGAAAGGCGAGCGTGAAGAAGGCCGCCGCCGGGTCCCGCAGGAAGAGCTTGACTTCGATGATCGTCAGCTTGATGAGTGCGTGCATGACAGGCTCCGTCGGTCGTTTGTTGTTGCAGGTGGTTGTGTCAGCCGGCGAGATCACGGCCGGTCAGCGTGAGGAAGACATCCTCGAGACTCGCCTGGCCCGCTGCCTTGCCGATGCTTGCCTCGTTGACCAGGGCGGCCGGCCGATCGAGGGCGACGATGCGCCCCCGATCGACAACAGCCACACGGTCACACAGCTGCTCGGCCTCATCCATGAAGTGGGTCACGAGCACGACCGTCACCCCCTTGGCACAGATGTCCCTGACGATGTTCCAGGTGCTCCGGCGAGCCCGCGGATCGAGGCCGGTGGTCAGCTCATCGAGGAACACAAGCTCCGGGCTCCCGACGAAGGCGAGCGCGACCAGGAGCCGCTGCTTCAGCCCGCCGGAAAGGTCGGCGAACGCGGTGTCGCGCTTATCCTCGAGACCCCACTCGGCAACCAGGTCGCGCCAGTCTGCGGGATCTCGGTAGAACGAGGCGTAGAGATCGAGCGCCTCCCACACCCGCAGCCGGTCAGGCAAGGCAGCCTCCTGCAGCTGGATGCCGATCCGCTGCGCCACCTCGCGCCGCTCCTGGCCCGGATCGTGGCCGAGAACGCGAATGGTTCCCGCGTCTGGGCGCCGCAGGCCGGCGAGTGTTTCGACGATGCTGGTCTTTCCTGCGCCATTCGGCCCTACCAATCCGAAGATTTCGCCCTGGCTCACGGTGAAGGACACGCCATCCACTGCGACCGTGCCGCCATACACCTTTCGCAGACCGTCGACCTCGATGATCGCCATCTTGACTGCCCTCTCCTCGCCGGGCGGACGGGAGTGCATCCCGCCTCGAAGAACCCATTGCGAGGATGGCTCGCAAGAACCCGCGGCCGGATCGACCGCGCAGCCACATTTCAGATCAACCGCAGCAGCGAGTTGCGTACTCGCCGGGGCTGATGCCCGGATCAACCAATCGGCTGATCCGGGCGGGTCATGGGACAGCCCGCACGCCCGACCGGCGCGTCAGGAGGACGCTGTGGAACTCGTTGGACTTGACGATGACGTGGGCGTCGTGCTGGTCGTGCTGAGCCGTCGGCTCAGATCCGCGGCGCGCCTCAACGCGGCAGCGAGGTCCTTTTGTGCGGTGCCGTATGCCGCGAAGTCCCCTTCCTTCAGTGCCGCCTGACCCCGGTCATAGGCAGCCTGGGCGTCGGACAAGGCGGCGTCTAGCTGAGCCGTGAGGTTGGCATTCGGCGGCTCATTGCTTGGCGGAGGCTGGCTGCCACCTTGTGGCGGTTGCTCGCCGGTATCCGCCCCTGCGTTCTGCCCGAAGATCGAGTTCAGGGCACCCTGGAGCGTGTCGCTGATAGCGATCTTGTCTCCGAACGACACGAGGACGAGCCGAAGCAACGGGAAGCTCGCGTTGCCTGTGCCCTCGACGTACACCGGCTCGACATAGAGCAGGCCACCACCGACAGGCAAGGTGAGCAGATTGCCATAGCGAACGGTGGACTGGCCGCCGCGGGTTAGCAGGTTTAGTCGCGAGGAGACGTCGGTGTTGGAGCGGAAGTTGTTCTGGACCTGCGCCGGCCCGGGAACCACGGTATTTCGCGGCAGCTCGAGGACACGGAGCTTGCCGTAGTCCGCTCCGGGGTTGGCGTTGACCGCGACGAACGCCGCGAGGTTCTGCCGGTTGGTCGGGACGAGCGTGCTGGTCAGCGAGAACGTCGCCGCGTCCTGGTCGGGCATCTTGATGGTCAGGTAATACGGCGGCTGGTCGCCATCGCCGGTCGGGTCGGTCGGCACCCGCCAGAAGTCCTGGCCGGAGTAGAACGCGGTGGGGTCGATCACGTGATATTGCGCGAGGAGATCGCGCTGCACCTTGAAGAGGTCCTCCGGGTAACGCAAGTGCGCCAACAGCCCGGGGGTGATGGCCGTGTACGGCTTCACCGTGCCGGGGAACGCCTTCATCCACATCTTGAGCACCGGGTCGGACTGGTCCCATTGATAGAGCGTGACTGTCCCGTCGTAGGCGTCGACGGTTGCCTTCACCGAGTTGCGGATGTAGTTGACCGTGTCCTGCGGTGCGATTACCGACCGGTTCTCTGTGGTGAGCGAGGTCTCCGTGACGTCACCGAGAGTGCGGCGAGACGAGTAGGGATAGCCGCTGGTCGTCGTGTAGCCATCGATGATCCACACCAGCTTGCCGTCCACGATCGCGGGGTAGGTGTTGCTGTCCACGGTCAGCCACGGCGCAACCTTCTCTACCCGTTCCCGTGGGTTGCGGACGTAGAGGATCCGCGAGTCCTTGTTCACCCCGCTGGACAGCAAGATCTTCTCGTCTCGGTACTTCACCGCGTAGAGCAGCTTGTTGAAGAAGGACCCGACCTTCACACCACCGTTGCCGGCGTAGGTGGTGTTGGCCTGGCCGTTGGGCTGGGCGTCGTCCGGATAGTCGAGCTCGGCCTGCGCGGACCCCCCGGGCGCGCCGACGATCGAATAGGACGGCGAGAGCTCACCGTAGTAAACGCGGGGCTGGAACTCCCCGAGCGTCCCCTTCGGCGGGATATCGGACTCTACGTAGGAGGGGTGTCCGGTGGCTTCGCGGGTGTTCCCCAATGCGGCCACGAAACCGAAGCCATGGGTGTAGACGAGGTGGTCGTTGATCCAGTTGCGTTGGTTCGCGGGGATGCCGCTCTGATCGAGCTCACGCACACCGACGACGACGTCCCTCGTTTGACCGTCCAGCTTGTAACGGTCGACATCGAGCGTGTCGGGGAACTCGTAGAAGCCGCGAATCTGCTGATCCTGAATGAAGGTCGGCGAAACGACCGCCGGGTCCATCAACCGGATGCTGGCCGTTGTGTCAGCGTCGTCGCGCAGCTGGCCTTCGGTCGCTGTTGTCTGGGCGTTGTATTGCTTGATATCCACACCACCCAGCCCGTACGCCGCACGAGTGGCCTCGATATTTCTATTGATGTACTTTGCCTCGAGCTGCCGCTCGGACGGCTTGACCTGGAACTGCTGGACGATCGCTGGGTAGACGCCGCCGATCAGGATGGCGGAGAGCACGAGCAGGCCGAAGCCGATGCCGGGGAGCAGCCAGGTACGCCGAACGACGTTGGCGAAGAAGAGGATCGCACAGATCAACGCGATCGCCGCCAGCATCGTCTTCGCCGGCAGCAACGCATTGACGTCGCGGTATCGCAGGCCGGTCCAGCCGGATACGACGAATCGTTCGCTCGCCACCGCCAGGCCGTAGCGATCCAGCCAATATGCGACCGCCTTGAGGAGGACGAAGAGGCCGAGCAAGACGGAAAGATGCGCCGCCGCGGCGGGGGTGACCCTCTCCCCTTGTGACTGCAACCTGATGCCGCCGTACAGGTAGTGCGTGGCGACGGTCGCGATGAGGGCCAGGATCACGACTGCGAAGAGGAAGCCGATGACGAACCGCCACCACGGCAGTGTCATCGCGAAGAACGACACGTCCTTGTGGAATTGCGGATCCTCTACCCCGAAGGAGACCTTGTTGCGCCATTGCAGCCACGTCCGCCACTCGCCGGATGCCGCGAGTCCACCGAAGAGACCGAGCAAGGCAGCGATGCCGATCACGATGAGGCGACGGAAGGGATCGATCGCCATCCGGTAGCGGTCGAGGCTCTGCTGTTCCGCCGACATGCCGCGGAAGGACGGACGGAGCCGGTACGCCGCGTAGACCGTGCCGGCGACCGCGCCACCCATGATGAGACCGAAGACCAGGAACAGCAGCAACCTCGTCACCAGCCGCGTCCTGAACACGCCGGCGTAACCCACCGACCGGTACCAGAGCAACTCGGTCCAGAAGTTGGTAAAGATACTGAAGAAGATGATCAGCCCGATGAGCACCGCAAGAGTTGGCAGCAGCGCCCGGGGGCGCCGCGGAAGAATGCGCATCGGGCGCTCGGGCCGGCGCGGCCTGCGCCCCGGCATGTCGAATGTCACGCGTCCCAACCTACGTGCTCAGTGTCGCCCTGCGTACGCCTGCCGACAGCCAACCATTAACTTCTCAGAAACCGATCGGTGCTGTTCGTGACCCTAGGACGGGCATGAGGGTAGCTGTGCGGTCTGACCAGTCCGCACCGCGCCCAGGGCGCTTATCGCGTTGTCAAGCGTGCCGACCGGAACGATCCTGATGCCTCTCGGCGGGTTGCTCAGGGCCTCACCGCAGTTTTCCCTTGGCGTGAGGAATACCGTCGCTCCGGCCCGGCGAGCACCGATGATCTTCATCTGGATGCCACCGATGGGTCCAACCTTGCCGGAGTCGTCGATCGTTCCCGTGCCCGCGATGAATTTTCCTCCGGTGAGGTCGCCAGGCGTCAGCTTGTCGTAGATCCCGAGGGCAAACATCAGCCCGGCGCTCGGGCCACCCACGTTGTCCAGCTGAATATCGACGGTGAACGGCCAGGTGTAAGCCACGTCGGGGACGATGCCAACCTGAGCGACCGACGGATCGTCATCTGCGGCCCGGGTCCCCACCGTGACGTCCTCACTCTTGCCCGCTCGCGTGATCGTGACAGTGACCTGGTCGCCAGGCTTGTGTTTGCGGATCTGCGCACGCACGTCCTCGGGCGAGCTCACGGGTACACCGTCGATTGAAGTGATTTCGTCGCCTGCGTGGATCTTGCCCTTGGCCGGCGAATCGCCGGCAACCTCGGCGACGAGAACCGTCCGCTTCGTGGGTTTAACGCCGAGCTTGAGCAAGGCGGCCGCGGTCGCGTGCTCCTGGGAGAGCTCCATCTGCTCGGCATTCTGCTGTTCGATCTCCTTGGGGGTCTGGTCCTCGGGATATACGGTCTCGCGCGGGACGACGGCCACCGTGTCATCAAGCCACCCACGCAGCGCCTCCAGCAGACCAAGCTTCCTGTCCGCACTCGTTACTGCGACCGTTGTGAGATTGAGGTGCCCACCGGGCGGGTACGTCTGCCGCCCAGTGATCGTGATCAGCTGCCTCCCGCCGGACTTGCCGAGGGTGTTTGTCGTCGGGCCAGGGCTCAACTCGGCGTATGGCACCGGCAGCAGAGCAGCGACCGCCACCAGTAACACAAACAGAACACTGGCGACGACAATCGTCACCGATCGACGGGACATGCCCCGACTCTATGTGACCGCCGGGTCAACTCCGGCCGCCCGCGAACGGCGGTTGGCCGAGCATCATTACCTGGCATTCTCCGAGTGCATCGATCAAGCCGTCGCGATCAGGCCGAGCCGACCCATTCATCGGTGCCATCGGCGAAGAGCTGGTGCTTCCAGATCGGCACGGTCGCCTTGAGCTCGTCGATCAGTTTGTGGCACGCAGCGAAGGCCTCAGCCCGGTGCGGGCACGCGACAGCGACGACCACAGCAAGATCGCCCACGACGAGATCTCCAACGCGGTGGACGGCTGCCAATGCACGCACCGGATAGTCCGCGGCGACCTTTTCTGCGACTGCCCGCAGCTGGTCGATGGCCGCGGGATGCGCCGAGTATTCCAGGCCGGTGACGAACCGCTCAGCATCGTGATCACGAACCGTCCCGACGAAGAGCGCAACCCCGCCCGCAGCCGGATCCGAGACGGCAGCTAGCACCTCATCCACCGACAGGGCCGTATCCGAGATCGCCAACAGACGGATGACGGCTCTGTCGGCCTCCGGTGTCACCGCCGATCAGCTCCTCTGCCAGATGCAGGCGCCTTACCTTGATGCGAACCTACCTACTGGCGCAGCGGCGCAACATCAGGGGGCTCGGCGCTTCCTTGCCCGTCGGACAACAGCCGCCGTGCCGAGGATCGCCACCGTGGCACTCGCGGCGCCGATCGTTGCGTCCCGGCGGCCGAGGCGCCTGGCGCCGACGGCATGCCTGCCTTCGGTCTCGCCGAGCAGCGCCTCGAACGCGGTGACGTTGTCGTGCAGCGGTCGCCAGCCTGCGGCCAGAAGCCGGGTCGAAGGGACGACCCACGGATAGGTGACGTACGCGAGATCGCTGGCGGCAGCTGGGATGACGCCGAGCCGGTGCAGGCGATCCGCGGCGCCGAAGGCGACCGACGCCGGCAGCTCTATCCGGCGGAGTCCGGACAGTCGCTCGACCTCGTCCTGCTCCAGCCAGCCGTCGCATCCCACTGTGACCGATCCCTCGACGGCGCCGACTGCCGCGAATTCGAGCGCGGACACCAGATCGTCGATATGACAGAACTGCCATGCAGGCCGGGATTCGCGTACGACGAGAAGCCTCGGCGCCTCGAAGTGCCGGGTGAGGAAGGTGTCGACGTTAGGGCCTACCACCGTGGCCGGCCGCGCCACGGTCACCGACAGTCCCGGATAGGTGCGCGGTGCACGCTCGGCAAGCCGCTCGATCTCCAGTAGATCGCCGATGAGCGATCCATCAGCGGTAGCGCGAAGCGGCCCATCCTCATCCAGCGGCACTGGATTGTCCGGCTGCGCCCCGTACACCATCGCGCTCGTCCACAAGATCACGCGCTTGACGCCGGCCGCGGCGGCCGCGGTAAGGACAGTCTGCGTACCGCGCACGTTGAGCGCCGTGCGAGCGCGGCGGTCGGCGTCGACGCTCATGTCCACTGCGAGATGAACCACAGTGTCAACGCCGCCGAAACGGGCGGCGATCACGGGATCACGGACGTCGAGCACGCGCCACGACACCCCGCCGACGTCGCCACGGTGATCGTCGATTGCGACGACCTTGCGCACGGACTCGTGAGCGGCCAGCCGCGCCGCGAGCGCGCGGCCCGGCTCCGTGGCCGCGCCTGTTACGGCCACGGTCAGCGCTCCCCGCCGCCGCCCCCGCCGTGGGGCAGCCACCGGCCCCGGCTCGCCTGAGTCTTGTACCACCGCCACCCTCCGTCCCATGGCCGGCCCCGCACGCCCGCGCGGGCCTCTTGCTCGAGGTCGTTCGCCCATGGCGGACAGCCGGAACCTTTGGGTCAGGACCTTAGTCGTTACCGTTGAGTGCAGTGCGTTCTCTCGCCCGCGGTCCTGGCGGCGAGCGGGCGCCGTCGACGTCCCAGAGGAGCCGTCGTGAATGATCTTCCGCGCGATCCGGATCGCGAGCCAGACGAGCCGGAGCGCGACGAGGACCCCGATCAGCTTGGGTCGGCACAGAACCCGATGGCGGCCATGTTCGCAATGGACCCCACCCAGCTCGGCGCCGTCTTCCAGCACCTCGGCCGGATGCTGGCCAGCGGCGACAGCGGACCGGTCAACTGGGACTTCGCCCGTGACATGGCACGGCAGACCGTGTCAGCAGCAGGCGACGCCTCGGTGTCCGAGACGGAGAAACGTGCGGTAGCCGATGCCGTGCGACTCGCGGACCATTGGCTCGACGGTGTAACGACGATCCCGTCCGGTGTCAAGGCTGCGACCGCCTGGAGCCGGGCAGAGTGGGTTGAGGAGACGCTGCCCGTCTGGCGAGCCCTCGTCGAGCCGGTCGCCGGCCGCGTCGTCGCCACCATGGACGAGATGGTTCCAACCGAAATGCGCCAGATGGCCGGACCGCTGCTCGGCGTGATACGGCAGATGGGCGGCGCGATGTTCGGCGGCCAAGTCGGCCAGGCCATCGGTGAGCTCGCTGGTGAGGTCGTCGGATCCACCGACATCGGGCTACCGCTCGGACCATCGGGGACGGCCGCTCTGCTACCCGCGAACGTCACCGCCTTCGGTGAGGGCCTCGGCATTCCCGACGACCAGATCCGGCTCTACCTCGCACTGCGGGAAGCGGCTCATCACCGCTTGTTCTCGCACGTGCCGTGGCTCAGAGCCCACCTGCTGGGAGCGGTCGAGGCATACTCCCGCGGCATCCGGGTGGATACCAGCCGGCTCGAGGAGGCCGTCGGGCACATCGACCCGTCAGACCCAGCCGCGCTGCAAGATGCGCTCTCCGGTGGGCTGTTCGAGATCGAGCAGACGCCCGCGCAGGCAGCCGCGCTGACCCGACTCGAGACGACGTTGGCCTTGGTCGAGGGTTGGGTCGACGAGGTCGTCAGTGCGGCGGCCGAGCCGCATCTCCCCTCCGGCATCGCGCTGCGCGAGACAGTACGGCGACGTCGGGCTGCCGGCGGTCCGGCCGAGCAGACGTTCGCGACGCTCGTGGGGCTCGAGCTGAGACCGCGGCGACTTCGCGAAGCTGCCGCGCTGTGGCACGTGCTCGGCACCGAGCGCGGGATCGACGCACGAGACAGCGTGTGGGGACATCCCGATCTCATGCCGACCGCGGACGACCTCGATGACCCGACCGAATACGTACGCCGCGTCGGCGCTGAGCTCACCCTGCCGGAGCTGGGAGGGAACGCGGAGACTCCCCAGGACGACGAACCGCAATCCTGACTATGCCGGTGAGGCTCGCACGGGCGCCGAGCGGTCTAGTGGTCGCGCAGGTAAGTCCCGCGGTGTATGACCGAGTCCGGCTGGATGCATCGCAAGGCGGAGGAGGAGGCCGCTAGCGGCGCTAACGGCGACGACGACAACGTGGCGAGGCGCCGGCCGGGCCCGTCAGACCCGCGCGGTACCTACGGGCGCGACCACTAGTAAGGCGACCCAGCCGCGCCCCGCTTAGAGGGGGGATCGGCGGACGGCTGGGGCCGCGGCTTCGTGACGACGTGGGTGCGGTTACGCCGACTGTGTACGCCCACGCCTGGACTGGTCCAGGGCCAGTGGTCCCGAGGAAGGCCCCGTCGTCTGATTGCCGTCAGGCCGGGCGCAGAAAGACATCCACATTGCCCGGCCGCGCCTCGCGACAGAGCCGGATGATCCGGCGCACAGCGAGGTTCGACCAAGCAGGACAAGTCGACAGCCGACGAGTTCGAGGTGGGCCGCGACATCCAGGAGCGTGCGCATGCACCGGACATCGATGAAGTCGAGGCCGGAGAGGTCGACGTAGGACGACACTGTCGGTTCTCATGATCGTCTCGCATGCCGTATGTTCAGCGGGACCATCACAACCCGCGACTCGTCGGCGGGAATGGTCACGCCGGCAGATCTAGCGACTCCACTACCTCCTACGAGATAGCGAGAGCGCCGGGCCCTCAGCCACCCTGCGCGCTATGCGTAACATCCGGTGTGGCGACCCCTCCGGCACAGAACCACACACGGCCTCATCTGGACGTCAGCGTACCGATCTTTGGCAATGCCAACTAGACCCTATTTGTCCGTAAAGGCTGACATCGGCTGCCGGTCGCGGCCTGATTAGTCCGCTTCGTCCGACAGGTCGAGATGTGCGGTGGCGGCGACGCCGTCGAGATAACCGCGAGCGCGCTCGGTTCTGGGGTAACCCGCGAGCAGATTCCAGAAATCTTGGCCGTGTCCTGGCACGAGCAGGTGAGACAGCTCGTGCAACAGCACGTAGTCAACGACATATTCAGGCATCCCGCGCAGCCGACTCGAGAGCCGAATGGTGCGGTCCGCCGGCGTGCACGACCCCCACCGGTGCCGCTGGTTGGCAACCCAGCGGACTGCTGTCGGCCGGGCAAGTCCGCCAAGAAAACGGTCGGACAGCAAGGCGGCGCGGGCGAGTAACCTCTCGTCGCTCGGCTTCAGCCGCGATTCCTGCCGGGCGAGCCGCGCCACCATCGTGTCGACCCAGTGCTGCTCCTCGGCGTGCGTCATGCGCGCCGGAATGAGTACAACGGTCCGATCACCGTCGCGGTAGGCCGAGACGGTCCGGCGCCGCCGCGTACTGCGACGAACCTCAACAATCGGGAACGCGGCAGAAGCGTCCGAATCAGCGGGATTGACGGCCACGACCGAAAGGTACAGCCCGAAAGCGTGATCCACCGAGCATCTTTATGTCCTCCACAGCCGGGGGACGAGGTCGATGCAGGTCAGCAACGACCTACAGGCGCCCTTCGTCTACTGTCCACAACGTCGTGAACCTCTCGTCCACAACGACACCCCACGCCATCCCCACCCACTCCACACCCCTGTCCACAGGCTCCCGTTGACCGGTAGGAACCGGCTTCCTACCGTGCTCGTCACGGAGCCTCCGGGAAAACCGGCTGGGCGCCCGCAAGGGGAAGGCGTGCGCACGGCTGTGCGGCCTGGGGGCTTCGGATCGTCAAGGGCAGCCGGCGCGGCTCCGCCGCATCCGCTTTTCCTGCCGCGCCGGCAGGCCCGCCTGACCTCGTTGGATCGGGCCGCTTCGACACCGACGCTAGCGGCCGGTGAATTCCGGCTTGCGCCGCTCCCGCTGGGCTGCAAGACCTTCGTGCAGGTCGGCCGTCGCCATCGTGACCGGTTGGGCGAGCGCCTCCCACTGCAATGCCGCCTCGATGCTGACCGGCGCTCCCTCTGCGAGTGCTGCCTTCGTGAGCCGGGTCGCGATCGGCGCCTTAGCCGCGATGGACCCAGCGATGCCGAGTGCTTCGGTGAGCAAGGACTGTGCAGGAAAGGACCGGTTGACCAGCCCGGCCGCCGCCGCCTCCGTACCCGTGAGCACCCGGCCGGTGAGGAGCAACTCCCGGGCGAGGCCGAGCCCTCCGAACTGTGGCAACAGCCACGTCGCAGCCATCCCCGCATGCAGCCCGAGTGCGGTGAACGGAACGGAGAGGCTTGCGTCGGCGGCCGCATACCGCAGATCACAGGCCAGCGCGAGGCAAAGACCCGCGCCGACGGCAGGCCCGTTGACTGCAGCGATCGATGGGACTGGGAGATCACGAATCGCGAGCCACGTCCGGTAAAAAGGCAGCATTCGTTCCCGCAGGTCGTCGACACTCGCGTTTGGGGTGGCGGCCAGCCAGTCCATGTCACCGCCGGAACAAAAGGCACTGCCTGCGCCGGTGACCACCAGGCACCTCACCGATGCATCGCTACTCACCGTAGTCATAAGGTTTGCCCAGGAGCGTGTCATCTCGCCAGACATTGAGTTGCGGCGGTCGGGATTGTCCAGCGTGGCGAGCACCACGCCGCGATCCCGGTGTTCCACTCGAAGCTGCCTATAACGGACATCGCTCAGCTCAGCCATGCCCGGGAGGCTAGCGACCGCGTGTACAGCGGCAACGGCCGGGGTTCGGGTGTCCGCAGGGCGCCGAAGAGCCTCCATGCGGCGTGCCGCCGTGGTGCGGCTGCAACGCGATCCCTTGGCTGCCGTATGGTTTCCACGTCGAGGTTACGGGGAGTTGCCAAATCGCCCGGCGGGGGGCGTAAACCGAAGGAGGGCCAGAATGGCCGAGACATATACCGGCGATGCCTACTGTGTGAAGTGCAAGGAAAAGCGCGACTTCACCGGCGAGGTCAAGGTGAGCCAGTCGGGTCGTCGCATGGCGCAGGGAACGTGCCCTGTCTGCGGCACCAAGCTCAACCGCATCCTCGGTAAGGCGTAAGCGCCCTTGCCGCGCACGGCTGGCGGCGCTTTCGCACCGCCCGTCCTACGCGTCGTCGAAGATGGAGAGTGGGGCGGCCAGGCTCCTCATGGTGATGCCTGGCCGCCCCTTGTCCCCCACCGGTCGCCTGGCAGTCCGTCCACAGATGGCCGCCGGCTGTGGACGTTGAACGTCCGACGCCACTGAAGGTGGCAGGGTGCCGCACGAGGCCGCGCGTCTTGGGCGCCGCGGCCACCTCACCGCCAGCGGTGACGCACCCGAAGGGGGCCGGATGGACGTGGGCGCAAGCTTGATGGCAAGACCTGCGCTCAAACCGGCGCTGCGTCGGGTGTGGCGGGACGCATCGACCCTCCAGATCGGCCTCGATCCAACCCACGCATTGGTCGTCGGCGACATCGACGATGGCCTCGCCAATTGGCTCGAGCAGCTCGACGGCAGCAAGGAGTTCGGCGACGTACTCGACGTGGCCGCGGATTACGGCGTGGAATCGCATAAGGCACGAGCCGTGCTCGACCTGCTCGCCCAGTGCGGAGCGATCGAGGATGCAGCGGCAGATCGAGCTGTTCTCCGTGAACTCACAATGGTCGAACGCGAGCGACTCGCGCCCGATCTCGCCGCACTCTCCGTACGCGACGATGCCGTCGATGGAGGTGCCACTGCACTTGCGCGGCGGCGGGCCTGCGTCGTCGCTGTCCATGGAGCCGGTCGGATCGGTGCCTCGATCGCGGTCCTGCTGGCCGCGGCCGGCATCGGCTACGTCAGGGTGAGAGACCAGGGACTGACTCGGCCTGCCGACCTTGCCCCGGCTGGGATCGCGTTCGACCAGCTCGATCGCCGTCGCGATACTGCAGCTGCGCGAGCAGCACGGCGTGCCGCGCCGAGCGTGACGGCGGCTTTGCCGCCCGGCCGATCCGAGCCAGATCTGGCGATCGTGAGCCCCGCCGGCGCATTCGACAGGGGCGCTTACGACCGGCTGGCGGAGTCTGCGATTCCTCACCTTTACGCCGGAGTGCGCGAACTCGTCGGCGTGGTGGGGCCGCTTGTCCTGCCGGGACGATCATCCTGCTTAGGTTGCCACGATCTCCATCGCAGTGACCGCGATCCGAGCTGGCCTCGGGTCGCCGCGCAGCTTGCGGCCACCGAGCGAGGACGCCAGGCGGTACGCGCGCCGGCGCCATGCGACATCATCCTTGCCACCGTCGTGGCGGCGCATGCCGCATTGCACGCCCTCGTCTATCTTGATGGCGGGCTGCCCCCGATCGTCGACGGAACGATCGAGATCGCGATGCCGGATGGGAGAGCGCGCCGAAGGTCATGGTCAGCTCACCCCGCATGCACCTGTGGTGCAGATGGGATGCTCGCATCAGCGGGCCTTGGCTAGTGCGCGCGCCCGTAAGCGCCACTTATTACGTACAGCGCAACCGCTTGCTTCCGGGACAATAGACGGGTGACCCTTCACGGTCATCCCCGGCCAGTCCCCGCCCCGGCCGTTGGGGATGACCGGTTACCGAGGAAGGCGGGAGTGGTGGTCGAGAGCGAGGTAGCCGAGTGAGCGGGCAACACGGACGTGGCGACGCGGATGGCCGCATCGCGAACGTCTCATGTGCTGGAATCGGCACAAGCTGTCGGGCTGTGACCGAGGTGGCAGCGTGAGCGAGTTGCCTCGTTGGGCTGTTACCCGGACGGTGAAGCTCGCCGCCCTCCCACTCGGTATCGCGGGCCGGACAACGATCGGTATCGGCAAGCGGCTCGGCGGGCGGCCCGCCGAAATCGTCGCCGCAGAGATCCAGCAGCGCACCGCCGATCAGGTATTCCGGGTACTCGGTGAGCTCAAGGGCGGCGCGATGAAATTCGGGCAGGCCTTGTCGATCTTTGAGGCTGCACTGCCGGAAAATCTTGTCAGTCCCTACCGAGCAACCCTCACTCGTCTCCAGGAGGCCGCACCGCCGCTGCCCGCCGCAACGGTCCATCGCGTGCTCGCGAACGCGATGGGGCCTGACTGGCGCGACCGGTTCCTCGCCTTTGATGACAACGCCGCCGCCGCCGCTTCAATCGGCCAGGTACACCGCGCGGTCTGGCATGACGGACGCGAGGCGGCAGTAAAGATCCAGTACCCGGGTGCGGGAGATGCGCTGCTCGGCGACCTCGCGCAGATCGCCCGGCTTGGCCGTGTTTTCGGCGCCTTCATGCCAGGACTGGACACCAAGCCGCTGCTTGGCGAGCTGCGCGCGAGAGTCGCGGAAGAGCTTGACTATTGTCTCGAGGGCACGGCCCAGCAGGCATTCGCGGATGCCTTCGACGGTGATCCCGACATCGTTGTGCCGAAGGTTCTCGCGCGGTCTGATCGCGTTCTTGTGACGGAATGGATCGAGGGCGTGCCGCTGTCGCGGATCATTTCTCATGGTGACCAGGACGCAAGGGATCGCGCGGGGCGGCTCCTCGTACGCTTTCTGTTCTCCGGTCCCACGAGAGCTGGGCTCCTTCACGCCGACCCGCATCCGGGTAACTTCCGGCTGATGCCGGACGGCCGGCTGGGCGTCCTTGACTTTGGCGCGGTAAACCGGCTTCCCGACGGCCTCCCCGAGCCGATAGGCAGGCTTCTCCGGATTGGGCTCGCAGGGGATGCTGACGGTCTGTTGGCCGGCCTGCGTGCAGAGGGTTTCGTCCGGGACACCACCCGCATCGACCCCGAGCGTCTGCTCGCCTATCTGCTTCCGTTCGTTGAACCGATCACTGTCGAGGAGTTCCGGTTCAGTCGGGCCTGGTTGCGCCGCCAAGCGGTCCGGGTCGCCGACCCACGGTCACCCGCGTATCCGACCGGCCTACAGCTCAACCTGCCACCTTCATATCTGCTGATCCATCGCGTCTGGATGGGCGGTGTCGGAGTTCTCTGCCAGCTGGAGGCCACCGGTCACTGGCGGGCCGAGTTGGAACAGCTACTTCCCGGCCTCGCCGAGCCGACACGAGGCTAGCGGTCGCTGCGATCGATAAGGGAGACCCCCGGCGCGGGTGGGTGCCGGGGGCCTCGGTGACGGTCGAACAGCGACCGCCCTGGCTGCGATCTGTCCGGTGACGGCGCTAGTGGCCCTGCCATGACGGCAGTTTGCGTTGCGGTCAGTCGTACGAGATCGCAGAGGCTAGTGCGCGCCTGGCGTACAGCCTCGCCCTGTCGGCCTTGCGTGCGGCCTTGCGAACCCTTACAAGCCCGCTGGCTACGCGCTCTGCGGCCGCCTCGTCCTGGAGCTTGCGAATATGCGCGCGAGCCAGGTCTTCTTGGATGAGATACATCTTCGTGCTCCTTGTCGCGATGTCCGTCATGTCGATCGTTCGAATCTGGTCGGGGAACGCCGTCCGGGCCGGTGGCCGCTGGCGTCCGTCTCGGATGGTGCTCATGCGGCGATCTCTGTCTTGCGTGGACGTCCGCGAGGCCGCTTGCGCGGCACGATGACGCCCTGGACGAACAGCTCGCCACCCCACACGCCCCATGGCTCACGCCTGGCAAGAGCGCCGGCGAGGCACTGGACGCGGATTGGGCAGCTCTGGCAAAGAGCCTTTGCGAACTCGACGTCCTCAGGCTTCTCCGCGAAGAACAACTCGGGGTCGTAGATCCGGCAGGGAAGCTCGCCGCTGCGGCTGTCGAGGTCCTCGACAACTGCCAACTGCACTGAGGCCACCTCCTTGTGATCCTCTTTGTTTCGGATAAACGAAAGGGCCGCGGTTCCCGGTCTGGGTTCCGCGGCCCTGGAGGTGCCGGATCTAGTGTCATCTAGACCGGTGGACTCCAGGTGCGGACCGGGATGGCGCCGAAGCCGACGCCGGTGGTGCTCTGCTGCTTCTCGACGGTGGGGAGGTAGGAAACGGCGGTGCGCCCACGCATGTGGACGTTGCTAGCGATGGTGACCGCCGGGCCTGCCGGGACCGTGTAAATGGGCAGACTGGTCCCCTTGGCCGTCGCGAAGATGGGCGCGAGAGTCCTCCGCAGCGGACGGACCCAGGCACGCACCTCGCCGGACACCGGAGCAGCGCACGAGGCGACCGCCGACGTCACGTTGTAGGTGCTCTCCACCGGGGTCACCTCCTGTCCTGGTCTCGATCTTGGTATCCCACGGAACACGGTTCCGGCGGGAGACCCCGGGCTGTTGGGCGTGCAGGCGCACACCCGCGTGCACAAAAAGGCTATGGCCAGCCCACGATGGGCGCAAAGCATTTTTCTGCATCGGTTATCGAACCGACGCTGAGCGGCCAGCGGCAAGCCACCCATCGGCAATCTCCGCCCAGACTGCTCGCTGGTGAAGGGTGGACAGTGGCCCAGACCGAAACGGGCGGTTTCACCGATCGTTGGACAGTGAGCCGGAGCAGACCGGGCCTTTCGGCTGGGTGCTTGTCCAATGATCCGCCGGGAGGGGTCGATTCTTCTGGCTGACGGTCCAACGAAAGCAAGCGGGGCCCCGAAACTCTCTTCATTCGGTGAGCTTGTCCGTGACGTCAGCGCGGGCGGCGACCGTCGTCCCATCGGGGTCGGCAGCGCATCGATGGCGGCAGCGGCCTACGCGGCGGGTCAGGGTGACTCGGTGGCGAACCAGTGGAGCTGTGCGACGTAGTCCTTCGGATCCGCGTCGAGGTGGCCGCCGTACTTGAGTTCTTCGACCGCAGCGGGTACGTGGGTCGCCAGCTACCGGCCGTGCGCTGGCGGTACGAGCGTGTCCTCAGGGCCGTACCGGACCTTGACCGGGACTGCGATGTCCGCGATGTCAAAGCCCTACGGCTTGACGAACGCGAGCTCGTCATCGACCCAGCCGTCCACGCCCTGACGCATTGCTTCGGTGAAGTCCTCGCGCAGGGCTTGCCCGAACTCCGGTTTGCCGAGTCCCTCCCGATCCTCGTCTCCATCCCGGCGTAGTTCTGGCGCTTGCGGCGCTCGTCGAACACAACCGGTCGACGGCCCAAGTATCCCAGCAAGCGGCTGCTCCCGGATCAGCCGTCGCCGCTGCACATCTCGAGCACAACAGCGCCGTAGCGGTCCAGCTTGGTCGCACCGACCCCCGGGATTGAAGCCAGCGCCTGCTCGCTGGCCGGGCGGGTTTCGGCGATCGCGACCAGCGTGGCATCGGTGAATATGCAATAGGCGGGCAGCTTCGCGGCGCTGGCCTGATCCAGCCGCCACGCGCGAAGTCGCTCGTACAGTGCCTCGTCATAGGTGGCAGGACAGGACGCGCAGCGACCGATCTTGCGTTCCGCGGCCTCGTGCAGGGGCTTGCCGCACACCCGGCAAGTCGGCGGGGACCGGCGACTAGCGCGGCGGCCGGTCGCTGGCCCACCGGCCGGCCTGCCGAGCGGTGGCGCGCCTTGGATGCGCAGTCCGGAAAGGAAACGCGAGGGCCGCCGCCCCGCGCGGGCTCCTGGCGAGCGTGCCGTGGCCCAGGACAAGCGGACATTCTCCCGCGCCCGGGTGATTCCCACGTAAAGGAGGCGCCGTTCCTCGTCGACCGCCTCCGGTGTCTCGGCATAGCTGATCGGAACAAGGCCCTCCGCGAGGCCGACCACGAAGACGGCGTCCCATTCCAGCCCCTTGGCGGCATGCAGCGACGCGAGTGTCACTCCGTCGGCAAGGGGAACATGTTGGGCCGCCGCTCGTCGCTCGAGCTCCGCTGAGAACTCGGCGAGGCTCGCTTGCGGTGCGGCTGCGGTGAAGTCCTCGGCGACCTGGACGATCGCGGCGATCGACTCCCATCGGTCTCGCGTCGCCCCAGCCGCCGCCGGCGGCTCCGGCCGCCAGCCCAGGGTTGCGACGATTCCGCGAACCTGGCTGGACAGATCCCCACGAGGTTCGTCAGCCCGCGCCGCGCCCCGCAGCAGCAGCAGCGCCTCCCGGACCTCACGGCGCTCGAAGAACCGCTCGCCTCCGCGCACGACGTAGGGGATCCGAGCCTCGCTTAGTGCCTGCTCGTAGCTCTGCGACTGTGCGTTGGTACGGAACAGGACGGCAATCTGACTCGGCGGGCTGCCTGCAGCAATCAGGGCGGCGATGCGATCGGCGACCCCGGCCGCCTCCGCCGACTCGTCCGGGTATTCCACGAGCTCCGGCCGGGGACCCGGACCGCGTTGAGCGACGAGTTCGACTCGTTGCCGGCCCGCCTCGCCGCCGCCGTAGCGAAGCAGGTCGTTGGCGAGGCTGACGACCTGCGGCGTGGATCGATAGTCACGGACCAGCCGCACGAGCGTCGCCTCGGCATAGCGGCCGACGAAGCCGAGCAGGTATTCCGGCGTTGCACCGGCGAATGAATAGATCGTCTGACTCGGGTCGCCGACCACACAGAGACTCCGCCGGTCACCCAGCCAGAGGGTGAGCAGCCGATGCTGGAGGGGGGAGACGTCCTGGAACTCGTCGACCACGAAGTGCCTGTAGCGGTCACGAACCTGATCGGCGACGTCCGGCGAATCCTCCACGATGCCGACTGTCAGCAGGAGGACATCCTCGAAGTCGATGAGCCCGCGCCCGGTTTTCACCTCTTCGTACGCCGCGTATATCCGGCCGACCGCGGCCGGATCAAGGCCCGCCGGCGAAGGGCGGGCGGCCTTTGCGGCTGCCGCGGGATAGTCGTCCGCGACCGCCTGGGTGACCTTCGCCCATTCGATCTCGGCCGCCAGATCCCGAACCGCAGCGCGATCGGTGTTGATCCGGCAGCGAGCCGACGCCTCGGCGACAAGCGGTGCCTTGGTCTCGACAATGCGGGGGAAGGCGCCGCCGATGGTCCTCGGCCAGAAGTACTGGAGTTGTCGAAGCGCAGCGGAGTGAAAGGTCCGCGCCTGAACGCCGTCGACACCGAGTGCGCGCAGGCGGCCGCGCATCTCGCCCGCGGCGCGGGTGGTGAAGGTGACGGCCAAGATATGGCGTGGTTGCTGGCGCCCGCTTTGGCAGGCGTAAGCGATGCGGTGGGTGATCGCCCGGGTCTTGCCAGTGCCCGCCCCGGCCAGCACACAGACCGGCCCGTCGAGCGCCGCAGCCACGATCCGCTGTTCGGGATCGAGCGCGTCGAGCACTTCGTCCGGAGTCACACGAGCAAGGTAGCCGAGCCCACCGACACCGGACCGCGCGGTGGCACTCCGGCTATCGCGCCGCGAGATACGGCGGGAGCGGCAAGCCGGCAGCGAGATCTCGGGCTGGCACCGGGTCCTCACGCACGGTGCTGATCGGAATCACACCTGCCCAGTGCGGCAGGGCGAGATCCGCCGGCTCGTCGATCACTCCACCGGTGCGCACCTTCGCCGACACTTCGCCGAGTTCCAACCGCAGCACGGCGGTGGCGGCGAGTTCCTGCGGCGACGGCGGCCGGCAGTCCGCCCAGCGACCGGGGGCAACTCGGTCGACGATCGCCGCCAGCGCCGCCTCGCGCTCGACGAGGTCACGCACGAGGTTGGCCTGCCCATGGGCGATCACCGATCGGTAGTTGATCGAGTGGTGGAAGGCCGACCTCGCCAGCACAAGTCCGTCGATCATCGTGACGGCGACGCTGACCGGCAACCCATCTCCCGACGAGGCGGCAAGCAGCGGCCTACTCCCGGTGGAGCCGTGGAGGTAGAGACGCCCGGCGACGCGGGCGTACAAGGTCGGGAGCACGGCCGGTTCGCCGTCGATCACAAAGGACAGGTGACAGATGAGGCCCTCGTCGAGGATGGAGTGCACTGTCTGCTCGTCATAGCGAGCGCGATCGCGCAGACGGCTGGGGCGAGTTCGCCGAGTCGGCGGATAGAGCGAGCCATCGGCTGACCATGGGGCTTCGGCTGACACTGCGTCCCTTGCCCTTCTGCAGTCCGTGATGAATACCTCATCCTCGCGCCTATCTCTGCTGCGTGCTAACTCGACGGCGCCGACGTCAGAAGGCCTGGTCAGACGTGATCTCCCCGCCGTACCAGCCCTCGATGAGACGCCGGGCGATCGAGACCGGAGGTGGCAGGCGTAGCTCCCCGCGGGCGACCTCAGCTGCGAGGGCTTCGCGGCTGACCCAGCGAGCCTCGACGAGCTCGTCCTCCAGGATGATCTCGGTCGTCGTCGCCCGGCCGTAGAAGCCCAGCATGAGGCTCGACGGGAACGGCCAGGGTTGGCTCGCGCAATAGCTGACCGTGCCGACCTCGACACCGGACTCCTCGCGTACCTCTCGTACGACCGCCTGCTCCGCCGATTCACCGGGCTCGACGAAACCGGCGAGCGTGGAGAATCGCCGGGCCGGCCACGTGTGCTGGCGTCCGAGCAGCGCACGATCCTGCCCGTCGGTGATCAGCATGATGACAGCGGGATCGGTACGCGGAAAGTGCTCGCTTCCGTCACGCGGACACCGGCGCAGATGACCTCCAGCTGCAACCGTTGTGGGCGTGCCGCACCTGGGGCAATGTGAGTGAGTCGCGTGCCAGTTGGCGAGCGCGATCGCGTGGACGAGCAGGCCAACGTCCCGATCGGGGAGCAAGGCGCCTACCTTGCGCAGCGTCGTCCGCTCCTGGCCCGGTCCCGGTTCGAAGGGCGCCGGAACGGCGAAGTAGGCCCGCCCATCATCGTCGATGCCGAGGAGGAACCGCTCCGCATCGGTGGGATAGGGCGCGACCAGGACCAAGCGTGGTGGATCGCCGGTCACCAAGGTCTCGCCATCGTGGAGCCGCAGCACTCTGGTGGTGCCGTCGGCCCACAGCGCATCAACCTCTCGCTGGTCTTCGCGCAGCCGTGAAGCGCGGTCGACGGTGCCCCGGGCCAAGGCCAGGTCAGGCAACCGGCGATCCACCTCGATCGTCGGGCGAGGCATAGGTCTTCCCCGGTCGTTACGGATGACCTGGTCGGCCGCGCGGACTGCGCCGTCTGCCGCGCCTTCAGCCGGTGAGGACATCCCGCCACTCTGACACAAGGCCGGCTGCGGCCTTCGTGCGGAAGTCGATCGAACTAGTGCACTAGAGCCAGCCGCGGCGCACTGCGTTGATCGCTGCCTGGAATCTCGTCTTGGCGCCGAGCGTGGACATCAGGCGACTCAGTCGACGCTGCACCGTTCGTTCTCCGATGCCGAGTGCCCGCGCGATAGCCCGATCCTTCAGACCTTGCCGAAGCAGATCAAGGAGCTGCGCTTCCTCATGGGTTGGCGGCCGGGAAACATCGCCTGGCACCGCGATGGCGCGAGCCGACACGCGGCTGCCCGAGATTGGCGGCTGGATGAACCTCGACTCGTCGTGACCAGGCCGTCGGGGGACGGCGGCCGCCGGCTGCACCGGCCGACCAGTGCGACCTGGCCCGCGGGCCGCCGTGAAATCGCTCGGCTTCTCGACTGCCAGAGGTTGGGCCGCCGAACGCCCCATTGAGTTTTGCCTGACGAGACCGGCCACGTCCGTTCCTTCCCGTCTGCTGCTGTGGTGCTCCACGTCGGGGACCTCCCGGCTCACTAGAGGACGGTTCATCGCCCGACCCGTCGCGTGACAGTGGCACCTGGGGAACAATTCCTGAGCCGGCACGAACCAGCTCTCGTCGCATACACGTGTCCGGTGCGCCGACGGTTCAGCCACTGGCGGTCAACCGGCAGATTCAGCAGCACCCACGGAAAGGATCGCCTCGAGCTCTTCGCGTCCAGGCAGGTTGTCGTACCGCACCGTCTCCCCGCTACGGACGTATGCGAAGGAGGCATGAACCCGGTCGACCGAGATGCCGTGCATCTCTGCCCAGGCGAGCCGGTAGATGGCCAGCTGCAGCGGATCTGCCGACTGCTCGCGACTGGTCTTCCAGTCGATGACCTCGAAGCCGCCGTCGTCGGTCTCGTACACCGCATCTATCCGCCCGCGTACCACGTGCCCGGCGAGCAGCAGCTGGAATGGCGCCTCGACGGCATGCGGGACACGCTCGGCGTAATCCGTGTGCTCGAAGCTGCGCCGCAACGCGACCAGGTCCGCCTCGTCAGCGATCTCCGCGTCTGCCGCGCCGGGAAGCTCGTCCTCGTCGAGCAGCGGCTGCTGCCCGAAGCGGGACTCCACCCAGGCGTGGAACCTGGTCCCGCGGCGGGCCGCCGGGTTGGGCTTACGCGGCATCGGCCTCGCCAGCTCACGAGCAAAACCTTCCGGGTCTTCGGCGACGCGCATGAGCTGTGACGCGGACAGCGTCATCGGCATCTCCACCTCTCGGTTGCGCGTGCGCAACCGACGCGCCTCGCCCAGGAGCAGCGCCACGTCACGATCCCACCCGGCCACCTGGGCCGCTTCCTCAGGAGTCAGGGAGACGGGATCAAGGGTCGCGGAGCTTGGCAGCTCCAGGAGTGCGAGTTGCTCATAGGCGCCGTGTCGGACCTCCCGCGGCTCGCCACCGCCATGCGCAGCGACCGGTCGGGTGTCGCCGGCCAGCAGCGAACGGACGAGATCCGCGGCGGCGCGCCGCAGCTGCAGAGCGTCTGGCTCGAGTGGCACTGGCCACGCCGCCTCTGCGGTGGCGTCGAGGTAGGGGTTTTCCACCTCCTTGTCAGGTTCCTCGACCCAGCGTGCCACCTCGCCGGCGCCCGACCGGCATTGCGCGATCAACAGGTCCAGATAGGGCGATGGACCGCGGCGCTTCTTTTGCGACATCCCCCACCAATGGCTGCTTGCGATGAGCAGCCGCCGCGGACGGGTCACCGCGACATATCCGAGCCGGCGTTCCTCGAGCTCGTCCAGCTCTCTGCACGCTTGGTCGAAGGCTGCCAGATCTGCTCGTGTCCAGCCCGCGACCTCAGGCACCGAGCCGGAATCGCCTCGCAGCGGGTAGGGCAGGACCTTCCCGCTTCTCGTCCACCGGGTGCGCCCACGGCCGGAGGGAAACACGGTTGAGGTGAGGTCGGGCAGCAGGACGACATCCCACTCCAGGCCCTTGGCCTTGTGAACGGTCAGCAGCTTCACCGACGCCGCACCGGTCGGTGCGGCACTGTCCAGGCCGCGGTCATGCTCGTCGGCGGCATCGAGGTAGGCAAGGAACGCAGCTAGCGAGGCGTCGTCCTCGAGGTCACGAAACTGCGCGGCCACGTCGAAGAATGCGGCGAGGGACTCGCGCCGCCGGGCGGCCCGGACCTGCGGGCTGGCACCGAGCTCGACATCGAGACCGATCGTCGACACCACCTGGTGGAGCAGGTCGAGAAGCGGTTCGCCGAGATGCCGGCGTAGGTCCCGGATCTCCTTCGCCAGCGCAGCAAACCGCTCGGCTGCCTCGGCCGAGTAGGGCAGCCGTCCCAGCGAGGTGAGCGCATCGGCCAGCGACACCACCTCGGCGGGGTCAATGCCGCCGACCGCCTCTTCGAGGACCGAATCCGCATTCCCCGCGCTGGCCTCTGCGGCCGGGGCGGACACGTTCGGATGAGTTCCGTCGGCCGAAGAGATTGGGACAGCGACGAGCTGCGCGGCTCGGCGCCCAAGCAAGGAAAGATCACGTGGCCCGATCCGCCACCGCGGCCCGGACAGCAGCCGAACCAGCGCCGCATTGCTGGTCGGATCATCGAGGACGCGCAGCACTGCCACGACGTCGGCCACCTCTGGCAGGCTAAGCAACCCTCCGAGCCCGACCACCTCGACCGGGATGTTGCGGCTGGTCAGCTCGCTGTGTATCGGTGCGAAGTCGCTGGTCACCCGGACCAGGACGGCGATCTCCGCCGGCGGAACGCCTTCGGCAATCGCACCCGCCACCTGGTCGCCGACCCACGCCACCTCCTCGGAATATGTCTCGTGGAGCGCGCACCGGATCCAGCCGCGTGCGGCTGCGTCAGGACCGGTTCGCAGCGGCGGAATAGAGCCGTGCGAACGCCGCAGCGGTACGGAGAGCTCATTGGCCGCCGCGAGGATCCGCTCCCCGCTTCGCCGGTTCTCGGTCAGCTCGTAACGGTGCGCCGGCGCGCCATCGCCCCGAGGGAAGTGCCGCGGGAAGTCCTGCAGGTTGGCCACCGAGGCGCCACGCCATCCGTAGATGGCCTGGCACGGATCGCCGACGGCGGTCACCGGGTGGCCGCGACCGAAGAGGCCGGCGAGCATCCTGCGCTGGGCCACCGACGTGTCCTGGTATTCGTCGAGGAGAACGACGCGGTAGCGGTCGCGTTCAGTCAGGCCGACCTCAGGTCGCCGCTCTGCGAGTGCGGCCGCGAAGGCCATCTGGTCTGCGAAATCGACGACCGCTCGCTGTCGCTTGTGGTGTCGGTAGGCGTCGATCAGTGAGGTGAGCTCTGTCCGCTTGTCGATGGCGGCGACCAGCCTCTGCAGATCGCTAGCGGGTTCAGGAATCGCGGCGATCTCCTGCCTGACGGCCTCGTCGAAGGCGCGCAACTCGTCCGTGGTGACGAGATGCTCAGACAGCTCAGCGTCGAGCGCGACCAAGTCACCGACAACGTCGGACACCCGCCCGGTGACCGAGGTGAACGGGCCTGGCGCGGTGCGGATCACCCGGGCAGCAAGCTGATAGCGGGTAGCGTCAGCGAGGAGGCGAGCCTCCGGCTCTACCCCAATGCGCAACCCGTGCTCCCCGAGCAGCCGGGCGGCGTACGCGTGGTAGGTCAAGACGGTGGGCTCGCCGGCTCGCTCCTCACCGTCGGCGACCGAGCGGTTCTCGAGGCCGTTGCGAGACGCCCAGTGATCCAGCTTGGCGAGTGCAACCCTGAGCCGGTGGCCGAGTTCGCCGGCCGCTTTGTTGGTGAAGGTCAGGCCAAGCACCTGATCAGGGCGGACCGCACCGCTTGCCACCAGCCAGACAACCCGCGCCGCCATCACAGTCGTCTTTCCCGAGCCCGCCCCTGCCACGATCACCGCCGGCTCAGGCGGTGCGGTGATCGCATTGAGCTGCTCAGAGGTAAACGGGAGGCCAAGCACGTCTGCGAGCACATCGGTCTTCACTCGATGACCTGCCTGCCTTCCGGCTGTGCAGGACACGAACCGCGGAACTCACACCAACCGCAGTGTTTGGACAGCCGCGCCGAAAAGTGCTCCGCCCGGACCAGCTCATCTGCCAGGAGCAGCGCCTCTTGGACCCAGTTGGGTTCGCCGTCACCGGCGAGTTCGATCGACGTCTGACGTTGCACCTTGGGGTGTCCGGTGTCGCCGAGCTCGTCCTTTCGTAGATGGACGAGCTCGGCACCACCGACGGCAGCACCCGCCGACTCGGGCGAGAGATCGTCCAAGGCCCCCGCCCGTGATGCAACCTGATAGACCCCTAGCTGGACGTGTCGATCAATTTCCGACCGGGTGGGAGGGTTCTTTCCGGTCTTGAAGTCGACGATCCACGTCTTGCCCTCGCTGTCCCGCTCGACCCGGTCCATTTGCCCGGTGAGCCTGACCTGCACCGGATCGTCGTGGCCCGGCAGATCCACCATGACGTCGAACGAATGCTCCGTCGTGAGCATCGTGCGACCGCGATGTGCCGCGTGCCAGGTCAGGAACCTGATGACGGCCCGCCTCGCCTCCTCGCGCTGCTGCGGGGACTGCCATCTCGCTTCGAAGGCGAGCTGGCCCCAGACCCTGTCCAGACGTTCGAGCAGCGCGTCCGGGTCGGCTGGCGTCACCCCGTCGGCGACCTCCTTGGCCAGCGCGTGGACGACACTGCCGAACCCAAGCGCCGTCGATCGTGAGGTGTCGGCATGCACCTCCCGTTGCAGGAACCAGCGGCGAGGACAGTCATGAAGTCCCTCGACCGCGCTCGGAGACAGCCGCAGCGGCTGGTCCGGATCACGAACCGGCAGGCCAGGATCACTCAGCTCGGCCAGACCCCACCAGCGGTCAGGATGGGCGAACGACACTAGTGGCTCGCCATCCTCATCGGAAGCCGACGCGAGCTCGGCAAGGCGGCTGGCCGCGGCGGCACGCAGTCCGTTTGAAATGCTCGGATCTACCGAAGTCGCCCGCAGCTCCGCGACGAGGCCGGCGAGAGTAAGTGGCTGCACGGGCCGCATCTCCACCGCCGCGGGCGGCACTCCAAGCTCGTCGAGGAACCGCGAGGGCTGGTCGCCGTCGTCGTGCGGCGATCGGACGGCCGTCACCACGAGCCGCTCCCTGGCTCTCGTCACCGCGACATAGAACAGCCGTCGCTCCTCCGCGAGCAGCGACACCAGCGTCGGCGGCGGCTCGAGGCCGTCGGGGCTGATCCGGTCCACCTGCAGCAAGGAACCGCGCCGCCGCAGGTCGGGCCATCCCTCCTCCTGGACACCGGTGATGATGACCAGCCGCCACTCGAGCCCTTTGGAACGATGCGCGGTGAGAAGCCGGACCCCGTCGCCGCGCACGCCGGTCTCGGCGAGAGTGTCCGCGGGAATCTGCTGTGCCTCGACCTCGGCGATGAAGTTCAGCGGTCCTCGGTGACCCGAACGTTCCTCGGCCCGGGCGGCCGCATGGAACAACGCGCATATCGCGTCGAGATCTCGGTCGGCTCGCCGCCCGAGGGCACCGCCGCGTTCCGCGTGCCTGGCCAATCTCCGCGGCCACGGCGTCCCTGCCCAGAGTGTCCAGAGCGCCTGCTCGGCCGAGCCGGTCGAGTCAAGCCTCTTCCGCGCCTTGGCGAGCACGGTCGCGAGCCGGACGGCTGGACGAGCGACCCGATCATCCAGCGCAACCAGGTTCTCCGGCGCTGCGACCGCCTCTCTGATGAGCTCCGCAGACGGGCGTACGGCCGAGAGGGAGCCACCGTCCTCCGAGACGGCAGCTCGCTCCTGGGCTCGCAGTGCTCGGCCCAGCCGGCGTACGTCACTCGCGTCGGCACCACCCAGCGGCGAGAGCAACAGGGATCGGGCCGCGTCAGCAGTGAGTGCGTCCGGCTCGGCTGCGCAGCGCAATGCAAGCAGCAAGGGCGCGACCGCCGGCTCGGCCGGCAACGGCAGCTCGTCACCGGCAACCTCAAGCGGGACGCCCGCTGCCCCGAGAACCCGCCTGGTGACGGCGATCGACCGGCGCCCCGACCGAACGAGAACGGCCATCTCCGACCAGGGCACGCCGTCTTCGAGGTGGGCGCGGCGCAGCAGGTCGGCCACACTCTCAAGCTCCGCACCGAGGGACGGATAGGTGAAGACCTCCACTCGGTCTGGGCGTGGTCGCATTGCGGTCGCTCCGGCAGGCTCGGCTGCTGCGATGAGGTCCCGATGGTCGCGGACGGCTACGGCCGGCAGGCCTGGGAGCGACAGTCGAGCAGCGATCTGACGGGAGGCGGCCAGGAGGGCTGGTCCAGCCCGCCGGGAAACCCGCAGGACGCACACGGCCGCCGGGCTGTCGTCGCGACGGCGGAACGACTGCGGGAAGTCGAGAATGCCGCGCAGGTCTGCGCCACGGAAGCGATAGATGGACTGGTCGGGATCGCCGACCACGACGAGCTCTCGTCCGTCCCCGGCGATGGCCTGCAGGAGCCGGACCTGGGCTGCGTCGGTGTCTTGATACTCGTCGACGAAGACGACCGAGAACCGCTGCCGCAGCTCAGCGCGTACAGCGGGGCTCTCTGCGAGCAGAACCGCACGGTGAACCAGTTCGGCGTAGTCGATGGCGCCCTGGCTGTCGAGCACGTCGAGATATTCATCAACAAAGCTCGCAAGCGCCTGCCACGTCTCCTCCTCGTCGGTCTGCTTCCCGATCCGCAGCAAATCGGCTGGGTCCATGGCGAGGCTGCGGGTCCGGGCTATGACATCACGCACCTCGGCTGACAACCCATGAGTCTCGAGACAACCGATGAGCACGGCCGGCCACTCCACCCGTCCAGCCTCGAGGCTTCCCGCCAAGAGGTCTCGGACGGTGACTTCCTGCTCTGGCGCGGAAAGCAGCCGCAGCGGATGCACGAAGGCGTCCGCCGGCTGATATTGCCGCACGAGCCCATAACAGAAGGAGTGAAACGTCGACGCCGTCGGACCGATCGTCGTCCTTCCGAGGCGTGCCGTGATGCGCTCTCGTAGCTCTGCGGCCGCCTTGCGGCTGAAGGTGAGGACGAGGATCTCCCCCGGGGGTACGCGGTCCCGCGCAATCCGGTCGACGACCGCCTCGACCAGCGTGGTCGTCTTGCCCGTCCCCGGGCCGGCGAGAACCAGGAGCGGCCCGCCGCGATGGTCCACGACCGCCTGCTGGTGAGGGTCGAGCCGCGGCGGTGTTCTCGGCTGCTCGCGACGGCGGACAAGCGTGTATTCGCCAGCAGTCACCGCGGTCCACCCCCTCCGCACCAGCCGACACCACCCTCTGGTCGGCAGCTATCAGACCACGGGAATCCGACAGTTCGCGGGATTTACCGGCACCGCGAAGTCCTCGGCCGGGTCAAATCCTTACCGGATCAATGGCGACGTCCTGGCTCGAAGCCGGGTCATCTAGCTTCGGTGACCCCATGAGATCGATACAGGTGATCATTTCGATCCGCGGATAGCCGTTACGGCTGGACGGGCGGATGCCAGCGGGCGGCAGACATGTCAATCCTGTCCCCGGACGCACGAACGGGCACCAGCTCCGCTCGCAGTCGTCGCATGGCCTCCCGCTCGTACCCCTGAACCGGCGAGCCGTCGGCGCGGACGACGCGCCACCAGGGGACGGCGCCACCGTGCAGCGCCATGACACGGCCGACCATCCGCGGCCCACCGCGGCCGAGATACTCCGCGATATCGCCGTAGGCCATCACCCGACCCGGCGGGATCCGTTCGACGACGTCAAGCACGGCATCCACGAAATCCGGATCAAGCACCCGCCAAGCATGCCCAACCCGGCTGCCTGCGTCTGCCCAGCCGCGTCGTCAGTAGACGGGTTTCTCCGGCTCGATCTGGTTGACCCAGGCGACGACACCGCCGCCGACATGAACCGCGTCCGAGAAGCCCGCGCCTTTCAAGACAGCCAGGCATTCCGCCGAGCGTGCGCCGGTCTTGCAGTGCAGGACGACCTGCCGGTCCTGGGGCAGCCTGCCCAGCGCCTCCCCGGACAGGATCTCGCCCTTGGGGATCAATACTGAGCCGGGGATGGAGACGATCTCGTACTCGTTCGGCTCCCGCACGTCGACCAGCAGGAAGTTGTCTCCCGCGTCCATCATCGACTTCAGCTGTCGCACCGAGATCGTTGAGTCTCGGGCGGCGTCCGCGGCCTCCGCGGAGACGACGCCGCAGAACGCGTCGTAGTCGATCAGTTCCGTGACGGTCGGATTCTTGCCGCAGACCGCGCACTCGGGGTCCTTGCGAACCTTGACCTCACGGTAGGTCATTTCCAGAGCGTCGTAGATCATCAGTCGGCCGACCAGCGGGTCACCGATGCCGGTCAGCAGCTTGATCGCCTCGTTGACCTGAATCGAACCAACCGATGCGCATAGAACACCGAGCACGCCGCCTTCAGCGCAGGAGGGCACCATCCCTGGGGGCGGCGGCTCGGGATAGAGGCAGCGGTAGCAAGGCCCATGCTCGGCCCAGAACACCGACGCCTGGCCGTCGAAGCGATAGATCGAGCCCCACACATAGGGCTTGCCCAGCAGGACACATGCATCGTTGACGAGGTAACGGGTCGCGAAGTTGTCCGTACCGTCAATGATCAAATCGTACGGACGGAAGATGTCCATCGCGTTGGACGAATCGAGACGTTCCTCGTGCAGGACGACCTCGACGTAAGGGTTGATCTCGCGAACGGTGTCGCGGGCCGACTCCGCCTTGGAGCGGCCGATGTCACTCTGCCCGTGGATGATCTGCCGCTGCAGGTTGGATTCGTCCACGACGTCGAACTCGACGATGCCGAGCGTGCCCACACCAGCGGCGGCGAGATACATCAGCCCCGGAGAGCCAAGCCCACCCGCACCGACACATAGGACCTTGGCGTTCTTCAGCCGCTTCTGACCGGCCATCCCGATGTCGGGAATGATCAGGTGGCGCGAATAGCGACGCACTTCGTCGACGGTCAGCTCGGCAGCGGGTTCGACGAGCGGTGGCAGGGCCACGTCAGTTCCTCCAGGAAAGCGGAAAGCTCTAGCGGCGGCGGGCCATGACGAAGGCCGGGCCACGCCTCGTTTAGCACCAACCTTGACCACAGACGTGAGATTCCCTCGCTCGTTCCTATGGGTACGGCCACTGGTTGGGTTTGCAGCCCTCAAGGCTCTTGGTTTGTTGGACCATGACGGGGGCGAGTACGCCCGGGCGCGGACAATGTACGTGATCATGGCCCAACCCATGGCCGACCTCGTGGTTGACCGCGTACTCACGGTAGCTGAGGATGTCCTCCCCGTAGGTATCCGCGCCGAGCCCCCAGCGCTCTGCGTTGATCACCGCCCGGCTCCCGTCCCAGCACGACACGCGGCCGAAAGTCCGCAGCGGCAGGCACATCCGGTCCGTGAGATCAGCACTCGACAGCGAAACCCGGATCGGGACCGAGCCATGGTCGACCCGTTCGAACTGCATCTTCCCGTCATGGCCCCAGCTGCGCGGATCGTTGAGGGTCGCGTGGACCGCCTTCGCGAAAGCCTCGCTGTCGAATGGCAGACCCCGCTCGATTTCGACGATGTACTTCACGACGGGGCCTTTGGCTCCCTTGACCGGCTGCTGGGTGCCGGGCACGACGGCGTAGGTGCCCGTACCTGACTGAGGCGGGTTCACTCGCTTCGGCTGGACTCGCCCGTTCACGACCTTCCCGGTGGGTGGCGTGACCTTCGGTGGCTCAACGGTTCCCTCTTCGCCCTGGACGACGCGAGCATTCTGCGACGGAATGTCGAGCGGGGTGGGTGTGACGGTCGGTTCACCGGCGGCGGAGGTTTCGCGTCCGGCTTTGGGCGGCAGAGCGATCCCGTATGTGTTGACGTACAGCGTCCCGGCGACGATCAGCGCCCCCAGACCCAGCACGTTGAACACGAGCAGCGCTCCCCACCACCGCGGCCGCAATGGGGGCGGCGGCGGGACTCGGCCCGAGTGCCGGCGGTGTCGTCGCCGATGGTCAGCCATGAAGGCACGACGCTATCGAACAGGCACCGGCGCCGCGTTAGTGTCGCGTGATCCTCGAGCCTGATCGGACAGCGCCCCTGCCCGACGGACCCGGCCCTGCGGGCCTCCAGAGGTTGAGCCACCCTCCGGTCTCAGTCCGGATGCGCCGCCTGCAGCCTGACGAGCTCCCGGATAGCCTCGGCCACCACTTCGGGATGCTCCAGCTGGGCGACGTGGCCGCTCTTGGCAAGCATGAGTAGACGGGACGCTGGGAAGGTTCGCACCGCGCGGGTGGCGGTGCGGGGATGGACGAGCTTGTCCTCCCTGCCATAGACCAGCAGGGTCGGAGCCTGCACCCGTGCCGCCAATCGCCAAAGCCGGTCCGGGCGGGGGTCCGTGTATGCGCTGATGATCGCCCGGGTGCCTCTCACCAACACGGTCGAGGAATATGGCAGTTCGGAACGGCGCCGGAGCTCGTCGACGGCGAGGTCGCGCCATTCAGGAGTGACGGCGTGCGGGTTAGCGAAGATCATGTTGAGCAGCATCTCCAGCCGCCGCTCCGGCGCGATGGTCTGCAGCTTCCGCGAGATCCGGGTCCCAAACCCAGGTACCCCAACGGCACCGACCATCGCGGTCGTTCGAGTTAGCCGCAGGTCGGGTAGGGCGGGCGAGATGAGGGTGAGAGTTCGCACGAGCTGTGGGCGTAGAGCAGCGATTCGCGTTGCGACAGCGCCGCCCAACGAGTTGCCGATGAGATGTACCGGCCCACGATCGTTGAACTTGATGAAGTCCCCAACCAGTCGCGCATATCCGGCGATCGTGCCGTCCCGTCGCCTGGGCGACGGCGGGGAGTATCCAAACCCCGGCAGGTCGATCGCCTCGGACAGCATCTCTGACTGGACCAGACCCATCAGCCGCGTCCAGTCGAGCGAAGATCCGCCGAGGCCGTGGACGAACAGTGCTGGCTGGAAATGGCCCGCGTGCTCGGTCGGTTCCGCCAGCCGGACCGTCAACTGCCGTCCCGAGACGGTGATCGTCCGGGCCGGCCACGCCACCGGAACCGGGGTACTCCCCACATCGATCACTGTAGCCGGGAGCACTCGTCGGAACCGGAATGCGGACGCGCGTAGAGTCTGGGCGGACGGAGAGGGGTACGACGGTGTCCGAGAGGGACATGCACGCGGACGAATCTGTCGACAAGTCCGAGGACCGCGAGGACATGACGGACATCGAGGCGCCGGAGGCGGACTCGGCCGAGCAGAACGCGGCTGTCGAAGAGATGCCCGACGAGCAGGTGCACAGCGCACCCTTCGAAGTCAATGAGGCCGACGCGGCGGAGCAAGGCCGTGTCGTCGAGCTCGACGAGGACGACTATCGCTGAACCCGCCCGCGTCCGTCTGAGCACCTCGAAGGCCCACCGCTAACGATCGACGCCTCTGTTCGGCGGGGCGAGATCAGGCGGACTTGCGAGCGGGGGTCTTCTTGGCGGTCTTCTTCGCTGCAGTCTTCTTGGCCGGCGCGGCCTTCTTCGACGCAGCGCTCTTTGCCGGCGGTTTCGCCGCCGACTTGGCTGCGGCCTTCTTGGCCGTGGACTTTCTTGCCGCTGGCTCAGCGTTCTCGCCGCGGCGCGCCTTCGCGTCCGCCACGCTTCGCCGCAGCGCTTCCATCAGGTCGACGACCTCGCCGCGGTCGGGTACCGGTGCCTCCTCCTCCTTGACCGGGCGCCCGGCAGACTTTGCCTCGATGACCTCTTCGAGGGCCTCCCGGTACTGATCGGTGAACTCGCCTGGATCGAACGGAGCGGTCAGCGTATCGATGTAGGACTCGGCCATGTCGATCTCTTGGGAGCGAACATGGACATCATCGGACGGCGCGAAGGCATCGGCGGCCCGTACCTCGTCCGGCCACAGCATCATCTGAAGCAGCAGCACGTCGTCGTAGGGCCGCAGCAGCGCAAGCGACTCCCGATTGCGCAGGGCGACCTTCACCACAGCCACCTTGCCGGTTCGCCCGAGAGACTCGCGCATCAGCAGGTACGGTTTCCCACCCGGCCCGTCCGCTTCTAGGTAGTAGCTGCGCGTGAAGTTGATCGGATCGATCTCTTCCGCGTCGACGAACTGCAACACCTCGATGGTCTTGCTGGATACCAGGGGCAGGTCGGCGAGGTCTTCGTCGGTGAGCACGATCGTGTCGCCGTCAGGCAGTTGGTAGCCCTTCGCGATATCGCGGTAGGCCACCTCCTCGCCATCGAGCTCGCAGATACGGCGATAGCGGATCCGGCCACCATCGGCGGCATGGACCTGATGCAGCGACACACCGCGCTCCTCGGTGGCCGCGTACACCCGGATCGGGATCGTCACGAGCCCGAAGGAGATCGCGCCTTTCCAGATTGTGTGCGGCATGTCGACTCCTCTCCACCCCTAGTGTGACCGCTGGGCCCGGCTCGCATGAAGGGCACCTTCACCCCAACCTATGGGGTGAAGGTGCCCTTCACCTGTTACGGGTTCGCGCAACAGTGCCCTTCATTTGCTGGCTCAATATGGGGCTCGGCTCGGCGGGGTCGCCCAAAAGGCACCGACCAACCCATGTACGGATGATCGATCAGCCCGTGGGAAGGTGCACCTGAGAGGTGCGCCCGGCGTACTGGTTGGTCATGGAGGCACCAATGCCACAGCGGGTTGCGGTGGAGGTCGACGGTCGCCGGCTCGGCCTGTCCAACTTGGACAAAGTTCTGTATCCGGAGACGGGTTTCACGAAGGCAGAAGTGATCGACTACTACAACCGGATCGCACCGGTGATGCTCCCCCACCTCGCCAACCGCCCGGCCACCCGCAAGCGGTATCCCGACGGGGTCGACGGCCCGTTCTTCTTCGAGAAAAATGCGCCCTCACATACGCCGCGCTGGGTGCATACGGTGACGCTGCCCGTCCCAGGGAGCACCATGGACCGCGAGGTCATCGCCTACGTCATGGTCGATGACCTGGCCACCCTGGTCTGGCTAGCGAACCTCGCCGCGCTCGAACTGCACATCCCCCAGTGGACGGTCAGCTCGCGGGCAAAGCCGCGGGGTTCCGATCTGCTGGTCTTCGATCTCGATCCGGGTCCACCGGCGACGATCGTTGAGTGCACCCGGGTCGCCCTGCTGCTGCGGGACCTGCTGGCCGACGACGGCCTGCAGGCATATCCCAAGACCTCCGGGTCGAAGGGCATGCAGCTGTACGCGCCGATCAAACCGGTCGACGGGGACGAGACATCGGCGTACGCGAGATCGCTGGCATCCAGACTCGCCAAGGAACGCCCGGGGGACGTCGTGAGCCAGATGGCCAAGAACCTCCGGCGGGGCAAGGTCTTTGTGGACTGGAGCCAAAACAACTCTGCCAAAACGACAGTGGCGCCGTACTCCCTGCGGGCGAGGCCGCTCCCGACCGTGTCCACCCCGCTGACCTGGGACGAGGTCGAATCGTGCGAATCACCAGAGGACCTGCGCTTCCTCGCCTCGGAGGTGCTGGCCCGCGTGAAAGACCACAGTGACCTGTTCGCACCACTTCTCACCGAGCGTCGTCCCGCCCTCCCCCGCCGATAACACGATGGTCCAGGCGTGGTGATTGCGCGACCCTGACCGCTACTCCCCGTTCGGTACCTGCGCCGGCGGGCAGCGGCTCGGACGGTCTGCGTTGGAGGATTCCACCAAAGGCACGTGCCTTGGTTGAGCGGTGCGAACACCGAGGCCGAGGTTACCGGACCATAGGATGTGGACCGATCTACCAGGGACTTGGAGCGCACCCACGGCGCCGGTCTCCCTTCGCCGAGATGAGGAACGTCCGTGACGGCCATAGACGAAGCACGACCGCGGGGCACCCGGATGTCCCGGCCGGCCCGCCGCGTGCAACTGCTCGGCGCTGCACAGGAGGTCTTCGTCGCGCAGGGCTACCACGCGGCAGCGATGGACGACATCGCTGAACGGGCTGGAGTCAGCAAACCCGTCCTCTACCAGCACTTCCCTGGCAAACTTGACCTCTACCTCGCCCTGCTTGATCAGCACAGCGACGCTCTGGTGCAGGCGGTAAAGGGTGCCCTCGACTCCACCCATGACAACAAGCAACGTGTCGCTGCGACCATGCAGGCCTATTTCGACTTTGTCGACAGCCACGGCGGCGCATTCCGGCTCGTCTTCGAGTCCGATCTGATGAACGAGCCGGCGGTCAGGGAGCGAGTCAGCCGAGCGACGCAGCAATGCGCCGAGTTGGTGAGCGCGCTGATCGCGGAGGACGCCGGACTCCCAGCCGAGGAATCCATGCTGCTGGCCGTGGGGCTCGTCGGCATGGCGCAAGTCACGGCCCGTTATTGGGTCAGCACAGCCGGCACGATCCCGAGGAATCTTGCGGCGGAGCTCGTGGCCAACCTCTCCTGGCGCGGGATCAGAGGGGTTCCTCGCCGAGAGGCGGACGCTCCGGCACACTGAGCGCCGCGCAGGACCCGGCTGGCGTCGTCAGCCAATATGCCGACGACGGATCCGATGACATCCTTTGCGATGGGCCGCATCACTCGACGACGGATCTGGTTCGGCCGCGGGTGGAGCTGGCCGATGTCTTGTCCGCCTCGAGCGGACATGGAGCAGTCCCCGCCGGCCACCGGATAACCTGCATGAGCCGAGCCAGAAACCGGCAACCGCTGGCGGAAATACGCCTGCAGATGACGCGATGGCTTTGGGCAAGCACACCACATGCACCGCCAGATGGCGGGGCACGGCACGTCCTGGAGGGTCACGCGGTGGAGGTCAAGGTCGGGGTACAGAACGCGGCGCGCGAAATCATCCTCGAGAGCGGCCAGTCGGCTGACGAGATCGAGAAGGCGGTGGCCACCGCGCTCGGCAAGTCGGGCGGGATTCTGAGCCTCGCGGACGAGCGGGGACGCAAGGTTCTCATTCCGGCAGACCGGCTCGCCTATGTGGAGATCGGCGAACAGGTCGAACGGCGGGTCGGCTTCGGCGCGATGTAGGAGTCCCGCCGCAGTCACGAGATCAGGAGAGTCGCAGGGGCCGTATCACATCAGGCGGAAAGGCCGAGCGCGGCCATCCGCTTGCTATGAGCGTCGGTGATCCGAGCGAACATCCGGCCCACCTCGGCAAGGTCGAGCCCATGCTCACCGAGCGTTCCCGCGAGCAGCTCGGACATCGCGTCACGGTCGGCGGCCACCCGCTGGGCCTGGCTGAGAGCCTCGCCGACCAGGCGGCGCCCCCACAGTGCAAGCCGGCCGCCGACGCGGGGATCTGCCTCGATGGCGCTGCGAACTCGAGCAACAGCGAAGTCGGCATGACCGGTGTCGTCGAGTACCTCTGTCACCAACCGCCTGGTGTCCTCGTCGACGAGCGCAGCCACCTCGCGATAGAAGTCCGCGGCGATGCCATCGCCCACGTACGCCTTGACCAAGCCTTCCAACCAGTCCCTCGGCGCCGTTCGGCGATGAAACTCCTCGAAGGCCGCGACAAACGGCGCCATCGCGGCCGGGGGGACAATTCCGAGATCAACCAGGCGGGCTCGAAGCTTCTCGTGATGGTGGAACTCGGCGACGGCCATCGCCGCAAGCTCGGTACGATCCTCTATCGTCGGGGCGAGCCTGGCGTCCTCGGCGAGCCGCTCAAACGCCATGAGCTCTCCAAGCGCCAGAGCGCCGAGCAAGTCGATCACCGCGGACTGGTAGCGGCTCGCCGAGTCGGCGCCGAGATCGTTCGCTTCTGGGCCCGGGGTGGGCGCCGCAGCGTCGTGATCCTCGCCCACGCCGCCGAGGCCGAGGTCGTCGCTCATGGGCGGCAGCGTAGCGCCGACCTGCCGCTCCTACCCCGGCTGATACCAGCTGTGCCGCCGCCTCACCCATTCAGGCTCTTCACGACGGTAGAATTGGCTTACGGACGGTCATCGTCGGCCGTCACAATTATTTTGGTTCAGCGCTCGCGCGGCGCCCTGAGGTCCAACCAGCGGTCTGTCGGCCTCCAACGACGGACCGTTGTCGGGATGCAAGGAGTCTGAAAACGCCGCAGGTCGCTGAGCACGTACAAAGGACTTACCCTGACCACCTTCAGAGAGCTGGGCATAAGCCCACAGATCGCCGATGCGCTGGAAGCCGTCGGAATCAGTCATCCATTCC
>JBKPTD010000227.1:0-28754 GCA_046735375.1 Actinomycetota bacterium | reverse complement strand
GCGCGCCCACCCGGTGTGCTCCGGCGGTGTCAGGTAGGGCAGCGCGCCGCAAGAGCGTTGCGCTGACAGTTGGAGCATGCGCGGCCCGAGAGCCGCCAGTGCACGAGCATCCTCAGGGATGCCGGGATCGCCTGCGTCGAGATCATCGAGATAGTGCTGCATCGCCTGGAGCGGCCGGACGTACTGCTGGCCTGTCGCCTCTACGGCCGGTGCGTGGCCGACACCGAGACCCACCAGGAGCCGTTCGCCGTGGCGTTCGCTCACCCGCCGGTAACTCGCCGCGACCAGCGGTGGGTCGTACATCCAGATGTTCACGATGCTCGTACCGACCACCAAGCGCCTCGTCGCGTCGAGCAGCGCCTCGGCAAGCTCAAGATTGCCGTCCGCGCGGCCGAGCCACACGGTGCCATAGCCCAGCGCTTCGAGCTCGGTGGCGGCGTCGGCCCCGTCTGCGCTGAGCTTGCCGCCGTCCTCCCACAAGCCGGAGCTCGCCCAGATCCCGATCCTTCCTACGTCAACTGTCATCGGCCGCCTCCGTGGTCGCGAGCTGCCTCATCGGGCTGCGAACACTATCGACTGAGCGGATACCCGGGTCGCCCGTCTTCCTGGATACCGAGCTGCCAGGCTGATCGCTACTTGGTGAGATCGGCGGGAACCTGTTTGTCGTCGGCGAGGGCGTGGAAGAGCCGGAGAGCATCCTCGCGATCCCACTGGACGACCGACCCGACGCCGGCGATCGTGGGCGTGCTCGCCACCGGGACCGTGGTCGTCACCGGGCTGCTCCGCATCGCCCAGGCCAACCGTCCGAGATCCCACAGGTGGGTCCCGTCGTCAACGGCCAGGGCGTCGGCCGAGCCTCGTGCGAGCGGCACCATCCGGAATGGGTTGAACAGGACGCTGGGACTCGAGGCCCGGTGGACGACCGCGGCGAAGAACGCGCGCTGCCGCTGTACCCGGTCGAGGTCGGCCCGTGCTGTCGCACGCGTCCTGACATAGCCGAGCGCCGTGGCGCCATTGAGGTCCTGGCAGCCGGCCTTGATGTCGAGCGCAGCCTTCCTGTCCTTGATCGCCTCCGGTATACACATGTGAACGCCACCCAGCGCGTCCACAACATCGACGAATCCGCCGAAACCGATCTCCATATAACGGTCGATCCGGATCCCCGTCGTCATCTCCACGGTCTCGACAAGGAGTTTTGGCCCGCCGAAGGCAAAGGCGGCATTGAGCTTGTTTCTGCCGTGGCCGGGGATGGGGACATATGAGTCCCTGGGCAGACTGACCAAGGTCGGCTTTCCCCTGCCCGACGGAATGTGGAGCAGCATCATCGTGTCGGTGCGCCTGCCTCCGGCGCTGCCGGTGGCCAGCTTCGCCCGCTCCTTTGCCGACAGTCCCGCTCGACTGTCGGACCCGACGAGCAGCCAGTCCTGGCCGGGGGTCGCGGCCGGACGGCCGTCATATTCAGGCATGGCGTCGATGCGATTGAGCTTGGAGTCGAAATAGAAGTACGTGCCGACGATGACAACCAGCAGCAGAACCAGCAGGACCAGCAGCCAGCGCCGTACTCCGCGTCTTGGCAGTCGCAACCTGCGCAGCCAGGCGAGCCGGCTCCCGCCCGGAGACGGACCTGCCGGAATCCCTTCCCGCGCGGATTGGTCCGCTGTGCCCGCGCCCACAGGACGCTGCGCGACTGTGCCGCCGACCGAGCCACTCGTGCCGTACTGCCGATAGCGATCGGTCTCCTGATCCTCGGTCACGTTCTGCAGACGCCGGCCGCCGCCGGACCGGGCGTATTTCGGCGCACGGCTACCCGGCCCGTAGGTGCGCGGCTCGAAGTATCGGGGCGCAGACGGGTCCTCGCCCGCGGCAGGAGCGGCGATGGTCGGTTCGTCGGGCTGATCGCCGCGTCCGTCATCCCGGGCCCAGCCCTGTGGCCAACCCTTGTCATCGGACATCACGCGGCCTCCCTCGCCGGTCCTGCGACCGGCGTGCAGTGCCGACCCTCGGCTCGTACCACGCGCTCGGTGGCCCCTTGTGGCGTACCCATGCACCTTTCTCGCAGTCGCTCGTCGACTCTCCTACAGCACATTCACGATCGGCCAGAGCCTGGCGTTGCCTCCCTGCCACGCTCCCCCAGCATGATCGCAAGATCCCCGACCGGCCCGAGGTGTTGAAGTTTGTCTGGATTGAGAACGTTTCTCAGGGCCGCGATAGCACCGTCCACGACATCCAGGCCGAGGACCGTGACCACCTGGTCTCTAGCGTCCAGCGCCCGCAGCCCTGGCTGGCCGTTGACCTCGACGAGTTCGAGCCGCACGCCCATCTCCGGGGCCTGCCTCGCCAGGCCCATGAGGAACCGTGCGACCCGACCGCGCCCGAAAATCGGAGTCGTGATCGCCGGTGCCTTCCCGCCACCGTCCCCATAAAACGCGACATCCTGAGCTAGCAGCCGCTCCAGGCCCTCGACATCGCCCTCGTTCAGCGCAGCGAGAAACTGTGCAGCCAACTCCCTGCGCCGCTGCGGCGAGGCCTCGAAGCGCGGACGCTGATCTTCGATGTGCCGTCGCGCCCGCGCCATGATCTGCCGGCAGTTGCCGGGCTCCTTGCCGACGATCTCGGCGATCTCGTCGTATTCGTACTGAAAGACCTCGCGCAGCACGAAGACCGCCCGTTCGACCGGTGAGAGGCGTTCGAGCAGCACCAGGAAGGCCAAGGACAGCGTCTCGTCGCGTTCGATTTGATGGGCCGGGTCGGCGTCTGCGTCGGTGAGCAGGGGTTCAGGCAGCCACGGGCCGACGTAGGCCTCGCGCCGCGCCCGCGCCGATCGTAGGTGGTCGATGGCGAGTCTGGTCGTGATCGTCGCCGCATAAGCCTCAGGAGACCGCACGGGCTCGGCAGCTTCAGCCCGAGCGGGCTCATCGGCTGGCGCCACCCGATCGGGTGTGTGCGAGGCACGCCCTGCCCCAGGCAGCTGGCCGCTGCGCTGCAGCCGCAGGTAAGCGTCCTGCACGATGTCCTCCGCCTCGCTCACGCTGCCGACCATGCGGTAGGCGATCGAGAACATCAGCGGCCGCAATGCCGGGAACTCACCCTCATTCCGCAACTCATCGACCTCGACGTCTGGCACCTCGGCACATTAGCCGCATAGTCCAGGGTCGGCGCGAGCGATCGGCAAGGTCCTGCGATGTGACCAGGATCACTGTCACAGCTGCTCGAGGCATACCGTCGTGAGGGGCGGAGATCGCGACAGAAAGGGCAAAATGATGAAGATCTTCGTCGCGGGAGCAACTGGATTCGTTGGCTCCCGCCTGATCCCTCTTCTCGTGGACCGTGGACATCAGGTGGTCGGGACGACCCGGACTGCCGCCAAGGCGGACCGCCTGACCAGGGCGGGGGCCGAGTCAATGATCGTCGACGGTCTCGACCGTGACGGTCTGACCGCGGCCGTCGCCAAGGCCGAACCCGACGTCGTCGTGCACCAGATGACGGCGCTCTCGGTCCACTTCGATTTGCGCCGGGTCGATCGGTTCTTCGCGATGACCAACCGGCTTCGCACCGAGGGCACCGACATCCTGCTCGCTGCCGCACGGTCGGCGGGCGTACGCAAGGTCGTCGCCCAGAGCTTCGCCGGCTGGCCATACGCCCGGGTCGGCGGACCGGTGAAGACTGAGGAGGACCCGCTGGACCCGACGCCCCCACCCCGGTTGCGCAGCACCCTCGACGCGATCCGCCACGTCGAGAGCGCGGTTCTCAGCGCTGGCGACATAGACGGGGTCGTGCTGAGGTACGGCGGTTTCTACGGCCCGCAGAGCTCCATCAGCCCGGATGGAGAGATCGTCACGATGGTGCGCAAGCGCCGGTTCCCGATCGTGGGGGACGGCGCCGGCGTGTGGTCGTTCGTGCACCTCGACGACGTCGCGACGGCAACCGCCGCTGCAATCGAGCGCGGGACTCCGGGGATCTACAACATCGTGGACGACGAGCCGGCCCGGGTCGCCGACTGGTTGCCTGTCCTGGCGGCAGCCGCCGGTGCGGAGCTGCCACGTCACCTGCCGGTCTGGCTTGGCCGGCTCGCGGTCGGTCCTCAAGGCGTGGCGATGATGACCAGCATCCGTGGTGCGTCGAACGCGAAGGCCAAGCGTGAGCTTGGCTGGCAGCTGATCCACCCGAGCTGGCGCGAAGGCTTCCGCAAGGTGCTGAGCTGACGGCGACCCGGGCACGTCTCCTCGCCACCACGCGCCTGGCGCTATGAGGCGGCGCAACCGAAGAGGTGGTCGTCCGGCATCCTAGAGTGGACGGCTACCAGCGCCGGGCCGTACGTTAAACGAACGTTTGTACGCCAGGCGAACCCCAGGTCGGTGTCTCGGCGCAGGGTTGCGGTCGGAGCGGAGGATCCGCCATGACGGTCGATCCGCAGGATGAACAGCGGTTCGCGTCCGTCGAGGACGTCCGCTCCCGGCTGGCCGCGACCGGCTACCTCGTGGACGACGCGATCGCGACCACCGTCTTTCTCGCCGATCGACTGGCCAAGCCGCTCCTCGTCGAGGGGCCTGCAGGGGTCGGTAAGACGTACCTGGCAAAGGCCGTGGCCGAAGCGACCGACGCTGATCTCGTGCGGCTGCAGTGCTACGAAGGGCTGGACGAAGCGCGCGCGCTCTATGAGTGGAACTACAAGAAGCAGCTGCTGCGGATCCAGGCCAGCGCCGCGATCGGGCTCCAGCCCATTCCTGATGAGAACCCAAGCGGCGTGCCCCGAGCGGATCCGGAGATCGCGCCGGCCGGAGGCCCGACGTGGAGCCAGCTGCACGACGACGTCTTCGGCGAGGAGTTTCTGTTGCCGCGGCCGTTGCTGACCGCCATCAGGTCACCCCGGCCAACCGTCCTGCTCATCGATGAGACGGACAAGGCCGACGTCGAGATGGAAGGGCTGCTTCTCGAGGTGCTCTCCGACTTCCAGGTGAGCATTCCCGAGCTGGGCACCGTGGTGGCCGTGCGCCACCCATTCGTCGTCCTCACCTCCAACGCGACCAGGGAGCTGTCGGAGGCCTTGAAGCGGCGCTGCCTCTTCCTGCATATGGACTACCCGGCCCCCGATCGCGAGCGGGAGATCGTCTTGACCCACGTGCCGGACGCCGAGCCGGCGCTCGCCGACCAGGTAGTCCGCGCGGTCCGTGCGCTGCGCACCCTCGAGCTGCGTAAACCGCCGTCGATTGCCGAGACCATCGACTGGGCTCGCACCCTGGTGGCACTCGACCGCACCGAGCTGGACTCAGCAACCGCGAAGGCGACGCTTGGAGCCGTACTCAAGCACGTCTCCGACCAGCGCACCGCCGCTGAGGCCCTGCAGCTCGGCTAGCGCTCCCAGGGAGTCGCGCGCGGCAATGCAAGCTCCACGTGTCACGCCGCCAGACGAGGGACGCAATCCTCGAGCTGGGCAAGAGTGGAGACCTCGAAGACGCCGCTGCATTTAGTGCCGTACAGGCTGATCCGGGAGTCGTCGTCGTCCCACTCACGCCGCGGCTCGGGATTGAGCCAGTAGAGGCGGCGTGACAGTCGGCGCAGTTCAGCCAATTCGTCGAGTGCGGGCCTCCGGTCGTGGCTGCGGGCGTCGCCGACGACCAGGATGGTCGTCCGCGGCGTTATCGCGTCAGGCCAGGTCGCAACGAACGTGCCCAAGGCCCGCGCATAGTCGCTGCGGCCATCGGCGGCGATCAAACCGCGCCGGCCGAGCAGGTGCCGCGGGTCGAGGACGCCAGGCGATCGCTTCAGAATCTCGGTGATCTCCGAGATCCCGTCCACGAAGACCCAGGACCGGACCCTTGGGAACTCGTCATGCAAGGCATGGAGCAGCGAGACCATGAAGGGGACGAAGGTCGCCACAGAACCCGAGACGTCGCATAGGACAACCAGATCCGGTCGAGTGGGGATGCGCCTGCGGATCACCGGATCGAGCGGGACTCCCCCGGTCGACATGCTCCGCCGAATTGTCCGGCGCATGTCCACGCGACCGCGGCCCTTGCGGTGGCGTCGGCCGAGCCTGGTCGCGAGCCGGCGGGCCAGTGGGCGCACGGCAGCGCGCAGTGCGATCAGCTCGTCGCGAGTCGCCTTGAGGATCGGGACGTCCCCGATGTCCGGCCGCCGCCGGCGATCGCGCTCATGCACGGACAGGTGCTGTGCGCCCGGTAGCCGGGCGGCCGCAAGTTCCTCGAGCAGGGCTCGCAGGGAGGCGAGGCCGGCAAGGGCCTCGGCCCGGTCGACCCGACGGTCGAACTCGGGCTTCTCCGCCTGACCGGCGAGCATCGCGCGGAACAACGCATCAAGATCGAGCTTCCGCAGCACGCGCTCGGTGTGATGCCGTGGGGTGGACGCATTGGCGCCTATGCCGGCCCAACGGTCAAGTGCTGACGAGGCGAGGTCCACCGTCACGTCGTCGGTGCCTTCACGAAGCGCGCGGGCGAGGGCCTCCCTGAATGCGGCGTCGTCCAGCTCCGCGGGGTCGGGGCTGGCCGAGGCGGGAACGCGCTGGTCGACTGCTTCGCCGAGGAGTTCCGCGAGACCCGCCGAGTCATCGCCGCGCGAGTGGCCACCGGCGCGGGCCCTCAGCCGGGGGAAGTAGGCGTCGAACAGCTGGTCGAACGTGGGCTCGTATGCCTCACCCTTCACCAGGGTGCTGCGAAGTGCAGCCCGCACAATTGGGCGGTCAGCAAGATCGATCGATCGGAGCGCCTGGATGGCGTCGATAGTCTCTCCGGTGGAGACCGACGCGCCTTCCCCGCGCAGCGCGGACGCAAAGCGTACGACCCGGTCGACGACCGTGGACGCGGGTTCCGGGCTGTCGTACGCTGAGCGCACATTAGTACGCATATCGAACGACGCCACAGTCATCAGCGTAGGAGGTCCGGTTGAGCCTGCCAAGCGCCGCACGCCGACCCGGGTCCTCCCTTGGACTCGAGATCAGCCTGCGGGCCGAGCACGACCCCGCGCACCGGCAGCACATCGCTCACCTGGCTGGCAGGCTCGGCTTCGCCTCGGTCTGGCTACCGGCGAAGGGCGGACCTCCACCGATGGAGGAAGTCCGCGCGCTGATCGCCGCGGCTCGCCCCGCACAGCTCGGGGTGGCGATCGACGCCACGGCGAGCGAGTTTCGCGGCTCCTGGCTCAAGTGGATCGACGTGACCCGTGATGACGTCGGCACCGGCGCGCTTCTCCTCGACCTCCCGGCCGCCGCCTTGGCTGAGCTGAAGGCCGCCATCGTGGAGGCGGTCGGCGGCCCCGGGGCATACCACCATCGAGTCCTCATCCGCCAGGCGGCGGAGGACGGCCACCCGGTCGCCCCGGATCTCGACGCCGCAGGCCAGGTCGTCGTCGGCGTCGACCGTGCGGTGGTCGCCACCCGCGTCGGCGAAACCCGCGAGGCGCGCGCTGCCGCGGGTAAGGGCCCGGCCGAGTTCACGATTGTGGTGGATCTGACAGTGGCGATCGGCCGCACGATGCGCGAAGCGGAGGTACGAGCCGAGCGGGACCCGCTGCTCGCCGGCCAACGGCACCCCAAGGGCGCCGGGCTGTTCGGCACTCTCGAACACGCCCAGGAGCAGGTCCTCACGTATGCCCGGGCAGGAGCCGACAGGCTGCGCGCAACTCTCGCCGACGAGCATGACGTCGCCGACCTTCTCGCTCAGTTTCGCTCTCTCGCCGTCGGCCCGGTCCCCCTTCTCCTCACCCGGACGGACTAGCGAGCCGTCGCGGACCCGCACTACTGACCGGGCCTGGGACCGCGTCGGCCGGCCACGCAGGCAGGCGCGGACGTCCGCGGCCGAGCTGATGCGCGACCTTGGGATTCCGGACAAGAACGACGCAGCGCCAGCGGAGCTCTCCGGCGGGCAGCAGCAGCGGATCGCGCTCGCCCGCGCGCTCGCGAACGAGCCCGCGATAATTCTCGCCGACGAGCCCACCGGCAATCTCGACTCGACGGCCGCGCGTGACGTGCTCGGGCTCCTGCGCGCGCGCGAGACCGCGGCCAACACTGCTGCTCGTCACGCACGACGCGAGCGTCGCCTCTGGCGCCGGGAAGCTGACGTTCCCGACCTGCCCGACGCTGGTGGTGACCAGATGACCGTACATCGGGCACAGGTCCCAGATCTGCTGCAGGGGCAGGATCCCGTTGGGGTCCGGGGACGCCCCAAGTCGCGGCGCGTTCGGGAAACGGTCACCGCCGACAGCCTCGTACAGGAAGTCGGGGCCACGTGAGACCGACTGAAAGCCGGCGTCGGTGACGACGTGGCTGCGGCCGCCGGCGAAGAAGCGATCTGTCGGTCCCTGTGTTATCGCCCGGATCTCGTTGACGAGCGCCAAACGCCCGCATGTTCGCTATACGCACGCACTGGCGGGAAGACGCCGGAGGTCAGAGACGTGACCGTAGATCGCGATCGATCTCCTCGGCTGCCCGCAGCAGGGCCGGCAGAAAATATGACCGGAGCTCTTGCAGGGTTACCCGGGAGGCATGCGCACTGACGTTGATGGCGGCAATGACCCTCCCGTCCGCATCATGGATGGGAGCCGCCGCCGACCGCACACCGAGCTCGAGCTCTTGGTCGATGAGGGCGAAGCCCTGCTCGGCCACGGTGCGCAGGACTCGGCGCAACGCCGCCTTCCCCGTCACCGTGTGCCCGGTCAGCCGGTCGAAGTCTGTCTCCGCCATATAGGCGTCCAGCTCCTTCGCCGACAGCGACGCTAGCAAGACCCTTCCCATCGACGTGGCATAGGCCGGCAGCCGGGTTCCTACCGCCAGCGCGATCGTCATGATCCGGCTGGTCTGGGCCCGGGCAACGTAGACGACATCCGGGAGGTCGAGTACCGACCCGGAGCACGACTCGTGCAGCTCCTCGGCCAAGTGGACGAGGTGCTCCTGCGCGATATCCGCGAACGATGCCGAGGACAGGTAGGCGTAGCCGAGCTCGAGCACTCGCGGCCGAAGGTAGAAATAGCCGCCGTTCGAACCCACGTAGCCGATGCTGGCCAGGGTGTGCAGGAACCGCCGGGCCGCCGCTCTTGTCAGTCCGGTCTCGCGGGCAACGTCGGCGATGGTCATCCGGGGCTGTTCGTTGGTGAACGCCCTGATGACCGCGAGGCCGCGGTCGAGTGACTGGACATACTCTCCGGCCGAGTCCCCGGCCGTCCGCGGACTCGCCGTTGAGGACACTCGGCGTGCCCGAGCCGGCTGCCCGGCTGTCGCTCCTGCCATGGTGTCTCCCGGTTGACCAGGACGCCCTCCACGCAGGCCGCGGCCAGCGGAAAGCGCCGTTCGCATAGCGAACGATAGCGCGAAAAGCGAACGATACTGTGCTACGACCACTTGACAGCACCAGCCAAACAGTCAACGCTGAAACTCGGCGTTCACATCACGGACACCTGTTCGCTTTACGAACACCCCCGGTCACCCAGGGCGCACGGAGGTGGCGGCGTATGACGTCAAGCGCATTCCATGGCAAGCAGGCCGACAGCTATGTCACCAAGTTCGGATCGCTCGACAGCTACGAGAAGGGCGGCATCGAGCTGATCAACGACGATGCCCGCCACTACGCCTTCTCGAACATCTTCGACGTGGCCAGCAACGCCAAGCCGTACGAGAAGATCGCGGTCGGGAAGAACATGCAGTACGTCCTCGAGGCGATCAGGGCGGAAGGCATCAGCGAATGGCGCACCGCCGCCCACGACGAGTTCGCCCTCGTCATGGACGGTGAGGTCGAAATCAGCCTCGTGAAGCTCGAGCAGAGCCCGGTCTCGCCGGACGCCAGCGGCTCGGTGGCACTCGACGGCGAGCCCGACGGTGCCCGGATGGGCCGGGTCATCGCCCGCCGCGGACATATGACGCTGCTGCCGGCCGGTGCCGCCTACCGGTTCTCGGCCGACACGCCGAGTGTGATCCTCCTGCAGTCGATCGCCGGTCCAGACACTCAGTTCCGCTGGGCCGAGATCGCCCAGAACCTCTGAGACAGACCTCTGACGCACATGGGAGCGGACTCGATGACCGCCACTGTCGACACCACCACATCCGCGCCGAACTCCGAGGGCTATCGCGAGTTCACCCTGGGACAGTTCACCTTCAAGCGCGACGAATACTTCGCCTACATCAGCTGGCCCACCGGCAGCCACATCATGAGCGTGGACGCCTTCCTGCGAGCGCTCCAGCGCGACGTCGCGTGGAACTTCTTCTATGGCATCGTCAATTTCGACGGTGTCTTCGGCACGATGAACCACTACGGCACCGTGGACATCTTCGCCGGCCGCTACAACGACGCCTATCGCAAGGCCGAGCTCGATTACACGGAGAACATCGAGACGTCGATCATCAAGGGCGTCTTCGAGAACATGCTGGACGACTGGACGAACGAGACCTTCGACCCGTTCGCCTCCCCGCATGAGACCGGGTCGGCCTTTGGCGTCAAGAACGGAGACAACCGGGCCGCCATCACGCGGCACCGGGTTACGGCCGCGCGCATGGTCAACGTGCCGGACGACGAGGGTCTGCGCAGTGACGAGACCGGCCATCCGATCAACCGGCACTTCCTTGACGTCCCACAGGACGAGCCTGAGGTCGAGGTGGAACCGGGCTTCGAGAACGACGTGGCGTCCTTCAACCTGTTCGCGTATCTGTCGCGCTCCCAGGTCACCTGGAACCCGTCGGTGGTCAGCGTCTGCAAGAACTCGCTCTACTGCCCGACCACCGAGGAGTACATCCTGCCGATCATCCATGGCAACGATCGGGTCGAATGGTTCGTCCAGCTCTCCGACGAGATCACCTGGGAGGTGGAGGACCGGGAGACGGGCGCGGTGCGCTCGAGAGTGGTCATGAAGGCGGGCGACGTCTGCGCGATGCCTGCGGATATTCGCCACCAGGGCTACTCGCCCAAGCGGTCAATGCTTCTGGTCTGGGAAAACGCCGACCCGGCGCTGCCCGATCTGATCGCGAGCGGCAAGACGCCGACCTATCCGATCGAGTTCTGACGACGTGGCTGTGCGCCGGCATCTGACGGCGTACAGCCGCTTTCCCCGGCGGCGGTCGAGTACGCGTCCGCTACCCGGCCGTCGCCGGTACAACCGACAGTCCGCTCCGGCGGGCGGTCGAACCGTGGCATGCCGCCCGCCGCCGCATCGACCCAGATCGAGGTTCCGAGAGAGGTGCCAACCGTGACTCAGGAGACGCCGCAGATCGCGGCCCGTGAATCGGCAGCACCAGTTCAGGTCGACGACGGCGCGCCGGTCGACGCGGTCGCCGACATCGTCGTGGTGGGCGGCGGCGGAGGCGGCCTGCCGGCCGCGCTGTTTTCGCGCTGGCTGGGCAACCAGGTCATCCTCTTGGAGAAGGCGCCGGAGCTTGGCGGCACCGCGCGTAAAGCCGCGTTCTGGTACTGGGTGCCGAACAACGCAGCCATGCGCGCAGCGGGTGTCGAGGATCGGGAGGAGGACTTCCTTCGGTACGTGGCACGGCTGTCCCGCCCGCACCAGTACGACCCCGCCAGCCCGACCCTGGGGCTGAGCGAGTGGGAGTACACGATGTGTAAGGCGGTGTACGAGAGCGCGTCGCCGGCCACGGAACTGCTCCGCGAGCGGGACGCGCTCGTCTACCGCCACTGCGAGGGCGTTCCCGATTATTGGGCGGAACTGCCCGAGGACAAAGCGCCGACTGGACGCGTCCTGGTGCCCTCGGACGCGCGGGAAACCATGTCCGACGGTGGGCAGGTGGGCATTCGCACGATGAGCGCGGCTGCCCAGCGTGACGGGATCGACATCCGTACGTCGCATCGGGTGCAGCGCCTTGTCACCGACGACGACGCGGTGGTGGGCGTCGAGGCGAGCACCCCTGACGGCATGAGCCATCGCGTGCTCGCACGCAAGGCCGTCATCTTCGCGACCGGCGGCTTCACTCACGACAAGGAGCTTCGGCAGAACTTTCTCAACATGCCTGTCTTCGGCGGCTGTGCGGCGCTGACGAACGAGGGCGACTTCATCCGGATCGGCTCGAGCGCCGGCGCCCAGCTGCGCAACCTCAACTACGCCTGGATGTGCCCGATCCCGCTGGAGAGCGCGGTCGCCGGTCGTGCCGACATGTCCGGCATGTTCTCGGTTGCCGGCGACTCCATGATCTTCGTGAACAAGCAAGGGAAGCGGGTCGTCAACGAGAAGCTGCAGTACAACGAGCTTGCGCAGGCATTCTTCACCTGGGATCCGCAGACCGGCGAATATCCCAACCTTGTGCTCATCCAGATCTGGGACCAGCGCAGCCAGGCGAACTCGGCGAGCGACGAGTACGGCCGCCTCATCGTGCCGCCGGGTGCTGACGACGACCACGTGATCACCGGCGCCACGCTGGAGGAGCTGGCCGCCGGCATCGCCGACCGGCTGGCGAAGTACGCCGGAGTGACAGGCGGCCTCAAGCTGTCCGATGACTTCGTCGACAACTTGCGCGCAACGATCGAGCGCTTCAACGGCTTCGCGGCACGCGGCGTCGACGACGACTTCCACCGCGGCGAGCGCGCGGTCCAGCTGCTGTTCAACGGCGTTGTGCGAGACGAGCCCGAGCGCAGCAACCCAACCATCTGGCCGATCAGCGACTCCGGGCCTTACTACGCCGCGCTCGTGACCGGCGGAACGCTCGACACCAAGGGCGGCCCGAAGACCTCCCCGGACGGCCAGGTGCTCGATGACATGGGCCGTCCCATCCCTGGCCTCTACGGCGTCGGCAACTGTGTCGCCTCGGCCTCCGCGCAGGCGTACTGGGCTGGCGGCGCCACTCTGGGCCCGATCATCGGCTTCGCCTACCGTGCGGCGAATGCGGCCCACGCCGAGCCGGCGAGACAGGCCGCCGCTCCAGCGGGGACGTAGCCGTGGTGCAGACCAGGCTCTTCATCGGCGGTGAGTGGGTCGATGGCGTTGACGGCGCCACGATCGATGTCCACGACCCGCATGACGGCAGCCTGATCGCGTCGGTCGCCGAGGCACGCGAAGTCGACGTCGATCGCGCCGTGACCGCGGCAGCCGCAGCGTTCGACGACTGGCGGCGGTGGCGCGCCACCGACCGCGGGCGGGTCCTGCTGCGCCTGGCTGACCTCATCGAGGAGCACGCGGCGGAGCTGGCGCTGCTGGAGACCACGGACACCGGGCACCCGATCAGGGACGCCCAGCGGCTGGACGTTCCGCGCACCGCGGAGACCTTCCGCTATTTCGGTGGGATGGCCGACAAGTACCAGGGCAGCGTCGTCCCGGTGGAGCGCGGTTTCCTCGACTACGTGGTCCGGGAGCCCCTCGGCGTCGTCGGCGCGATCGTCCCATGGAACTTCCCGCTCATGTTCACCAGCTGGAAGTTGGGTCCGGCGCTCGCCGCGGGCAACACCGCCGTCATCAAGCCGTCGGAGCTGACCCCGCTGTCGACGCTGCGCATCGCGGAGCTTGCCGCAGAGGCGGGCCTGCCCGCCGGCGTCCTGAACGTCGTCGTCGGTTACGGCGCAACCGCCGGCGCCCGCATCGCCGAGCATCCCGACATCGCCAAGGTGTCTTTCACCGGCTCGACAGCGATCGGCCGGACCATCGTCGCCGCCAGTCAGGGCAACCTCAAGCGCGTCCACCTCGAACTCGGTGGGAAGGGCGCGAACGTCGTCTTCGACGACGCCGACCTGACCGCGGCCGTCAACGGCTCCGCATTCGCGGTCTTTCACAACCAGGGCCAGGCGTGTATCGCCGGCAGCCGACTTCTCCTTCACGAGGGAATCGCCGATGACTTCCTCGAGCGCTTCACCGCGTTGGCCGCGAGCATCAGGGTCGGCGACCCGAAGGATCCGGCGACGGAGATGGGGCCCCTCACCTCGCCGGGCCATCGCGATCGCGTCCTCTCCTTCCTCAAGGTTGCCGACGACGAGGGCGACACGATCCTGAGTGGCGGGAAAGCTCCCGCCGACCCACTCCTGGCTGACGGCTGCTACCTGGAGCCGACCGTCGTCCGCGCGGCGCCCGACCACCGAATCGCGCAAGAGGAGGTCTTCGGCCCGGTCGTCGTCGTCCACACCTTCGGTGACGAGGACGAGGCGCTGCGCATCGCGAATGGGACCGACTATGGCCTCGGGGCCGGCCTGTGGACGCGCGACCTGTCCCGTGCCCACCGGGTGGCCCGCGACCTGCGCGCGGGCATGGTTTGGGTCAACTCCTACAAGCGCGTCAACCCAGGATCGCCGTTCGGCGGTGTGGGCCTGTCCGGCTATGGACGGGAGATGGGCTTCGAGGCGATGCACGAGTACACGGAGGCCAAGGCCGTCTGGATCAACGTCGACGCGGACATCCCGCCCTTCTACGCCAGAGGCTGACCGTGGCCGAGATCACGAGCCTGCGCGCCGCGGTGTCCGGGCTCGTCCGTGACGGCGACACCGTTGCGCTCGAGGGATTCACCCATCTGATCCCGTACGCGGCCGGGCACGAGATCCTCCGCCAGACTCTGCGCCACCTGACGCTCGTGCGGATGACCCCCGACGTCCTGTACGACCAGATGATCGGTGTCGGCGCCGCGGACAGGCTGGTCTTCTCCTGGGGCGGCAACCCCGGCGTCGGATCCCTCCACCGGTTCAGGGAAGCGGTCGAGGACGGCTGGCCGCAGCCCATCGAGCTGGAAGAGCACAGCCACGCTGGCATGGCCGCCCGCTACGTCGCCGCCGCATCCGGCCTCCCTTTCGGCACCCTCCGTGGTTATGTCGGCAGCGATCTGCTCGAGCGGACCGCGAACGTCGCCACAGTGACCTGCCCGTTCACCGGCGAAGAGCTCACTGCCGTGCGCGCTCTCGACCTCGACGTCGCCGTCATCCACGCGCAACAGGTGGACCGGCACGGCAACGTCGGCCTGTGGGGGCTGACCGGCGTCCAGAAGGAGGCAGTGCTCGCCGCGGACCGATCCATCGTGACGGTCGAGGAGCGGGTGACGGCCTTCGACTCACGGGTGGCCACAGTGCTTCCTGCCTGGGTACTGTCCGCCGTCGCGGTCGTGCCGCACGGTTCGCATCCGTCGTACACACAGGGCTACAGCAATCGCGACAACGCCTTCTATGCGGCGTGGGACGCGATCAGCCGGGACCGCGACCGGTTCGCGGCCTGGATGCGCAGGCACGTCCTCGACGTCGACAGCTTCGGCGACCACTTGCGGCTGGTCGAGGCCGAATCAGCGCTGGCCGGATGAGCGTCGATGACGGTAAGCGCCGATGACATCATGACCGTGGTCGCGGCAAGAGCGCTGCGCGACCAGGCGGTGTGCTTCGTCGGCATCGGCTTGCCCAGCTTGGCCGCGAACCTCGCGCGCCGACTGCATGCACCGGACATCGTGCTGGTGTACGAGTCCGGCGCGATCGGGGCCAAACCCACCACCCCGCCGCTGTCGATCGGCGACGGTGAGCTCGCCGAGACGGCCGACGCGGTCGTCTCGGTGCCGGAGATCTTCGCGTACTGGCTGCAATCCGGCCGGATCGACGTCGGCTTCCTGAGCGCCGCACAGATCGATAGATACGCGAACATCAACACGACCGTGATCGGTCCCTACGACGACCCGAAGGTACGGCTGCCCGGCGCTGGGGGCGCGCCGGAGATCGCAGCGAGCTCCCGCGAGGTCATCGTTGTCGTCCGCCAGTCGCTGCGAACGTTTGTCGACCGCCTCGACTTCGTGACCAGTGTCGGCCACCACACCGGGCACGACTCACGCGAACGGCTCGGCCTGCGCGGCCGCGGCCCGAGCGCCGTCATCACCGACCTTGGCGTGCTGCGGCCCGACCCCGTCAGCCATGAACTGGTGCTCACCGAGATCCATCCAGGCGTCGCTGTCAATGAGGTCAGCGCGCACACGGGCTGGCCGCTGCGGGTCTCTCCGGCCCTGACGGTCACCTCGGCGCCGACGCCGGCTGAGCTCGCCGCGTTGCGGGAGCTGCGCGGGAGGCAGACGTGACACAGCCCACGTTGGCCTTCGTCCACGACACCCCCTCAGTGCGCGCGGTGCTCCGGGTTGGCGCACTGAGCGACGTCGCCGACGAGGCCCACACGCTCGGTCGCCGTGCTCTGCTCATCGCGGATGAGGCGATGAAGCCCCGAGCAGACGAGATAGCAGCAGACCTGGGCGATCGACTCGCCGGCCGCATCGGCGAGGTCATCATGCACGTCCCGGTCGAGCAGGCGCGGGCGGCCGTCGCCTACGCGCGCGAGGCCGGCGCAGACACGATCGTGGCCATCGGCGGCGGCTCGGCGACCGGTCTGGCCAAGGCGATCGCAAAGGAGCTCCACCTGCCGATCGTTGCGGTGCCTACGACCTACGCCGGGTCGGAGATGACCCCGATCTGGGGCCTGACCGAAGGGGACCGCAAGACAACCGGGCGCGACCTCCATGTCCTGCCGAGAACCGTTGTGTACGACCCCGTGCTGACCGTCGGGCTGCCGGTATCCACGTCCGCCGCTAGCGCGATGAATGCGATCGCCCATTGCGTGGAGGGGATGTACTCCTCCGCCGCCTCACCGGTCACCTCGCTGCTGGCCGAGGAAGGCGTCCGCGCCCTCGCGGCCGCGCTCCCCCAGGTCGTCGCCGATCCCACCGATCTCGCCGCGCGCAGCGAGGCGCAGTACGGTGCCTGGCTCGCCGGATGGGTCCTCGGCACCACCGGAATGGGCGTCCATCACAAGATCTGCCACGTGCTCGGAGGCACGTACAACCTCCCGCACGCGCCGGTGCACTCCGCTGTCATCGCGTACGCCACGGCCTACAACGCCGACTATGCCCCGGCAGCCATGGCGCGGCTGGCCAGGGCGCTTGGCTCGGCCACCGCCGCCCAGGGCATCTGGGATCTCGCCCGCCGAATCGGCGCGCCAACCTCCCTCGCCGCTGTCGGCTTCCGGGAAGCGGACGCCGAACAAGCCGCCCGTCTCGTGACGGCGTCGGCATTCGCGAACCCTCGGCCCGTGGACCCGGACTCGGTTCGCGACCTGCTGATTGCCGCCTCCCGCGGCGATCGACCCTCCGACCGTGCCTTGCCTCCGCAGATCAGCGATCCGTCCCACTGATACGCCGTGGATACCCAGGTCGCCATCGTCGGGGCCGGGCCTGCAGGTCTCGTCCTGTCCCACCTGCTGGATCGGCAGGGCATCGACTGCGTCGTGCTGGAGGATCGCAGCCGCGCGTACGTCGAGAGCCGCATCCGCGCTGGCGTGCTCGAGCATTCGACCGTCGAGCTGCTCTGCGCACTCGGACTAGGCGACCGCCTGATGAGGGAACGCATGGTGCACCACGGCCTCGAGTTGCTGTTCGAGGGCACCGCGCACCGGATCGCGCTCAGCGAGCTGACGGGCGGCAAGACGATCACGATCTATGGCCAGCATGAACTGGTGAAAGACCTGATCCAGGCTCGGCTGGACAAGGGCGGCGACATCCTCTTCGAGGTCTCCGATGTGGCGGTGCACGGGCTGAACGAGAGCCGGCCGACGGTGCGCTTCGGCCACAGCGGCGCAGCGCAGGAGCTGACCGCAGACTTCATCGCCGGCTGCGACGGATTCCACGGCGTCTGCCGCCCGTCGATACCCCTGGGCGTCCTCCGCGGTTACGAGCGGATCTATCCGTTCAGCTGGCTGGGCATCCTGGCTCAGGCGCCGCCCTCCTCGGCCGAGCTCATCTACGCCTGGCATGAGCGCGGGTTCGCGCTGCACAGCATGCGCAGCGTCGAGATCACCCGGCTCTATCTCCAGGTGGCACCGGACGAGACGCTCGAGGGATGGCCCGACGATCGCATCTGGACCGAGCTGCGGACCCGCCTCGCCCGCGCCGGGGACTGGGAGCTAACCACCGGACCGGTGCTCGAGAAGGGCATCACGCCGATGCGCAGCTTCGTGGCCGAGCCGATGCAGTACAAGCGGCTGTTCCTGGCCGGCGATGCGGCCCATATCGTCCCGGCGACCGGCGCAAAAGGGCTCAACCTGGCGGTGGCAGACGTGACCACGCTCGCCGCTGGTCTCACCGCGTGGTACGCCAGCGGCCGCACCGACCTGCTCGACTCGTACAGCACGACCTGCCTGCAGCGGGTATGGCGGGTCCAGCACTTTTCCTGGTGGATGACGTCGATGCTGCACAGACTGAGCGACGACGCCTTCGACGAGCAGTTGCAGCTCTCACAGCTGCGTTACGTCACCTCGTCCACTGCCGCGGCAACCTCGCTCGCCGAGAACTACGTCGGCCTCCCCTACACCCTCGATTAGTGTCCCTTGAACAATCAGAGAGAAGCCGGAGGAGGAATCGGTGCAGGAAGCGACCGACGCGGTAGCGGCCGCGGGCGGAATCGATCCGCCCTACCTCTACCCCCCATATCGTTCGACGCTGCTCCGTGCCCCCGGCCGGACGCCGCTCGTCCTGCCGGCGGCCCTCGCCGACCTGACCGGGCCGGTCTTCGGCGCCGAATCGATCGGCCCGCTCGATCACGATCTCACCCGCCAGCATCGCGGCGAACCGCTCGGTGAGCGGATCATCGTGCACGGCCACGTGCTCGACTCGACCGGCCGCCCCGTGCCTGATGCGCTGCTCGAGACATGGCAAGCGAACGCAGCGGGTCGCTATGCGCATGCGGGGGACAACCATCCGGCGCCGCTCGATCCCAACTTCACGGGCGCCGGCCGGTGCCTGAGCGGGGCAGATGGCTCGTATCGTTTCGTCACGATCAAGCCGGGCGCCTATCCGTGGGCCAACCACGACAATGCCTGGCGCCCAGCCCACATTCACTTCTCCGTGTTCGGCCGTGCCTTCAGCCAGCGCCTCGTCACGCAGATGTACTTTCCCGGCGACCCGCTCTTCGATCATGACCCGATCTTCAACTCGATCCCCGATCCCCTCGTCCGACAGCGGCTGGTCTCCAGGTTCGACCCAGCGACGACCGAGCCCGAGTGGGCGCTGGCCTATCGCTTCGACATTGTGCTGAACGGCTCTGTGGGGACGCCGTTCGAGCCGGAGGACGGTCCGAGATGAGCATCGGAGCGGCGGGAGCCACCGTTCTTGGCCGGACACCCTCGCAAACGATCGGGCCGTTCTTCGGCTTCGCGCTGCCCTCAGAGACCGGGCCGCTCGTGGTCGACACAAGCGCCCCGGGGGCACTGTGGCTGCGCGGCCAGGTCCTCGACGGCGCGGGCGAGCCGGTGCCGGACGGGCTCGTGGAGACCTGGCAGGCCGACCCGTCGGGCCGCTACGCCGGTTCGCGCCGTCCTGATCAAGACGGACCATCGTTTCGAGGATTCGGCCGGTGTGCCACCGATGCGCTCGGCCGCTATGCGATCAGAACCGTCAAACCGGGTCCGGTGCGCAGCCCCGACGGGGTGCTGCAGGCTCCCCACATCGAGGTCCTCTTCTTCGCGCGCGGGCTGCTCAAGCGACTGCTGACCAGGATCTACTTCGCCGACGAGCCGGCAGCCGACGCCGGCGACCCCGTGCTCGCCATGCTCGACCCGCAGGCTCGGACGACGCTGATGGCAACGCCAGACGAGGATGGCTACCGGTTCGATATCAGGCTGCAAGGAGATCACGAGACGGCCTTCTTCGATGTCTGACGACACAGGCCTGTTCGGTGCGGTGCTGGCCCGGGGAGCAGTCGCCGGCGCGGTAACCGACCGGGGCTGGCTGGCCGCGATGCTCGACGTCGAAGCGGCGCTCGCCCGAGCCGGCGCGATCGCGGGATTGATCCCGCCCTCGGCGGCCGAGGCCATCGCGGCGGCCTGCCAGTCGGGAGAGTTCGACGCAGCGGCGCTCGGCGAACAGGCCGGGGCGAGCGGCAATCCAGTCGTTCCGTTGGTGAGCGCGCTGACGAGGGCTGTCCCTCCCGACGCGGCGGGCTACGTCCATCTCGGCGCAACCAGCCAGGACGTCCTCGACAGCGCCGCGATGCTGGTGGCGCACCGAGCGCTCGGTCACATGGAGGCCGACCTCGACGCGACCACCGACTCCCTGGCCCAGCTCGCCGACGAGCACCGGACCACCCTGCTGCCCGGCCGTACCCTGCTCCAGCACGCCCTTCCCGCGACGTTCGGGCTCATCGCGGCGGGATGGCTCAGCGGCCTCGCGGCGGCGGCCACCCGCCTCGGTCAGATCCGCCGCACCAGGCTCGCCGTCCAGCTCGGCGGTGCCGCCGGCACCCTGGCTTCGCTCGGCACCGACGGGCCCAAAGTCACTGCTCTGCTCGCCAACGAGCTCGGCCTGGCCGATCCAATCCTGCCGTGGCACACCGACCGCACGCGGGTCGCCGAGCTCGCCGGCGGCCTCGGCGTGACCGCCGGCGCCATCGCGAAGATTGCCAAAGACATCGTGCTGCTGGCCCAGACAGAGGTCGCCGAGGTCAGAGAGCGGGGACCCGAGGGCGCAGGTGGCTCCTCGACGCTTCCGCAGAAGCACAACCCGATCGCGGCGATCTGTGCCGGCGCCAACGCGCGACAGGCACCCGGTCTCGTCGCGACCCTCCTCGCCGCCATGGATCACGAACACCAGCGAGCGGTCGGAGCGTGGCACGCCGAACGGCGGCCGCTTAGCGAGCTTCTGCGCGCCACCGGCTCGGCGGCGGCCTGGTTGCGGGAGTCGCTCGACCGGTTGGAGGTGGACCGGGCCCGCATGCGCGCCAACCTGGATCTGCTCGGTGACCTGCTGCTCGCCGAGCGGGTAAGTACGGCCCTCGCTCCGCACCTGGGCCGAGCGGCGGCACACGAAGTGGTGGTCAGCGCATGCGCCGAGGCCGAGGAGTCTGGGCATGCACTCGCAGACCTCGTGGCGGGCCGGGTCGCTGCGGCACGGCCGGACCTGCACGACGTCTTCACGGCTGAGGAGCTGAACCGCCTCCTCGAACCGGCCGACTATCTGGGGAGCAGCCAGGTGTTCATCGACCGGGTCCTGCAGGCGTATCGGTCGCGAGATCGCGACCGACATTGACCATGGGTGCCATCCCGGTCCACTACGTCGAGGACGGCCCACCCGACGCACCGGTACTCGTTTTCGCCAACTCGCTCGGCACCACGCTGCAGATGTGGGATCTGCAGGTGTCCGCGCTGCGCGATCGGTTCCGGATCGTGCGGTACGACCACCGCGGGCACGGGAGCTCACCGGTGCCGCCGGGGCCGTACACCATTGAAGACATCGGCGCCGATCTGATGGCGCTCCTCGACCGGCTCGACGTCCGCCGCGCGGATCTCTGCGGGCTGTCGCTTGGCGGGATGGCGGCCATGTGGCTGGCGGCGGAGGCACCGCAGCGGGTCGGGCGGCTCGCGTTGCTGTCGACATCAGCCGCTCTCGGCCCACCTTCCTCCTGGGCGGAGCGTGCCGCTGCGGTGTCAGCCGGCGGAATGGCGGCGATCAGCGAGTCTGTGCTCGCCCGGTGGTTCACGCCGCTTTTCGCGCGCCAGGAGCCCAGCACGATCGATGAAATGCGGGGGATGCTCGAGAAGACACCGGCTCTCGGATACGCGGCCTGCTGTGCCGCGATCGAACACCTCGATCTGGTGGAACGGCTGCCAGACATCACGGCGGAGGCACTGGTGATCGCCGGCGCAGGCGACCCCGCAACTCCGCCGCATCACGCGGAGCGGATCGCCGGGTCGATCGCCAGTGCCCGACTCGTCGTGCTCGATGAGGCGTCGCACTTGCTGAACATCGAAAGGGCGGCGGCGGTCAACGCGCTCTTGGCGGATTTTCTCGGCACCGGCGCCGGCGTCGTCCCATAAGCACCTTGCGCCCGGTCAGGAAGGGGCGCGCTCGTGGAGCTGGCAGTCGACCCGTAGATCTGCATTGAGCAGCGGCGCCTCGAGCCGCAAGCAGTGATGCGGAGCAGCGCCGGGGTGAAGGTCGGGCCGGAAGAAGCGGCAGGTCGTGCAGGTGCGCGCGGCAGAGACCACCCTGGCGTCGGTCAGCGCGGCGATGACCTCGAGCAGCGCTCTCAGGGTGTCAGGGCGGTCGGACTCGGGCATCTTGGCAACCGCCTTGACCAGCGGTATGTCCCAACCGGACAGGCGCTCGGCGGCGGCCCGCCCATGCAGAGTGAGATCGAGGACACGACGGCGCCCATCGGCCGGGTGCCGTTGGCGAACGACGAGACCCTTCCGCTCGAGCGTGGCGAGGGCATCCGCCACCGTGGGTCGGCTGACGCCGATACGCTGCGCGAGCGTGGCGGGCGCACGTATCTCCCGCTGCACAGTGAAGATCTGCAACAAGAGCTCGGCCTGGGTCGTCGAAAGGCCCTCCGCGAGAGCCGCCGTACGCAGCATCTTGCGACCGCCCGTGGCGATCCGCTCGAGCGCGGCTGCCAGCTTGCGATCGACGTCGCCGTACTCAGCGTCGCTTCGAAGCCGGTCCCAGCCATGCGTGATCATGCGTACAGACAGCGCTCCCCGAGTAGCGATCTGTGACCGACTGACATCCTGTCGTGTTCGCAACATCACCGCGGCCGTTTCGTGAGAAACCGACGGAACCCCGCCGGTTCCCCGCCCCAGCATTCCCAACCTCATCGTGGCGGCGGTTGCGATGTTCGAACAAATGTTCGAGCATAGGACTGTGAGTACCGTCACCGTGCAGGCCCTCCCCTCCGGCCTTCCCACGAGGCTTGACCAGGACGGACGGGTCGGTGCGGCCACCCTGCCCTCGCTCGATGCGCTGGCCGGGGTGCTCCCTGGCGGGCTCAAGAAGGGCTCAACCGTCACCGTCGAAGGTGGGATGTCGCTGGTCCTCGCCTTGCTCGCCGGCCCCTCCGCCGCTGGCCTGTGGGGGGCTGTCGTGGGTGTCCCGGAGATAGGCCTGACCGCGGGTAGTGAGCTTGGCATCGATCTCGACCGACTGGTCCTGATTCCGCACCCCGGCGATACCTGGGGGACAGTCGTGGCGGCACTCGCCGACGCGATCGACGTGGTGGTGGTACGCCCGCCAAGGCCGGTGCGCGGCAATGACGCACGGCGGCTCGCGGCAAGGGTCAGGCAGCGAGGCAGCGTGCTTGTCTGCCTGGGCGAGTGGGAGGGTGCCGACCTGCGGCTGAGCGTCACCGATCACCGGTGGGAAGGGATCGGCAACGGCCACGGGCGGCTCCGATGGCATGCGATGACACTGCGGACGGGCGGCCGAGGCGCCGCGGCCATCCCCCGTACCGAAGAAGTGTGGCTCCACCCGCACCCGCCCACCTCCCTCCCGGACAAGCCACTTGAGAAGCCGCGGTCACCTCGCCGGGAGCAGTCCGGCGTGGTTGTCCCGCTGCCCGGCATCGCCCTGGAGCCCAGCCCTCAACCCGCCGGTCTGGAGGAATCGTGCGGGCGCTAGTTCTGTGGTGCCCGGACTGGCCGGTGGTCGCCGCGGTTGCCGCCGCGTCGACGGTCGGCGGCCCCACCGGCATCGAGGACGCTGATGGCGTACCGGTCGCAGTGCTGAGCGCCAACCGGGTCGTCGCCTGCTCTGCTGCTGCCCGGGCGGAGGGTGTACGCCGGGGCCAGCGCAAACGCGAAGCCCAGGGACGCTGTCCCGACCTGGTCACCCTGCCGCACGATCCGGCAGTGGCGGCACGGACCTTCGAGCCGGTGGTCGCGGCGGTCGAATCGGTGGCTCCCGGAGTGGAGATCGTCCGTCCGGGGTTGTGTGCGGTACGCGCCCAGGGGCCGGCCCGTTACTTCCAGGGCGAAGAGAACGCTGCGGCCCGGTTGGCCGGCACCGTCCTCGCCTTGGGATACGAATGCCAAGCGGGGGTTGCCGATGGCGTGTTCGCCGCCGCGCTCGCCGCCCGGCAAGGCATTTCCGATCGGAGCATTTCCGATCGGGGCTTCACCGACCCCGCGCCCCCCAGCAACATCGTGCCGCCGGACCGGACAGCGGAGTTCCTCACACCTTTTCCTGTCGACACTCTCGACCGGCCCGAGCTCGCCGACCTGCTGAGGCGACTGGGGATACGAACCTTGGGCGCTTTCGCCGCGCTGCCCACTGCCGATGTGCTCGCCCGCTTCGGTGAGGACGGCGCGCTTGCCCATCAGCTCGCGGCCGGCCGGGAGGAGCGGCCACTCGCGGCTCGTAAGCCCCCGTCCGATCTCACCGTCAGGCGCGATCTCGACCCGCCGGTCAACCGGGTGGACACCGCTGCCTTCCACGCGAAGGCAGCCGCCGAGGATCTCGTCGCGGCTCTCACCGACAGGGGTCTCGTCGCGACCAGCGTCGATATCGCCGCACAGACCCATGACGGCGGATGGCTGTCTCGGCGATGGCGCCACGACGGCGCGATGGCGGCCACGGATATCGCCGACCGCGCCCGCTGGCAGATCGAGGGCTGGCTCACCGGCACCGCCTTCGCTCAGCCTCCCCGTGACCAGCCCTTGCACGACGATCTCGAGCCGCCACAGGGACTTGTCGTGCTGCGGCTCGAGCCAGTCGAAGCCATACCTGCCGGCAAGTTCCCGACCGCGCTGTGGGGTGGTCCAGGCGAGCACGACGAACGGGCCAGGCGAGCCGTCAACCGTGTCCACAGCCTGCTCGGCCACGGCGCAGTCCTCGTGCCCGTACAAAGTGGCGGCCGCAGCCCGGCTGACGCCATCGAGGTGATCCCGTGGGGGGATCAGCGCACCCCGAGCCGGCCGGCTGAGCAGCCGTGGCCCGGCCGGCTGCCAGCCCCGTCGCCAGCACGCGTACTTCCACAGCTCAAGTCCGCCATCGTGCTCGACGCGACGGGCAAGCCCGTGCAGGTCAGTGAACGTGCCGTCATCTCCGCAGCACCGGCCACCATCGCTGTCGACGCCACCGCGCGGCAGCCGGTCGTCGGCTGGGCCGGCCCGTGGCCGGTCGACGAGCGCTGGTGGGATAGGCGATCCGCCCGGCGATGCGCCCGTGTCCAGGTCCTCACCGACGCCGGTGCCTGGTTGCTCATCGCCGACGAGCAGGGCTGGTGGGTGGAGGCCGGGTACGACTGACTGCGGCGAACTCTGCGCGGACCGGGGCGGGAGCTTACAGATCGCGGACGGTCGCTGGCCATGCGGCCGGAACCGCGGGCTGCATCTCTAGGCTCGACCATATGGACGCCAGCGTGCTGGTCGTCGACGACGATCCCACCGTTGCCGAGGTCGTGGTGGGCTACCTGCGTCGAGCCGGCATGAATGTGGAGCACGCGGCCGATGGGTCGACCGCGCTCGCGATGGCCCGCGCTCGGCTGCCCGACCTCGCCGTCCTTGATCTCATGCTTCCCGGCTTGGACGGGCTCGAGGTCTGCCGCCGGCTACGCGAGCTCGGGCCGGTCGCGGTGATCATGCTGACCGCTCTGGGCACCGAGAGCGACCGGGTCCTGGGTCTCGAGCTCGGTGCGGACGACTACGTGACAAAGCCGTTCAGCCCGCGTGAGCTGGTGCTGCGAGTGCAGTCCGTGCTGCGGCGGATGCGGGGGGCGACGGATCCCACCGCGACAGGGGCGCGGGTGCTGCGCGTCAGCGATATCGAGATCGATGTCTTCGCGCACCGGGCCGAGAAGGCCGGGCAGCCGCTGCAGCTGACCGGACGAGAGTTCGACCTGCTCGCGTTCTTCTTCGCCAATCCCGGGCGAGCCTTCAGCCGCGCGGAGCTGCTCGAGAACGTCTGGGGATGGTCGTTCGGCGACCAGTCGACGGTGACCGTCCACGTCCGCAGGCTGCGAGAGAAGATCGAGGCCGATCCCGCGAACCCGGTGCTGCTGGCCACGGTGTGGGGCGTCGGCTACCGGCTCGACGCACCGAACGCCACCGATCAGAGCGTGCGACACATGTCCGTAGAGCGACCCCAGGCGACCACGGACCAGACTGTGGCCGGGAGCTGACATGAACGACACTCTGCAAATTGCGTTGATCGCCGCCGCGGCGGCGGGTGGTGTCGGAGTCATCGGTCTCCTCGCCTTGTGGCTGCTCCGCCATCGGTCATTGTGGGTATCGCTGGCCGCGGTCGCCTTGATCGCCGTGCTCGCGCTCGTCGCCGGGATCGTGGCCACAGCCGAGGCGATGTTCCTGTCCACCCACGACTTCCGCGTCGTCCTTGTGGTCTGTCTGGTCGCCGGCCTCGTCTCACTGGCGGTCGCGCTCATCCTCGGGCGCCGCGTGGTGGCGGGAAGCCGGGCGCTACGTGACGCGGCGCGCGCGTTCGGCACCGGGGAACAGTTCGCTGCTCCGGCTGATCCGCCCACCGCCGAGTTGGCGGCGCTGAGCAAGGAGCTGGCGAGCACCAGTGCCCGGCTCACTGCATCGCGGCAGCGCGAGCGGGCGCTCGAGGCGTCGCGGCGTGAGCTGGTCGCGTGGGTGTCCCACGACCTGCGGACCCCCTTGGCCGGACTGCGCGCGATGGCCGAGTCGCTCGAGGACGATATAGCCGACGATCCCGCGCGCTATCACACGCAGATCCGGATCGAGGTAGACCGGCTCTCGGCCATGGTCGACGACCTCTTCGAGCTTTCCCGCATCCACGCCGGCGCGCTGCGCCTGTCGCTTGCCAAGGTGTCGCTTGCCGACCTCGTCAGCGACACGGTCGCGGGCGCGGACGCCTTGGCGCACTCGCGCGGCGTACACCTCAGCGGGAGGGCCTCCGGCCGAGTCATGGTGAGAGCCGACGGCCGGGAGATCTCCCGCGTCCTGAGCAACCTCGTCATCAACGCCATCAGGCATACGCCCTCGGATGGCACGGTAGAAGTCAAGGCGTCCGCCGGGCTGGACGGCGCCGTCCTCGCCGTCAGCGACGGGTGCGGCGGTATCGCGACCACCGATATCCAGCGTGTCTTCGACATCGGCTGGCGCGGCAACAATGCGCGGACCCCCGGTCCGGACGAGGGTGCCGGGCTGGGCCTGGCGATCGCCCGCGGGATCGTGGAGGCGCACGCTGGTCGGATCACGGTGGGCAACACGCCGACCGGCTGTCGCTTCGAGGTCGTGCTGCCAGCGTCTCGTTGACGGGTCGCAACCCGCCGGGTAAAGCCACCGTTTCCTCCGTCGGCGCGGATTCACGGTTCCGAGGGTGTCCAGTACGGGTTCTGTGGGCGGGGAATGCGAACATATGTTCGTGCCGGGTGCGGCGACGATCCTCCATGCCGATCTCGATGCCTTCTATGCCTCGGTTGAGCAGCGAGATGATCCTCGGCTGCGCGGTCGGCCGGTGATCGTCGGCGGGGGCGTCGTTCTGGCCGCCAGCTATGAAGCCAAGGCCCTCGGCGTACGCACTGCGATGAGCGGCGGGCAAGCACGCCGGCTGTGCCCTCAGGCGATCGTCGTCGAACCACGGATGTCGGCATACTCCGAGGCGAGCAAGGCCGCCTTCGAGGTGTTCGAGCAGACGACTCCGCTGGTCGAGGGCCTCTCCATCGATGAGGCGTTCCTCGACGTTGGCGGGCTGTGGCGGGTCTCCGGCACCCCGGTCGAGATCGCTGTGCAGCTGCGCCGCGACATCCTCGAACGCGTGGGTCTACCCATCACCGTGGGCATCGCCAGAACGAAGTTCCTCGCCAAGGTGGCGAGCGGCGTGGCCAAGCCCGACGGCCTGCTGCTCGTGCCACCCGACGGCGAGTTGGAGTTCCTCCATCCGCTGCCGGTTGAACGCCTCTGGGGGGTCGGCCGGGTCACTGCGGCCAAGTTGTATGACCGCGGAATCAAGACTGTCGGTGAGGTTGCCCAGCTGCACCAAGCAGCCCTGGTCTCTATGCTCGGTCGGGCCTCCGGCCACCATCTCCACGCCTTGGCCAACAACTACGATCCGCGGCCGGTGGAGGTTGGCCGACGACGACACTCGATCGGATCGCAGCGGGCACTCGGCCGCCGGAGGAGATCCCCCGAGGCTCTCGACGCGATCGTCGTCGCACTTGTCGACCGCGTCACTCGCCGGCTGCGGGCCGGCCGCCGGGTCTGCCACACGGTTGTCCTCCGGATGCGTTTCGACGACTTCTCCCGCGCGACCCGTTCCCACACGCTGCCCCAGCCGACCGCGGACACCCAGACGATCCTCGTTGCCATGCGAGATCTCGTGCGGACCGCCATGCCGATGATCCACCGTGCCGGCCTCACACTCGTCGGCATCACCCTCAGCAACCTCGACGACGACACCGCCATCCAGCTGCAGTTGCCGTTCGATCGCCGCAGCGGCAACGCCCTTGATGCGGTCCTCGACAACGTGCGCGACCGGTTCGGATCGAACGCCATCATTCGCGCCGTGCTGCTCGGACGCGACCAAGGCCTCACCGTGCCGCTGCTCCCCGACCCGGTGCCGGGCTCTGCCCCCGGGTCGTAGCCTCCACCGCCACCGCGGCGGTGCTCCGTCAGGGTTTCCTGGTCCTACCAGTAAGCCGGAAGTCTTCCGCGGAAGTCTCCTTGGAGCCGCATGCCCCGCAGTCTTCGGCGCGTGACATCTGGTGGACGTAGGCCGCTGACCTGCGGTTATCACGCTGGCGTCTCTCGGCACATCAGATGGTTTCGAGCTGGGTGCGCGATTCGCGGCCGGCGGTACGCGATTCGTGTCCTCGACGTTGGCGAGCTCGACGTCGGGAGCCGGACGAGGTGCGTGGGACCCCGATGCGCATGATGTGGGATGGTTCCAGGTGCGGTGCCGGGGGTCGATGTGTTGGCTGTGGGCGTGGGTGGCTTAGTTCGTGGGGGGTCCGAGCAGGTAGCCGCCGCTGGTTTCGATGGTGACGCCGGTGATCCAGCGGGCGTCGTGTGAGGCGAGGAACGCGACGACGTCGGCGACGTCGGCGGGTTGCCCGACCCGTCCCAGCGTG